>NZ_CAXAPA010000015.1:0-175955 GCF_963970835.1 Pseudomonas sp. EA_15y_Pfl1_P101 | reverse complement strand
ACTACCTCAAGTTCATCGCTAACCGTCGCCTGTCGCAGATTGGTTTGAAAGAAGAGTATCCAGGCACCACCAACCCGTTCCCGTGGATGAGCGAGATCATGGACTTGAAGAAAGAGAAGAATTTCTTCGAAACCCGTGTGATCGAGTATCAGACTGGCGGCGCGTTGAGCTGGGACTAATCAACGACACAGACCTAACTGTGGGAGCAAGCCCGCTCCCACAGTTAGGTCTGCGGTGTTTTACAGACTTTGCAAATTGCCACTTATGCCCAATCAAACCATCAAGACACCTTGCGTCGGCCTGTGCTCTACCGTTTACGGTGACCTGGTGTGCCGGGGCTGCAAACGCTATCACCACGAAGTGATCCAGTGGAACGGCTACAACGCCGACGAAAAGCAGGCCGTGTGGCTGCGCCTTGAGCAATTGTTGGTGCAGGTGATGACCAGCAAACTGGAAGTGTTTGATGCGCACCTGCTGCGCCAGCAGCTGGAAAGTCGCACGATCCCCTTTATGCCGCACCAATCGCCGTATTGCTGGGCATACCAACTGATAGCCCGGGGTGCGCGGGTGATTTCCAAGTTGGATGCGTATGGCCTGGCCTTGTTGCCGGAGTTTCGTGAGCGCCATTTGGCGGACCTGCGCGACGCGATTGATCGGGAGTTTTTCCTGCTGTCCGAGGCGCATTACGAACGGTATATCGCGCCAGGGTTTATTCGGGACGTGTTTGGTTCACCCTTGATCGCTGCATTCTAACGACGCAATTGTGTTTAAAATGCCGCCCGCTCAATGACCGACGTTTAACGATGAACCCAGAAGCACTCACCACCCTGCACACTCACTTGCTCACCGCCCTGGCCAGCCCACCGGCTGAAACCCGGCGCCTGTTCCACGGCCGTGGCCGCTGCTGGCCGGGCCTTGAGCAATTGACGGTGGACTGGCTACAAGGCGTGCTGCTGGTGTCGTTGTTCAAGGCGCCTGATGCAGAACACCTGCACGCCCTGAAACAGCTGCTGCAGACGCAGTTCAATGCCTACACCGTCGCGCTGCAACACCGCTACTTGCCGCAAAGCACCACCGAATGGCTGGTGGGCAACCCTATCGACGAGCTGACCATTATTGAAGGCGGGCTGCGTTACCTGATCGACCTGGGTAAAAAACAGAACAGCGGGCTGTTCCTCGACATGCGCTACGGCCGCAACTGGGTTCGCGAACACGCCAAGGGCCAGCGGATACTCAACCTGTTTGCCTACACCTGTGGGTTTTCCGTGGCCGCCATCGAAGGCGGCGCCGACCACGTGGTCAACCTGGACATGGCGCGCGGCGCCCTGAGCCGTGGCCGCGACAACCATCGCCTGAATGGTCATGACCTGAGCAGGGTCAGCTTTCTGGGCCACGACCTGTTCAAGTCCTGGGCCAAGGTCACCAACAGCGGCCCCTACGACCTGGTGATCATCGACCCGCCGTCGTTCCAGAAAGGCAGTTTCCTGCTGACCAAGGATTACCAGCGCGTATTGCGGCGCCTGCCGGACTTGCTGACCCCACAGGGCACCGTGTTGGCGTGCATGAACGACCCCGCCCTCGGCGAGGACTTCCTGATCGACGGTGTGACACAAGAGGCACCCGGGTTACGATTCGTCGAACGGCTGCAAAACCCGCCGGAATTTCCTGATATTGATGCGCAAAGCGGCTTAAAGGCCTTGGTGTTCCGCCAGGGCTGATGCCGAAACGGCTTACGCTTGCTACGCTAAGTGATGCACCCGGTTGGTGAACCTTCTGACCCCCTTCCCGGTCGATACCTGCATTCCCCGGCCAGACTCGACAGCGTCACGTTGTCGGCTGCCCCGTTTCACCTTTTGGAGAACCGCCCGTGATATCGACCCTGCATGTAGCCAGACTCAAAGCCTGGGGCGCCCACGGCTTTACCGCCACCGGTGTGGTATTGGCCTTCCTGGCTACCCTGGCGCTGCTGGAAAACTCACCCAAGGCTTGCCTGCTGTGGCTCGGCCTGGCGCTGGTGGTGGACGGCGTCGACGGTTCACTGGCGCGACGGGTCAACGTGAGCACGGTCTTGCCGAGCTTCGACGGATCGGTACTGGACCTGGTGATTGATTACCTGACGTATGTGTTTATTCCGGCGCTGTTTATCTACCGTTATATCGACCTGCCGGAATTTACCCACCTGTTGACGGTGTCGGTGATCCTGGTCTCGTCGCTGTTCTGCTTCTGCAACGTGAACATGAAAAGCAAGGACAACTACTTCGTCGGCTTCCCCGCGGCATGGAACGTGGTTGCACTGTGTGTCTATATCATCCAGCCGCAAGCCTGGGTCACCTTGCTCACAGTGCTTGGCCTGGCGCTGCTGACCGTAACGCCAATGAAGTTCTTGCACCCGTTCCGGGTTAAGCGATTCATGCCGATCAATATCGCGGTGACCACGATTTGGTTGCTGTGCAGCTTTTTGATGGTGGTGGATTATCCAAACACCAACCCGTGGACGTTTGGATTATGGTCGGTGATGTCGGCTTACTTCCTGGGGATTTGTGTCTGGCGCACCGCCCTGGAGTGGATCGAGGCACGCCGCTAGTAAGTCGGCACGGTTAAAAATCTGTGCGGGCTTGCTCGCGAATGCGCTGTGTCAGTCACTGAATGTGCTAGCTGATGCACCGCATTCGCGAGCAAGCCCGCTCCCACATTTGGATCTGCATACCTCAGACGGGTAAGATGGCGGCCTTTCGCTTAGCGCCCTTCCAAGAATAAGTCCTGCCCATGCCCTTCGAACTCAGCGTAGACCTCACCACCCTCGCCATCCTGGCCGTCGTCGCGTTCATCGCCGGCTTCATCGACGCCATTGCCGGAGGCGGCGGCTTACTCACCACGCCGGCCCTGCTCACCGCCGGCATGCCACCCCATCTGGTACTGGGCACCAACAAGCTCAGCTCCACGTTCGGCTCGGCGACCGCCAGCTTTACCTTTTACCGCCGCAAGCTGTTCCACCCGCGCCAGTGGGTGCACGCCATCGTCGGTACGCTGGTGGGTGCGCTCGCTGGCGCAGTAGTCGCGCACTATCTGCCTGCAGAAACCCTCAACAAAATGCTGCCGGTGATCGTATTTGCCTGTGGTGTGTACCTGCTGTTCGGCGGTACCCCCAAGGCGCCGCTGGACGCAGATGCGCCGATCAAGAAGAAATGGCAAGCCACCCAGGGCTTTGGCCTGGGCTTCTACGATGGCGTAGCGGGCCCCGGCACCGGGGCGTTCTGGACGGTGAGCACGATGCTGCTGTACCCCATCGATCTGGTCAAAGCCAGCGGCGTGGCGCGCAGCATGAATTTCGTCAGCAACGCGGCGGCGCTGTCGGTATTTATCTTCAACGGCTCGGTGGATTGGATCGTCGGCCTGGCGATGGGCATTTCGGTAATGGGTGGCGCGTTCTTCGGCGCACGCAGCGCGATCAGCGGCGGCGCCAAATTCATTCGCCCAGTGTTTATCACCGTGGTACTCGGCCTGACCGTGCGCCTAGCCTGGCAGCACTGGTTCAGCGTGGCCTAGACGACGGGCCAGGTAGAGGTCGATCAGGTAACGCGCAATCGAACGTGACGCCGGCAACGGCGGCAGGTCGTGGATATTGAACCACTGCGCGTCCTCAATCTCGTCAGCCTGAGGCACGATATCGCCACCCGCGTATTCAGCGTGGAAACCCAGCATCATCGAATGCGGGAACGGCCAGCACTGGCTGCCCATGTACTGGATGTTCTTGACCTCCACCTGCACCTCTTCGCGAACCTCGCGGACCAGGCAATCTTCGGCGGACTCGCCCGGTTCGGCAAACCCCGCCAACGTGCTGTACACGCCTGTGACAAAACGCGGCGAACGCGCCAGCAGGATCTCGTCGCCACGGGTCACCAGCACGATCATACTCGGCGAGATTCGCGGGTAGCTGCGCAGGTCACAGGCCTGGCAATACATCGCCCGCTCGCGTGGCACCTGGGCCATGGCCTGGCCGCAACTGCCGCAAAACCGATGCTCCCGTGCCCACGTGCCGATCTGCGCCGCATAGCCCAACACTTTGTACAGGGTGTGATCACCTTGCAGCATGAAGCCGCGCAAGCCCTGCCAGCTGCAGCCCGGCACTTCAGCCGCCGCGTTGAGTTCCAGCAGGTACACCGGCTCGCCGTCGAGGTGGCCGATGCCGTGCTCGGCAAACACCGAAAGGTCCTGGCGCTTTAGCCATTCACGCGGAAACATCGGGCCATTGGTGTCATGCAAAAAGCCCTCACGGCTGCGGGCAACGGCCCAGCCACCCGGGGTGTCGTTGTCCAGCAGCGTTGTGGTAATCCAGCCTGGGGTCATGTCAGTCAATCCACGAATTCGGGTTTCTGCTTACTCATGTGGGCCGCGATGGCCACGCGAAGGTCGTTGGATTGCAACATAGCCGAGTTCCAGGTGGCAACGTATTCCAAGCCATCATTGACGGTGTGATCACGCATGTAGCTAATCATGGCCTTGGTGCCAGTGACCGCAATCGGTGACTTGGCGGCGATTTCATGAGCGATTTCAATGACGCCGGCCAACAGGCTGTCCTGATCGGGATACACACGGTTGACCAGTCCGATGCTGCGCGCTTCCTCGGCGCCAAACTGGCGGCCGGTGTAGGCCAGCTCACGCAGCATGCCGTCGCCAATAATGCGTGGCAGGCGTTGCAGGGTGCCAACGTCAGCGGCCATGCCGATATCGATTTCCTTGATCGAGAATTGCGCGTCTTCGGCGGCGTAGCGCATATCACAAGCGCTGATCAGGTCGATGGCGCCGCCGATGCAGTAACCCTGGATTGCCGCCAGCACTGGCTTGCGGCAGTTGTCGACGGCATTGAACGAGGCCTGCAGTTCGAGGATCTTGCGTCGAAGCAGGCGCGCGTTGCGGCCCACGTCCTTGCCGAGGTCGTTGGCGACCGAGGCCAGCATCATCAGGTCTATCCCTGAGGAGAAGTGCTTGCCGGCGCCACTGAGCACCACGGCGCGCACGGCGTCGGTGTCTTCGACCCATTGGAAGATGTCGATGATTTCGGTCCAGAACGCCGCGTTCATCGCGTTGATCTTTTCCGGGCGGTTTATCTGCACATGGGCAACGTTGCCGGTGAGTTCGACGACGAAAGCTTGGTATTCGGGCATGGCAGTGATCCCTGGCTGGCGAGTAATTAGGCCCGAACTATAACAAGGGTGCGCAAGGACGCATCGGCCAAAAGCGGGACTGTACACCGTGAAGAAAAAGACGCTGGATAAAACCCTGCGTACACGCCATCCTTCGGGCTTTAAGCCGCCCCCTCAGCGGCGCTCGACGTTTAAAGGATATGCCCATGCACGCCCACCCCCTCACCTGCGCCGAATTTGAATCGATCGAAGATGCCCTGCTCAAATACGGCGACGACCATAGCGTATTGAACCTGGCCGAACTCGACGGCTACTTCACCGCGCTCGTGTCCAGCCCGGTCCAAGTGGACGTGGCGGAGTGGTTCCCGGCCATCTGGGGCGGCCAGAACCCGGAATGGGACAACATGGACGAAGCGCAAAGCTTCCTCGAACTGTGCGTTCGCCATCTCAACACCCTGGCCGAACAACTGGCGACTGATGCCAAGGGTTTCAAGGCCCGATTCGATGAAACCGAACACCAGGGCCAAACCGTGACCCTCGCCGAAGAATGGTGCTTTGGCTACATCCGCGGCGCCGCCATCGGCAACTGGCCGGAACTGCCAGCCGCCCAGGCCGCAGAGTTGGAGAAAATCTCCTGGTGCGCCGAACAAGACAATTTCGAATTACCCGCCGACCTGAATGTGCAGGCGCACCAGCAGCGCGTCAGCGAAATCGAACCGGCAGCGTGGGCGCTGCATGATTACTGGCTAACGAAGCGATAATTTGGCTTTTGATCTTGATCTCAGGCGCCCCGTCAAACACGCTGGCCGGACTAAAGGCAGAACCAATACCCGCCGTTACCAAAAAAACGGATATGTACCCCGATAGACCGCCATCGCAGGCAAGCCAACTCCCACAGTTAGATCGATGTACACCCAAAAAATACCTGCGGTCATGACCCCATGGCTCGACAAGCACCGCATCTATACCCGATTATTCAACTCCGCCCGCCGCCCGTGCCTTGAATCAGGAGCCCTGTACCTTGAGTTCGCAGAAAACCGTGACCGTTACACCGCCCAACTTCCCCCTCAATGGCAAGGTCGCGCCCCCCGGCTCCAAATCCATTACCAACCGCGCCCTCCTGCTGGCGGCACTGGCCAAGGGCACCAGCCGCCTCAGCGGCGCGCTCAAAAGCGATGACACCCGCCACATGTCGGTAGCCCTGCGCCAAATGGGCGTGACCATCGACGAGCCGGACGGCACCACCTTCGTCGTCACCGGCCAGGGCAGACTGCAACTGCCGGCCCAACCGCTGTTCCTCGGCAACGCTGGCACCGCCATGCGCTTCCTCACCGCAGCCGTTGCCACCGTCGAAGGCACCGTGGTGCTGGACGGCGATGACTACATGCAAAAACGCCCGATCGGCCCGCTGCTGGCGACCCTCAGCCAGAACGGCATCCAGGTCGACAGCCCCACCGGTTGCCCACCCGTCAGCGTACACGGCGTAGGCAAAATCAAAGCCAAACGCTTCGAGATCGACGGCGGCCTGTCCAGCCAATACGTATCGGCCCTGCTGATGCTCGCCGCCTGCGGTGAAGCGCCGATTGAAGTGGCGCTGACCGGCAAGGACATCGGTGCGCGTGGCTATGTGGACCTGACCCTGGACTGCATGCGTGCCTTTGGTGCCCAGGTTGAAGAAGTCAACGACACCACCTGGCGCGTCGCCTCTACCGGCTACAGCGCCCATGATTATCTGATCGAACCCGACGCCTCCGCCGCCACTTACCTGTGGGCCGCTGAAGTGTTGACCGGTGGCCGCATCGACATCGGCGTAGCCGCGCAAGACTTTACTCAGCCGGACGCCAAGGCCCAGGCGGTGATCGCGCAATTCCCAGACATGCAGGCAACCGTGATCGGCTCGCAGATGCAGGACGCCATCCCGACCCTGGCGGTGCTCGCCGCGTTCAATAACACCCCGGTGCGTTTCACTGAGCTGGCCAACCTGCGGGTCAAGGAATGTGACCGCGTACAGGCGCTGCATGACGGCCTGAACGAGATCCGCCCGGGCCTGGCGACCATCGAAGGCGACGACCTGCTGGTGGCTAGCGATCCAGCGCTGGCCGGCACGTCGTGCAGCGCGCTGATCGACACCCACGCCGACCACCGCATTGCCATGTGCTTTGCCCTGGCCGGGCTGAAAGTGTCGGGCATCCGCATTCAGGACCCGGACTGCGTAGCCAAGACCTATCCTGAGTACTGGAAGGCGTTGGGCAGTCTTGGGGTTGCACTGACCTACTGAGCGATCAGCGTCGGAATGGGGAGGCCGTGCACATGACGATTCGCCAACCCTGCCCACCCGGCGCTTGCGTCTGCGACCGCGAACAACTGCTGCACGCGCCAGCTGCCGATCTGCGCATCCTCAACCTGACGCGCCAGGAAGAGAAGAAACTGCTCGACCGCCTTGAAGACCTCAAGAGCCTGCAAGACCTGGAGCGCCTGCAAGAGCTGATGTACCAGCAATTGGGCATTCGCGTGCATATCGCGCCAGGCCATACCGAAGTCAAGAGCATGCGCGGGATCCAGATCGTGATCGATGAACTGCCGGGCATGTGCCGCAAAACCCGACAATCGATCCCTGCCGCGATCCGCCGAGGCCTGGAGAAACGACCAGAGATCGCCTACCGCCTGCTGGATGCCCACGACCTGTTCCGCGAAGGTTGAGTCAACCGGCGACCGTCTCCCGCTCGAACAAACCCTGGCCCACGGTCTTGGCCTTTTGCAGATGCGCCTGCGCCCCGCCGCTTTCCGATTCCAGCATCAGCGCCGACGTCACCACCTGTGCGCCACAGTAGTCGAAGATCCCGTCGTCGATCTGCGTGCGCATTGCCTTGGCATAGCCGTGTCGGTCGAATGCATCGTCATCGGCGGCGCCCAAGGCCAGCAGGTGCACCTGTAAGTGCCGCAGCTTCTTCACCACCGGCGTATCGGGGCGGTAGTCGATCGCCCACCCATTGATGAAGACGCGGTCGATCCAACCTTTGAGCAGACCTGGCAACGACCACCAGTAAATCGGAAACGCCAGCACCAAGGCGTCGGCGCGGTCGATGCGGGCCTGTTCGGCCAGTACGTCGGCCGGTGGCGTGGCGCGAGTGCGGTGCACCAAGTGGTCGACCGCGGTATAGCGCGGGTCAAAACCCTCGGCGGCGATGTCGGCAATTTCAAAGGTGTGGCCTGATGCAGCCAGGCCAGCAGCCACCTGCGCGGCGACGCTATGGGTGAGGGATTGCGGGTCGTGATGAGCAACAACGATGAGTGCGTGCATGACATTGACTCCCTTTGGGGTTACGCTGGGCTTAAGTTACGATTGGTAAGTTACTTTTGGTATATAAGCATGTCAAGCAGCGAATTCCCTACCCCACGTCGTCGCCTGTCCCGTGAAGATCGCCTGCGCCAATTGCTGGATGTGGCCTGGCAACTGGTGCGCGATGAAGGCACCGAAGCCCTGACCCTCGGCCGCCTGGCAGAACTGGCGGGTGTGACCAAGCCGGTGGTCTACGACCATTTCGTCACCCGTGCCGGGTTGCTGACCGCGCTGTATGAGGATTTTGATGCGCGCCAGGATCGGGTATTTGCCAACGCCATAGCAGCCAGCAGCGCCACCCTTGAAGGGCGGGCCTGGGTGATCGCCGAGTCCTATGTGGATTGTGTGTTATTGCAAGGCCGGGAAATTCCGGGGGTGATTGCGGCACTCAGCAGCTCGCCGGAGCTGGAAGCCCTGAAGCGCCAGTACGAGGCGATCTTCCTCGACAAGTGCCGCGCCGCGCTGTCGCCTTTTGGGCGCTTATCCCAGGCCGGTTTGCGCGCCATGCTGGGGGCGGCGGAAGCGTTGTCCCAGGCGGCGGCCAGTGGCGAGATCAGCCGTGAAGAGGCGCAACAGGAGTTGTTGGCGACCATACTGGCGATGGTTAATCGCGGCCGCCTTTAGATCAGTGTCAGTCGGCGTGTTGTGGGGGTGGGCTTACCTGCGATTGCGGTGGTTCAGTCACCGAAAGGCTGACCACCAAGGCCACATCGCACCTCCTCGTGAGCGGGTCAGTGCGCAGCCACAAACAACTGAACCTTACGCGCCAACTGATCAAGATGCCGATCGCGCTGCTTCTCCGCATCCACCATCGCCCGCTTGCCGTGCTTTTGCAGCAGATACGTATGAATCTGCCGCACTTCCAGCGAGCTGTAGATCGCCGCCACATCCAGTCCCCCCATCAAGCCATCGGTGCCGTAGTCCCGCGTGTTCATCAGCACCTGGGTACCGCGCGCGCCGCGCACTCGAAAGCCCATGCCTTCAAACGCCGGCACCTTTTCCACTGAGCACGCCAGCTCCGCATGGGGATAACGACTCAGCACGTCGCGCATCATCGCGCGTGCCACACCCTGGCGCCGGTAACCGACTTGCACCGCCATGAAAGCGACGCCACACGCCTCGGGGTCATCCTTCACTGGCAGACACAGCACAAAGCCAATGACCTTTTCCGGGTCCTGCGCATCGGTCGCCACAACCAACTCGACGGCAATGCCTTTTGAACCGTTCAGTGCTTCGAGGTACAGGTGCACCTCAAAGCCGGTGGCGTACTGGTAGATGTTGTACAGCAGGTTGCTCGGCGGCAGTCCCACGCTGCTGATGTCGGTGAGGTTGTCCACCACCATCTGCAGGATCTGGCCATTCACAAGCTCGGGGCACGGTGTGGTATAGCGGGTAAGGCTGAACATGCAAATTCCTGGGTTTAGCATCAAGGCAGCGGCGATTGTACCCGTTGCAGCCCGCACACCTCACGCAAAGCGCAATCTCGGCTTGATTGTCGGCACGTTGGCCCTCGGCGCCGTGTTCGCCTGGGCCACGCCGGAGGTGACGCACGCTACTGCACAGTCAGTGGCCAGCGGCCTGCACGCCACTTTCGGCGGGGCGCTCGTATTGATCCTGCTCGCAGGAGCGATACGACACAGATATTGACAAGATAAAATCGTAACGACTATTGCCTGATACCCTGATCAACAAGGTTCTCCCATGCTTGTGCTCCAGCCCCCTATTCGCTTTTCGTACGGGTTCTCAGCGCCATTCGCGCAGAAAATGACGACTTCGCGGCCTTCCATGACTTCCTCAGAAGCCAATTAGCCAGTGCGTGTGCCTGCTGACCATCAACGGCAACGAGTTCCTGTTGGACGGCGATTGGCGCATTCCACTGATGGCGTTCTGATTATTCTCGCCATTTCTGCAGCGCTGGTGGTGGTGTTCGCGTTGTGCGATCAGGGCCGTAAACACTCTGCATGCAAAAACTTAAGGAAAAAGTTCGGACTAACGGGTGCATGGATGCACCCGGATCGCGCATCATGGGCACTTTCAAGCTCAAGGGTAACGTCCATGCGCGTTCTGTCATTGATGATGGGTCTTACGACGCTGGCCGCCACTACGGTGTTCTGCGCCACCGCGATGGCGAATGAAGAAAGTCAGTTAGTCCAACAGATCAACCAATACCGCAGCCATGTGCAACGCTGCGGTGACCAGGGTTCCCAGGAACTCCCACCGCTGGCCAGCGACACGCGATTGGTGCTGCCCGCCAACAATGTGGGCGACTTGCAGCAAGCGCTGGCGCGGGCCGCGTACCCGATGGTCAACGTGCAGGCCATCAGCCTGTCGGGGCCCAAGGACGCGCAGTCAGCCATGAAGGCAGTGCGCGAAAGCTTCTGCCGTGTGGTGCTGGACCCGCAATTTGTCGACATCGGCGTGAGCAACAGCGGCCAGGACTGGCGCATCGTGCTCGCCCGCCCACTGCTGACCAGCGGCCTGGGCGATTGGCAGACCGAAGGTAAGCAATTGCTCAACCTGATCAATACCGCCCGCGCCCAACCGCGCCAATGCGGTACCCAGGCGTTTACCGCGACCACGCCATTGTCCTGGAATGAAAACCTGGCCGGCGCCGCCAACAGCCATACGCGCAACATGGCCAACGGTAACTTCTTCGACCACCTCGACCATGACGGCCGTACCCCCGGCGACCGCGCCGAACTGGCCGGGTACACCGCGAAGGCCATCGGCGAAAATATCGCTGCCGGCCTGGACACGCCACGCAAGGTCGTCGACGGCTGGCTTGCCAGCCCCAGCCATTGCGCCAACCTCATGAACCCGCAATTCCGCGAGCTGGGTGCGGCCTATGCGATGGACCCGAAGAGTGACGCAGGCATCTATTGGACGGGGGTTTTCGGCGCACAATAAACGCGGTATTGGCAGATTGAAGTGCAGGAAGCATCAAATTGCCATCTCATGGATAATCCCGCTGAACTGGCAGCGGCCATCCCGGTCTGTAGCTTGGCAGCCTGACATACGGGGCGGATAAACAGACCGAGGTAAACAAGGTGCTCTTGCAATGATGAAATGGCTGCAAAGCAGCAGCGACATGGCTGAGCGGGTTCGCCAGCATGATTGGGCGAAAACGCCCCTGGGGCCGCCGGGGCAGTGGCCGGACGTGCTCAAGACCACCGTCGCGTTATGCCTTGCCTCGAGTTTCCCCCAATCCATCGTGTGGGGGCCTCACCTGACTATGTTGTATAACGACGCCTTCGTTCCGATCCTGGGCGATAAACCCGATGCATTGGGCCGCCCGTTCAGCGAAGTCTGGGGTGAGGTCTGGGCAGACATCAGCCCTATTGCCAACGCGGCATTCGAAGGCCGTGCCACTTATATCGAGAACTTCCCGCTGCAGATCGAGCGCGGCATGGGTGTCGAACAAGCGTACTTTACCTTTTGCTACAGCCCCATCCGCGATCCCAAGGGCAACGTCGTGGGGATGCTCGATACCGTCACCGAAACCACCGCCACCGTACTCCTGACCCGCCGCCTGGCCGTGTTGGACGCAGTGGGCAGCGCCGTGGCGAATGCTGCCGACGCCGAAAGTATCATGTCGATCACTACGCGACTGCTTGCCAAGCACTTGCAAGTCTCCAATTGCGCCTACGCCGATATGGACGACGATGAGGACGGCTTTACCATTCGTGGCAATTGGGCCGCGCCCGGCTCGCCAAGCACCGTGGGGCGCTACCGCCTGGCCTCGTTCGGCGCAAGGGCGGTGCAACAACTGCGCGGCGGTGAACCGTTGGTGGTCGAAGACAGTCGCATTGAGTTCGCCCCCGAGGTTGCCGCCAGCTATCAGGCCCTGGGGGCGCTGGCGACCGCGTGCTTCCCACTGATCAAGAATGGCCGCCTGACCGCGTTGATGGCCGTGCACCACAAAACCGCCCGGGTCTGGTCGCCTGATGACCTGGCATTGGTCGGCCAAGTCACCGAGCGCTCCTGGGCGCATATCGAGCGGGTGCGTGCCGACGCCGCCGTACGCGAAGGCCTGGCCGCCTTCGCCGAGCTGAACGCGACCCTGGAACAACGCGTGCAAGAGCGCACCGCTGCCCTCACCCAGGCCGAAGCCGCGCTGCGCCAGTCGCAGAAGCTGGAAGCCATCGGCCAATTGACCGGTGGCGTGGCCCATGACTTCAACAACTTGTTGACCATCATTCGTTCGTCCGTGGATTTCCTGCGTCAGCCCGGGCTCTCCGAGGCGCGACGCCAACGCTATATGGGCGCGGTTTCCGACACCGTCGAGCGCGCCAGCAAGCTCACCAGCCAACTGCTCGCCTTCGCTCGGCGCCAACCCCTGAACCCGGAAGTCTTCGATGTCGGGCAACGGGTCAAGAACATCGGCGAAATGCTCGAAAGCGTCACCGGCGCGCGTATCCATGTGCAGGTGCAACTGCCCGAGCGGCCTTGCTATGCACGTGTCGACACCAGCCAGTTCGAGACCGCACTGATCAATATCGCCCTGAATGCCCGGGATGCGATGGAGGGCCAAGGCACCCTGACCTTGCGCGTGGCCGATGTAGACGCAATGCCGCACATCCGCGGCGATGAGCAAGTACGCCAACCTTTTGTAACCGTCTCCTTGGCTGACACTGGCAGCGGCATTCCGGCTGACACCTTCGAGCGCATTTTCGAGCCGTTCTTTACCACCAAGCCGGTAGGCAAAGGCACGGGGCTGGGGTTGTCCCAGGTATTCGGGTTTGCCAAGCAGTCCGGCGGTAACGTTGACGTGGCCAGCCACTCAGACCAGGGCACGGTGTTTACCCTGTACCTGCCAGAAGTGGCGCCGCAGATGACGCACCACACACCGACACCGACAGGCCAGCAACTGCCCCAAGATACGACCCAGCGCCATATCCTGATCGTGGAAGACAACCTGGAAGTGGGCCGCTTTGCCAACCAGATCCTGCAGGACCTGGGTTACCAGACCACCTGGGCCACCGATGCCGAACAGGCACTCGCGCTGTCCGGTACGGATGCCCTGGCATTCGATGGGGTATTTTCGGATGTGGTGATGCCTGGCATGACCGGTGTGGCGATGATCAAAAAGCTGCGTCAATGGCGCCCGGACTTGCCGGTGGTGCTCACCTCCGGCTACAGCGAAGAGCTGGCCGAAAGTGGCTATGAAGGCGTCGAGTTCCTGCCCAAGCCCTATTCCGCCGACCAGGTCGCGCGGGCGCTGACCAAGGCAATGTCCAGGACTGAGCCCTACTGCGCCACCGCCACCTGATTGCGACCTTGCGCCTTGGCGCGGTACAGCGCCTTGTCGGCGGTATTCATCAGGCCGTGCAGGTCTTGGTCCTGGGCATGGGTGGACGCCACACCCAGGCTGGCGGTCAACCCTTGCACGGGTTCAGAGTCCAGGCTGGAAATGGCCTTGATCAGTTGCTCGGCAATACCCCGCGCCGTTTCCAGCGAAGTATTGGGCAGCAATACCGCAAACTCCTCGCCGCCCACGCGCCCATACACGTCCGCCTCGCGAAAGGACGCGCTGATCACCCCTCCGATCTGGCGCAACACCTGGTCCCCGGTCTGGTGGCCGTAGGTGTCGTTGATTTCCTTGAAGTGGTCCATGTCCATCATCAGCGCGCACAGCGGCTGCTGGTTGTGAAGGCATTGTTCATGCAGCCGCTGGGCATGTTCGAAAAACGCGCGGCGATTCATCAGACCGGTGAGCTCATCGGTCTGTGCGGCGCGAGTGGAGATATTGTGGGCACGTTCCATTTGCCGGGTCAGGCGAAACGCCTTTTCCAATGCATCGGACAACTTGCGCGTGGCGCTGACGACAAAGGTGGAGAACACCAATACGGCGATGGCCACACCCACTTGCATCGAAGAAGGCTGGAACAGCAGCCACAGCGTACACGGCAGCAGCACCAGGCCCATGGAGGCCAGGGTCATGTAACGATAAGCCGAGTAACAGGATACCGCGCTGACCGACATGCCCACGGTAAACAACATAACCAGCACCTGGGACAGGCGATCATCCGTCGGCATCACCGCCAAGGCGCCGAAGCCCCAGATCCCGGCGGAAAACACCAGCGTCATCCAATAACGGCGCTCCCACAGATCCGGCGTGCGCTCGGCGTTAGGGCAGCGAAACCACTCTACAAACATCTTGACGCGCAACAGGGATGACCCCGCCAACACCACCAGCCAGACCAGGATGACCTGATGGTCAAACCGGTCCCAGCAGAGCCAGCAGAGCATGACCGCTGCCAAGAAACTGCCGAGAATGGCGGCAAATGACTGCCGAAACAGCTGGTGCAAACGGTCAGCTCGCACCAACTCCTCTATAACGCAATCCTGGTCCTGCCCACGCCCAAGGCCATTCATGAAATCCGCCTGATCTACTGCCCCCGAGAATGGCGCTATTGTGGCACCCTGCCACCAGCATGGACAACAGAATCGAGCACGGTAGCGCCTTTAAAGCGTTTCTGGCCGCAGAATCAGCACCCCAAGTGGCGGCACGTTCAACGACAGCGACACCGGTTGACCATGGAGTGGTTCATCCTGGGTAAACACCTCGCCGCCGTTCCCATAATTGGAACCTGCGTACATGTCGGCGTCGCTGTTGATCACCTCACTCCAACGCCCGCCAAACGGCACACCGACTTGATAGCCCTGACGCGGCACCGGGGTGAAGTTGGCCACCACCAGCACCGGCTTGCCGTCCTTGCTCCAGCGCAGCCAGGCATAGACGCTGTTGATCGCATCGTCGCCAATCAGCCACTGGAAGCCCTGCGGTGCGTCGTCCTGCTCATGCAGGGCCGGCTCCTCCCGATACAAGCGATTCAAATCGCCGACCAGCTTCTGCACGCCCTTGTGTTCCGCGTACTGCAGCAGGTACCAGTCCAGTTGCTGATCATGGTTCCACTCGCGCCACTGGCCGAATTCGCAGCCCATGAACAGCAGTTTCTTACCGGGGTGCATCCACATGAATGCCAGGTAGGCGCGCAAGTTGGCAAACTTCTGCCAGCGGTCGCCGGGCATCTTGTCGATCAACGAGTGCTTGCCGTGCACCACTTCATCGTGGGAGATCGGCAGGATAAACCGCTCGGACCAGGCATACACCAGGCCAAAACTCAGTTCGTTGTGGTGATGGGCGCGGTACACCGGGTCCTGCTGGATGTAATGCAGGGAATCGTGCATCCAGCCCATGTTCCATTTGTAGTTAAAGCCCAGACCGCCCTGTTGGGTCGGCTGGCTCACACCCGGCCAGGCGGTGGATTCCTCGGCAATCACCAAGGCGCCCGGCGCTTCCAGGGCCACCACATCGTTGAGGTGACGCAGGAAGTCGATGGCTTCAAGGTTCTCCCGCCCACCATGGCGGTTAGGCACCCATTCGCCGGCCTTGCGCGAATAATCGCGGTAGAGCATCGACGCTACGGCATCAACGCGCAGGCCGTCGATATGGAAGTGCTTGAGCCAATGCAGCGCCGAGGCCAGCATGAAGCCATGCACTTCGGTGCGACCCAGGTTGTAGATCAGCGTGTCCCAATCCTGGTGGAAGCCTTCCAACGGGTTGGCATATTCGTACAGCGCGGTGCCGTCGAATTGCGCAAGGCCGTGGGTATCCGTCGGGAAATGCGCCGGAACCCAGTCGAGAATCACGCCAATATCGGCCTGATGCAGGGCATTGACGAAATAGGCGAAATCTTCCGGCGAACCGAACCGCGCCGTCGGCGCGAATTGTGACAACGCTTGGTAACCCCAGGAGCCACCGAACGGGTGCTCCATGATCGGCATCAGCTCAATGTGGGTGAAGCCCAGTTGCTGCACGTAAGGAATCAACCGCTCAGCCAGCTCGCGCCAGTTGTATTGGCGGGCTACTTCGCCCGCCTCGTCCAACTCGCACTGCCATGAGCCCACGTGCAGCTCGTAGATCGACAGTGGCGCGGTGGATTTTTGCTTGTCGAGGCGTGACTGCATCCATTCGTGGTCCTGCCAGTCGACCTGCAAGGGTTCGGCAACCTTGGATGCGGTGTCGGGTGGCAGTTGAGTGGCCAGCGCCATCGGGTCGGCCTTGAGCGGCAGGATCCCATTGGCGCCAAGTATTTCATATTTGTACGCTGCGCCCGGTTCCAGGCGTGGGATAAAGATCTCCCACACGCCGGAAGGATGGCGCAGGCGCATCGGGTGACGGCGACCGTCCCAGACATTGAAGTCGCCCACCACCGATACGCGCCGCGCATTCGGTGCCCATACGGCAAAGCGCACACCTTGCACGCCGTCGACCGTGGTCACTTGGGCACCCAGGCAACTGCTGAGGTCACGATGATTGCCTTCGGCAAACAGGTAAAGGTCCATTTCACCGAGCAACAGTTGTTGGAAGCTGTAGGGGTCTTCGGTGATCTGTTCACCACCGGCCCACTGGATTTTCAGCAGGTACGCCTGGCGTGTAGTGAAGTGCCCGACAAACAACCCCGGCACCTGGCTCGCGTCCAGGCTGCCGATCTGCTCGCCACTGTCACGCGCCAGTACCTGGACGCTCAAGGCCTCCGGCAGGAATGCGCGGATAAACTGGCCGCCGTGCTCATCATCGTGTGGCCCGAGAACCGAGAACGGGTCATGGTGTTCGGCGCGTACCAGTGCGTCGACGTCCTTGGACGCCGGCAGTGCAGTCAACTTCGGTTGCAGCGGTTCTTTATGTGTAAAGCTCATGACGATTCCCCACCGCGTGCAGTTTTCGATATTGGTGTTAGCCCACTCAATAGGCCGTGTAACCCTTGCAAGGGCACCGGCAACCAGGTCGGACGGTTTTCCGCTTCGTAAGCCACTTCATACGCGGCCTTCTCCAGGCTGAACAAGGTCAGCGCTGCGTCCTGGCCTTTGGCATCCTGCCAGTCATGCGCCAGTGTAGACGTAGCCGACTGATAAGCCTCGATAAAGGCCTGGCGTGCTTCTTTCAGGTAACGATCGGTCACACGCTTGCGCGATATGCCCGCCTCGGGTGAGTGATCGACCCCTTGCACATTCAGCGCCATGGCCGCCGCGTAATCGAAGGAGCGCAACACGCCGCTCACATCTTTATACGGGCTGTGCTTGCCGCGTCGTTCGTGCAGCGGTCGTGCCGGTTCACCTTCGAAGTCGATCAGGTAGGCATCGCCCTTCACCACCAGCACCTGGCCCAGGTGCAAATCACCATGGACGCGGATGCGCAGCCCGCCTGCCGTGGCTTTCGCCAGGGCTTGAACATGGCTGGCGATGGCCTTTTTCTGCGCCAGCAAATCACTGACCAGCGCTTGCTCCACAGGGTTCAAATGGTTTTGGTGCAGCTGTAGCAACTGCAGCGCGCGGTCGAGCTGCGCGCCGACATCCTTGGCCCAGGCCTGAGTGTCCTTGGCCGTGGTCACTTCGGGCTTGAAGTCTTTGTCTGTGGTTTTTGCACCCAGCACCACGTGCATTTCACCCAGGCGCTGGCCGAGCAATCCGGCAAAGTCGGCCAGTTCGCCCAGGGCGTTGTAGTGCTGTTCCTGCTCCGAGATGGCTTGGGCAAGCTCGTCGCGGATCGCCCGTTCCAGGTTGTTCTGCGTCCAGCTCCATGCGTCGCCCTGGTTGCTCAGGTAACCCTGGGCAATCATCAGCAGGTTGTCATGGCCGTCGGCGTCGCGGCGAATCACCGAACCCAGCAGCGGCGAAATATTCGGGTAGTCGGCTGCGGTGAGGTAGGCGCTCATTTCCAGCTCCGGGTGCACACCGGCGCTGACTTTGCGGATCAGCTTGAGCACCAGGCCCTCGCCCACCACCACTGAGCTGTTGGACTGCTCGGCGGACAAATAGCGCACTTGTGCTTCGTCCGTCAGTTGCAGCGCGTCCAGATGTTTTGTGGCTTCAAACCGCAGGTCGCCTTCGCTGGAATTGAGCACCGTGCCGGCCTGCAGGCCCTGGATCACCGCGCGGATGAAGTGCTCAAGGCTGAACGCGTCGGTCACCAAGCCCACCTCGCGTGCCCGACGCACACGGGCCATCGCGAGTTGCTGCGGCAATGCGCTGGTGAACTGGTCCTCGCCAAGGAAGCCAAACGGCAGTTGATAGCGACTTACCTGACCACCTGCGGTCACCTCCAGCTCGCTGAGCAGTACCGGGTGTTGCGGGTCGCCAAAACGTACCCCATAGGCAATGCGCACGCTGTCGATAGCCGTGTCCTTGCCGGCAAACCAGCGGCGTTTGGGCAGCCAGGCCGGGAGCGCAGTCTGCTCCAGCGAGGTGCGGCAGGGTTCTTCCAACAGTTCTTCCATACGCTTTTTCAGTACCAGTGTGGTGAAGTCCGGCATCCCTTGAACAGGCTCCACATGCCAGCTGGGCATTTGATTCTCGGCCGCCAAGACAAACCAATAGAAACCATAAGGCGCCAGGGTCAGCAGGAAATTCAGCTGGCCGATGGGCGGAAAGGCATTGCCGCCGAGCATCTCCACCGGGACCATGCCAGCAAACGCCGACAGATCCAGCTCGGCCGCCTGGGCACTGCGTGACACGTTGGCCACGCACAGGATGATCTCGTGGCGTCCGTCTTCGCCGGTGAATTCGCGGGTATACGCCAGGATGCGGCGGTTGCTCGGCGAGAGCATTTTCAAGCTGCCACGGCCAAACGCCTTGGACTGCTTGCGCACAGCCAGCATGCGCCGGGTCCAGTTCAGCAACGAATGCGGGTCTTGGGCCTGGGTCTCGACGTTGACCGACTGGTAGCCATATTGCGGGTCCATGATCGGCGGCAGCACCAGGCTGGCCGGGTCGGCGCGGGAAAAGCCGCCGTTGCGGTCGATGGACCATTGCATCGGCGTACGCACGCCATCGCGGTCGCCGAGATAGATGTTGTCGCCCATGCCGATTTCATCGCCGTAATACAGGGTCGGCGTGCCAGGCATCGACAACAACAGGCTGTTGAGCAGTTCGACACGGCGACGGTCTCGCTCCATCAACGGCGCCAGGCGGCGGCGAATGCCCAGGTTGATGCGCGCGCGACGGTCGGCGGCGTAGTAGTTCCACAGGTAATCGCGCTCTTTGTCGGTGACCATTTCCAGGGTCAGCTCATCATGGTTGCGCAGGAAGATCGCCCACTGGCAATTGGCGGGAATCTCCGGCGTCTGCCGCAGGATATCGGTGATCGGGAAGCGATCTTCCTGGGCAAGCGCCATGTACATGCGCGGCATCAACGGGAAGTGAAAGGCCATATGGCATTCATCGCCGTCGTCGCCCTTTTTGTCACCGAAATACAACTGCGTATCTTCCGGCCACTGGTTGGCTTCGGCCAGCAGCATGCGGTCCGGGTAATGCGCATCGATCTCCGCACGGATCTGTTTGAGCACATCGTGGGTTTCGGGAAGGTTTTCGTTGTTGGTGCCGTCGCGTTCGATCAGGTACGGGATGGCGTCCAGGCGCAGGCCGTCAATGCCCATGTCCAGCCAGTAGCGCATGACCGACAGCACGGCTTTCATGACTTGCGGGTTGTCGAAGTTGAGGTCCGGCTGGTGGGAATAGAAGCGGTGCCAGAAGTACTGGCCGGCGACCGGGTCCCAGGTCCAGTTGGATTTCTCGGTGTCGAGAAAGATGATGCGCGTACCGTCGTATTTCTGTTCGTCATCCGACCAGACGTAGAAGTCCCGCGCTGCGGAGCCGGGCTTGGCCTTGCGCGCACGCTGGAACCAAGGGTGCTGGTCGGAGGTGTGGTTGATCACAAGCTCAGTGATCACACGCAGCCCGCGCTTATGCGCCTCGGCGATGAAGCGCTTGGCGTCGGCCATGGTCCCGTAATCGCTGTGCACGCCCCGGTATTCGGCGATGTCGTAACCGTCATCGCGCCGTGGCGAAGGGTAGAACGGCAGCAGCCAGATGGTGTTTACACCCAGGTCGGCGATGTAGTCGAGCTTGGCGATCAGCCCGGGGAAGTCACCGATGCCGTCGTTGTTGGAGTCGAAATAGGATTTGACATGAACTTGGTAAATCACCGCGTCTTTGTACCAGAGCGGGTCTTTGATAAAGGTGGCAGCGTTGGGTTTCTTCGCCATTGGAAACTCCTGGAAATTCTGAAAAAACCGGCTGAATGAACGCGGTTTAATGTGGGAGCGGGCTTGCCTGCGATAAGGGTGTGTCAGCACAGCACGTGTTGACTGATGTACCGCTATCGCCGGCAAGCCAGCTCCCACAGTTGATCTTCACTTGGCTCAGGATGTGGTGATACGCCAGATTCCAAACGGCATCTGCGGTTCAAGGCGCATCCACTGGGTCTTGCCATACCAGGTCCAGCGATGGCCGTTCATCAGGTCTTCGCCTTGGGTCTCGGCGTCATCCGGCAAATCCAATTCCCACAATGGCAACTCGAAACTGGCCTCCTGGGCATTGAACGGGTCAAGGTTGACCGCCACCAGAATGAAGTTGCTGCCATCCTCACTGCGCTTGCCGAAATACAGGATGTTGTCGTTCCACGCGTTGTAAAGCTTCAAGCCCAGGTGCGTTTGCAGCGCCGGGTTTTGCCGGCGGATGCGGTTGAGCTGAGCGATCTCGGCGATGATGTTGCCGGGGGCAGTGAAGTCTCGCGGGCGGATCTCGTACTTCTCTGAATCCAGGTATTCCTCTTTGCCCGGCACCGGCGCCGCTTCGCACAACTCAAAGCCCGAATACATGCCCCACAGGCCCGAACCCATGGTGGCCAGCGCGGCGCGGATCAAAAAGCCCGGGCGGCCTGACTCATGCAAAAACGGCGGATTGATATCCGGCGTATTGACGAAGAAATTCGGCCGGTAGCATTCGCGCCATGGCGACGCGTTCAACTGCGTCAGGTATTCGCTCAGCTCGGCCTTGGTGTTGCGCCAGGTGAAATAGGTGTAGCTCTGGGAATAACCGACCTTGCCCAGGCGCGCCATCATCGCCGGCGTGGTGAACGCCTCCGCGAGGAAAATCACGTCCGGGTGCTTGGCACGGACGTCGCTGATCAACCATTGCCAGAATGGCAGCGGCTTGGTGTGCGGGTTGTCGACACGGAAGGTTTTCACGCCCTCTTCCACCCAACCCACCACCACATCGCGCAGTTCGGTCCACAGGCCTGGAATCGCGTCCGCCGCGTAAAAATCGACGTTAACAATGTCCTGGTACTTTTTCGGCGGGTTTTCCGCGTATTTGATCGTGCCGTCGGGGCGCCAGTTGAACCAACCCGGATGTTCCTTGAGCCAAGGATGGTCCTGGGAACACTGGATGGCGAAGTCCAGGGCGATTTCCAGGCCATGGTCGGCAGCGGCCTGCACCAAGCGACGGAAGTCATCGCGGCTGCCCAGTTGCGGGTGAATGGCCTCGTGGCCGCCCTCTTCACTGCCGATCGCATACGGGCTGCCCGGATCATCAGGGCCAGCAGTGAGGGAGTTGTTCTTGCCTTTGCGGTGGCTGCGCCCGATCGGATGGATGGGCGGGAAGTACAGCACATCAAAACCCATGTCATGGATCATCGACAGCCGCGAGTGCACATCATTAAAGGTGCCATGACGCGCAGGATCGTCAGTGATCGAGCGCGGAAAAAGCTCGTACCAACTGGCGAACAGTGCGGCCTCGCGCTCCACATCAATCGGGTACACGGTGCTGATGCTCAAATAAGCGCGGTGATCGGCCTGGGTCATCAGGTGTGCACTGTCTTCGCGCAGAAACTTCGCGACCTGCTCGGTTTCCAACAGGCCGGAGAGTTCGTGGTGTAGCAGCATCAGGCGGTCGCGCAGTTCATTGTCACTGCGTTCGGCGGCCTGCAGCACTAGGCTGCGGCCTTCCTGCAATTCCAGGCTGACCGGTACGCCGGCTTCATGCTTCTTGCGCAGCTCGTAGCAGAAGCTGGCGAAGGTATCGATCCAGGCTTCAATGCAATATTCGTGGAGGCCTTGCTGGGTGACGGTAAACGCGCCCTCCCAGCCATTGTTGCCCACATCAGTCATCACCACGCTGTGCCAGCTCTCTTCCTGCAGCGGGCGCCAGCGGATCAGTACGGCGAGCTTGTCATGGCCGTCGGCGAACACGTTGCTGGTGACATTGACCCTTTGGCCAACCACGGCCTTGACGGCGAATTCGCCGCCGTCAATCACGGGGGTGGTGCTTTCGATAGCAATCCTGGGCAGCAACAGCGCCTTGGACAGCGGCAATATGGCGTTCTCTGGAACCTGTGCTTCAGCAGTCATCGAGCATCTTCCCCTTACGCCCTATGGACGCTCTTTGCTTGATCCGAATTCTGGTGCGGCCATGCTCTCCCTGAGCAGCGCCGCTTATAGGTCCGAGCCTGCGTCGCTGTTAAAAGTTCAGGTGAATGTGTCGCCACTGGGCGGGAATCAATTCAGCCCGGCGGCTGTCCACCGCTAGAGCCAAGCACAAAGGAGGCCACACCGATGAATATCCCAATCCCGGCTGAAACGCCGGACCCCAATATCGACATCCCGACCCTGCCGCCGACCGAGCCGGCGCCAATTCCGGAAAAGGAGCCGCCAGAAAATGAGCCGCCGCCGGTCGAAGAACCGCCGACGACCATGCCCCCGGTGATCGTCAGTCCTTCTCGAAACGCTTGACGATTTTCGGCATCACGCTGAACACCACCAAGGCCAGGAATGTGCTCAGAACCGCTGTCGATTCCCGGCCCAACCCGGCCGAGACCCCAATCGCAGCGGTCATCCACAAGCCGGCTGCGGTGGTCAGGCCTTTGACATGGCCGTCTTCATCATCCTTGCCCTTGATGATCGTGCCAGCGCCGAGAAAGCCGATCCCGGCGATCACGCCCTGTACCACCCGGCTCATGGCATCCGCCTGCTTGCCAGACATTTGCGGCACCATGACAAACAGCGCAGCGCCCAACCCCACCAGCATATGTGTGCGCACCCCGGCGGCCTTGCCCTTGCTCTCTCGCTCAAAACCGAGAATGCCGCCGAGGATCGAGGCGATCAGCAGCCGCACAGTGATCTGGGTGAGCTGCCTGGCGTCGCCGATGTCGGCAAATTCAGCCTGCAGGGTTTGCCACACTTCATGCCACCAAGCGTCCATCTCAGCTGTCCTTTGTCATTGTTGGTAAAGGATGGACAGCGGCGACCGCCAGTCAGTTGCCTGGAACCCCTGCGCAGCGCCGTCCCCTAACCTTCAATAGCTCACAAAACAGGAGATCAGCATGCCCATACGTATCGAAAACCAACTGTGCTACTTCATGCTCGATGACAACGGCCAGGAACAGAGCGTGCCAGCGACCCGGGTCAATATTGTTACCGACATCGACAAATCCATGTCTTACGTGGAATTGGCGGGCGAGCGGATCTATATCACCGAAGCCGAGGCAGACGCGCTGACGGTCGCGGGCGCCCACGATGAGCGTCAACATGTAAAGGCCGACGGCCCTGGTTCGTTGATTTGATTGATCTGCATCAGCACACCCCAGACAATGCTGCGCCGCTTGTTCCACGGGGTGCAGCGGATTGTCGCAGCGACTCTCTCATAGTCCATCTGATCCGCTTTTTATCGCCCTAGCTGAGTCTGTTATGCAAACAGAGCCACGCGCATAGTTCATCCGCCTGATGGAGGCTGATGAGCGAACGACCATGAGCGAACGAATCCCCACCGTGGAAACCTTTGAGCCCATACACCCAAAGAAGGTGAAGGCCAAATCCAGCGACAACCTGGTTCATACCCGCAGCTTTACCGGCGTGTTCCGCACTTTGCGCGTGTGCGGTGCAGGCTTTCTGTTCCTGGCCTTTTTCGGCACCGTGTGGCTGAACTGGGGTGGCAGGCAGGCGGTGCTGTGGGACCTGGCGGACAGTAAATTCCACATTTTTGGCGCCACGTTCTGGCCGCAGGACTTCATCCTGCTGTCGGCCTTGTTGATCATCTGCGCCTTCGGCCTGTTTGCGATCACCGTATTTGCCGGCCGCGTGTGGTGCGGCTATACCTGCCCGCAAAGCTCGTTTACCTGGCTGTTCATGTGGTGCGAGAAGGTCACCGAAGGTGAACGCAACCAGCGCATCAAGCTGCAAGCCGCGCCCTGGAGCCTGAACAAACTGGCGCGACGCTCGGCCAAACACACGATGTGGCTGGGCATCAGCGTGCTGACCGGGCTGACCTTTGTCGGCTACTTCACACCCATCCGCCCGCTGGCCGCAGAATTGCTGACCTGGCAAATGGGCGGCGTCAGCCTGTTCTGGGTGCTGTTTTTCACCGGTGCCACCTATCTCAACGCGGGCTGGCTGCGTGAAGCGGTGTGTATGCACATGTGCCCGTATGCGCGTTTCCAAAGCGTAATGTTTGATAAGGACACCCTGACCATTTCCTACGACGTGGCCCGCGGCGAACACCGTGGCCCGCGCAAACGTGAGGTCAAACCCGCCGACGTCGGTCTGGGCGATTGCATTGACTGCCAACTGTGCGTGCAGGTCTGCCCGACCGGCATCGACATCCGCGATGGCCTGCAAATGGAATGCATAGGCTGCGCGGCGTGCATCGACGCCTGCGATTCGATCATGGACAAGATGGGCTACGCGCGCGGTTTGGTGAGCTACACCAGTGAACATCAACTGCAAGGCGGCAAGACCCACCTGCTACGGCCGCGCCTGATCGGCTACAGTGCCGTGCTGTTAGTGATGATTGCGGCGTTGGTGGTGGCGCTGGTGGAACGGCCGATGGTGTCACTGGATGTCACCAAGGACCGTGGCATGTTCCGTGAGAACGCCCAGGGCCTGATCGAAAACATCTACAGCCTCAAGGTGATCAACAAGACCCAACAGCACCAGGACTACCGCCTGGAACTGGTGGACGCCGATGGCTTCCAGCTGCAAGGCAAGACCGAGATCAGCCTGGCGCCGGGGGAAATCAGTGATGTACCGGTGTCGGTGGCCTTGCTGGCGGATAAACCGGCGAGCAGTTCGCAGGCCCTGCGCTTCAAGGTGACGGATGTGGATGAACCGTGGATCTACAGCGCGGCCGATAGCCGCTTTGTGGCGCCGCTGAACCGCTGAGGCCTGTCAGGCACTGAAGATCCCATTTAGCCCTGCGTACAATTTAAGAAAGTGATTAGGCCCCATGAAACGCTACGAAAAATTCGCCGACGACATTGCAGAACTGATCCGCTCCGGCGTGCTCGGCTCCGGCCAGCGGGTGCCGTCGGTGCGCTATGCCAGCCAGACCTATGGCGTCAGCCCCTCCACGGTGTTCCAGGCCTATTATCTGTTGGAGCGCCGCGGCCTGATTCGCGCGCGACCGCGCTCTGGCTACTTCGTCAACACCCATGCGCCCAGCCCGTTCTCCGAGCCGGTGGTGAGTGAACAGGTGCACGAATCCACCGAAGTGGACGTCAGCGAACTGGTGTTCTCAGTCCTCGACTCGATCAAGGACCCCAACACCGTGGCTTTCGGCTCGGCCTTCCCCAGCCCGATGCTGTTCCCGCTGCCGCGCTTGGCACGCTCCCTGGCCAGCGCCAGCCGCGAGATGGACCCGCGCCTGGTCGTCACCGACATGTCACCGGGCAACCCGCAACTGCGCCGGCAAATCGCGCTGCGGTATATGGTCGGCGGGCTGATGCTGCCTATGGAAGAGCTGCTGATTACCAATGGCGCGCTGGAAGCACTGAACCTGTGCCTGCAAGCCGTCACCGAACCGGGCGACCTGGTGGCAATCGAAGCCCCGGCGTTCTATGCCTGCCTGCAAGTGCTGGAGCGCTTGAAACTCAAGGCGGTGGAAATCCCCGTGCACCCACGCGATGGCATTGATCTCAACGCACTGGCGCAAAGCCTTGAGCGCTACCCGATCAAGGCCTGCTGGACCATGACCAGCTTCCAGAACCCCATGGGCGCGACCTTGCCGGAAGCCAAGAAACAAGCGCTGGTGGAGCTGTTGCGCGGCCATCAGGTGCCGCTGATCGAAGACGATGTGTACGCCGAACTGTATTACGGTCAACAGGCCCCCAAACCGGCCAAGGCTTTCGATACCGAAGGCCTGGTGATGCATTGCGGTTCCTTCGCCAAAAGCCTGGCGCCTGGCTATCGCGTGGGCTGGGTCGCAGCCGGGCGCTTTGCGCAGAAGGTCGAACGCTTGAAGTTAATGACCTCGCTGTGCCCATCGATGCCCGCCCAGGCAGCGATTGCCGATTACCTGCAACACGGCGGCTATGACCGGCACCTGCGCAAATTGCGCTATGCCCTGGAAGAACAGCAAAGCGCCATGCTGGCTGCCATCGCGCGCTACTTCCCGGCGCAGACGCGCGTCAGTCAACCGGCCGGTGGCTATTTCCTGTGGCTGGAATTGCCGGAGCAGACGGATTCGTTGAAGTTGTTCCAGATGGCGTTGGCGCAAGGTATCAGCATCGCGCCCGGGCCGATTTTCTCGGCGACCCAACGGTTCAGGAACTGTATTCGCTTGAACTACGGCAGCCCGTGGACTGAAGCGTCGGAGAAGGCGATGGAGACGTTGGGACGGATTGTGCGGTCATTTTGAACAGGAACCGAACCTAACAGAGGGCCACACAGGAAAGCGCCTGCCTCACTTCGAGACAGGCGCTTTCGCCAAGTCCAACTGAAGGTTTCTCATGAACACGCCTGCCTCTTCAAGCCACATGCAGTTGCCAATTCCACCCCATTACATGCGTGCAGCCGAACAGAAGCAGGTGCGCAAGATGACGGGCCCCATGGGGCGTCCTAGCGGTGACCTTCGTTCGGCAGACAGGATTATCGAGCAGAGCCCTGTACTTAAGCACTTTTTGGACAACCGCGATAATTACCACCTGCTTGATGACCTGAAGATGCAAGTCGGTGACTGGACCACAGCCAATCCGGGCCCGGAAGCAAGGGCCAATGCGGCCTACGACCTGGACAAAGTGTTGCGGTTCATTGATAACTTGGACGATCGCAGCTTGAACGCCAGCCATAGTCGCAACGGGCAGATCGACGGTTTCTCCAGCAACGGCTACAGCACCCTGGATAACTCGGAAGCCAGCCTACTCAAGGAGTTTTCCCACAAAGGCTATTCAGTGCTGCGCCGTCTACCGACCTGAAGGTGCGCTAGCGGCCGCCGCCTAAATCCAGAAAAGTACCGGTGGTATACGAAGCTTTGTCCGACAGCAGCCAGATAATCGCTTCCGCCACTTCATCCGGGCGCCCGCCCCTGGCCATGGGGATGCCGGACTCGAGTTTGCTGACGCGGTCCGGGTCGCCGCTCAGGGCGTGGAAGTCAGTGAAGATGTAACCAGGGCGCACGGCGTTGACACGAATGCCCTCGCCCGCGACTTCCTTCGACAAGCCCAGGGTGAACGTGTCGAGCGCGCCTTTGGAGGCCGCATAATCGACGTATTCACCCGGCGAGCCCAGTCGGGCCGCCACCGATGAGACGTTGACGATGCTGCCGCCCTGCCCGCCATGCTTGGGCGACATACGCAGCACCGCGTGCTTGGCACACAGGATCGGCCCGAGCACGTTGGTTTTCATGATTTTAAGGATGCGGAACTCGGACATCTCATCAACCCGCGCCTTGTGCCCCACGGTGCCAGCATTGTTGACCAGTGCAGTGACGCGACCCAATTCGGCGTCGACACGGTTGAACAAGGCGATCACTTCATCTTCGCTGCTCACATCGGCGCGCACGGCAATCGCCTGGGCGCCCAGCGCACGGACCAGCTCGAGCACGCGGTGAGCAGCCTCTTCGTCGGACTGGTAGTTGATGCAGATGCGATAGCCCTCGCGAGCGGCCAGCGATGCCGTCTCGGCGCCAATCCCACGGCTGCCCCCGGTGATGATGACGACTTTGTCCATACGTGCGTTCTCCTGATTCAACCTGACAGTTAGGGTCGTATCCGAGAATACCCGTCACGCACGGCTTTTGTCAGGCGCAACGCCTGTATCGGCGCGTTGGATATCGGCCATGAACGCCTCCGCCGGCAACGGGCGCCCCAGCAGATAACCCTGCAGGGAATCACACCCCAACTGAGTCAGGAAACGCTGCTGCACATTGGTTTCCACGCCTTCGGCGACAATGCGCAACCCCAACGCCTGGCCGAGTGCGACGATGGCCGAGACGATGGCGGCGTCATCGCTGTCGTGCTCCAGGTCGCGGACAAACCCACGGTCGATCTTCAGCTCATTGGCGGGCAGGCGCTTGAGGTACATGAGGCTGGAGTAACCCGTACCGAAGTCATCGATGGACAAATCGACCCCCATGTCCGACAGCGCCTGCAACACGGTCATGCTCGCATCGGCATCGCTCATGGCGGTGGTTTCGGTGATTTCCAGGGTCAGGTTGTTGGCGGGCAACTGATGGCGTTCAAGGGCCGCGGCCACGCTCTTGACCAGTCCGGCATGGCAGAACTGCATGGCCGAAAGGTTCACCGCTATGCGCCAGTCTTCGTAGCCTTGGGCGTACCAGATACTCATTTGACGACAGGCTTCATTGAGCACCCACTCGCCGATGGGAATGATCAGCCCGGTCTTTTCCGCCCGTTCAATGAACATCCCCGGCAGCAGCAGCCCCTGTTGCGGATGCGCCCAGCGCAACAGCGCTTCGGCACCCACCGGAATACCGCTCACCGCGTCGAACTTGGGCTGGTAGTAGAGCTGGAACTGCTGCTGTTCCAGGGCATTGCGCAGGTCTTGCAATAACTGCAACTGCTTGCGCGCATTGGTGCTCATCGATGCATCAAAAAAGCTGTAGCCGTTTTTGCCCACGCCCTTGGCGTGGTACATCGCGGCGTCAGCGTTCATCAGCAGTTCCCGGGGGGTGCCACCATTGCCTGGGAACATGGCGATACCAACGCTGGCGGAGATCTTCAGTTCATGTTCGGCTACCTGGAACGCGCGATTAATCAGCATCACCTGGCGTTCGGCAAGGCCGAGCGCGTCATCCGGCTGGGTCAGTTGCACCAGCAATACGAACTCATCCCCGCCGATACGCGCCAAGGTGTCCTGGCTACGCAAATCTTCACGCAGGCGTTGGCCAACTTCACGCAGCAACTGGTCGCCCATGTGGTGGCCGAAGGCATCGTTGACCGGTTTGAAGCCGTCCAGATCGATAAACATCAGTGCAAAGCAACCGCCCTGCTCCTTGACGGCCTGCATGGCTTGTTGAATACGGTCGGCGAGCAAGGTGCGATTGGGCAAGCCGGTGAGCATGTCGTGCAGGGCTAGGTGGGTCAGTTCCTCATTGGCTTGGGTCAGGGAGTCAGCGAGCACCGCCGTGCGGGCTTCCAGCCGCGCGTCGAGCAATGAAGTCAGCAAGGCGATGGCGAGCACCGCCAGGGTCGTGACCAGTACCAGATTGTCCAGGCCATTGCCGCTCAAGCCATCCAGTGCGGCACCGCAGAAACTGTCATCGGCGAACTGCGCCGCCGCCATACCGGTGTAATGCATGCCGACGATGGCAAACCCCATGACGACCGCTGCGCCACCCCGTGCCAGGCGCACGTATGGTGTATTACGACGCAGGTTGAAGGCGATCCACAGCGCTGCGCCGCAGGCTCCGACGGCAATCAACAAAGAAGCGCCAAACAAGGCCGGGTCGTAGTCGATACCCGGCGTCATGCGCATCGCGGCCATGCCGGTGTAGTGCATGCAGGCGATGCCCGTGCCCATGATCAGCGCACCAAATGCCAGTTGCCACGCGGGTAAACGCGGCTGGCTGACCAACCACAATGCAAAGCCGCTGGAGAGCACCGCGATCAACAACGACAACCCGGTGATGCCGCTATCGAAGCCGAGCGCAAACGGTAAACGCAGCGCGAGCATGCCGATGAAATGCATCGACCACACCCCGATCCCCATCGCCATCGCGCCGCCGGCTATCCATAGATAAACCGCGCGACCTTTGGCGGTGGCAAGGCGGCCGGATAGGTCCAACGCGGTGTAGGAAGCAAGGATCGCGACAAACAGTGAGATCGCGACCAGGGAGGGTGAATAACTACCGATGAGCATGGGACTTCTCGTGCGCAGCAGGCCTGAGAGGCCCGTGCAAATTGGCAAAGCGGGCGATTGTAGCGAGAATAATTCTTGTACAGTTGATTAATTATCGCATAGCCATTACTGGCATTTTGACGTCAATCGGCCGGCTCGAAAACCCCTTAATTCTTTTGTTTAGGTTGAGTCCAAATGTCGGAGCGGGCTTGCTCGCGAAGGCGGTGAATCAACCCACTAATCCGGTGACTGACACACTGCCTTCGCGAGCAAGCCCGCGCCCACATTGGACTGAGTTCACACTCACTCTTTCTCGGCAATGGGTGTTTGCCCATCCCAACCACCGCCCAGCGCGGCGATCAGTTGCACACTGGCCACCAGGCGCGTCTGCAGCAAGGTCAATACGGTGCGTTCGTTGCTCAGGGCCGTCGCTTGCACGGTGACCACGTCGAGATAGGCAATCAGCCCGGCCTTGTACTGGTTCTGGGTCAGCCGTAGCGATTCACGCGCGGCCTCAAGCGCTTCATTGCTCACCACCGCCTCGTCTTCCAGCACCTTGAGCTGCACCATGTAGTTTTCCACTTCGCGCAAACCATCCAACACGGTCTGGCGGTACTTGGCGACGGTCTCATCGTAGCTGGCCACGCTGCGGTCAACTTCCGCCGAACGCTGGCCGCCGTCGAACAGGGTCATGGCGAGCTTGGGGCCTACCGACCAGAAGCGGTTGGGCAGGCTGATCCAATCGGAATAGGTGCTGCTCGAATACCCCCCGGCGAGGCTCAGGCTCAGGTCCGGGTAGTAGGCGGCCTCGGCCACGCCGATATTGGCGTTGGCGGCGATCACCGAGCGTTCCGCCGAGGCGATATCCGGGCGACGCTCAAGCAGTTGCGACGGCAGGCTCAGCGGAATCTGCGGCAGTGCCGGAATATCTTTGCTCACTGCCAGGTTGAAGTTGGCCGGCGCCTCGCCGATCAGCACGGCAATTGCGTTCTCCAGCTGGGCACGCTGCCAGATGAGGTCGATCAGGCTGGCCTGGGTGGTCTTGAGCTGGGTTTGCGCCTGGGCTACCGCGTCTTTGCCGGAGACCCCGGCACGGTATTGGTTCTGGGTCATTTGCAGGGAGCGTTGATAGGCCTCCAGCGTGGCTTGCAGCAAACGCGTCTGTTCATCCATCACGCGCAGTTGCAGGTAGCTTTGCACCAGTTCCGACTGTTGGCTCAGGCGCATCGCTGCCAGGTCCGCCGAGCTGGCTTCGGCGCTGGCCTCGTTGGCTTCCAGGCCACGGCGCAATTTGCCCCAGATATCCGCCTCCCAGCTCACGCCCAACTGTGCGTTCAGGGTGTCACGGATACCGCTGCTGGAACTGCTCAGGCTGGCGCTGCTGCTGCCGGTGCCTTGGCTGGCGCGGGTTTTACCGACGCTGAGGTCAACAGCGGGGTAAAACGCACCACGGGAACTGCGCACCAGCGCCTGGGCCTGGCGAAAGCGCGCTTCGGCCTGGGCGACGGTTTGGTTTGAGTGGTTGAGGCGCAGCACCAGGTCATTGAGCTGGCGGTCGCCGTACAGTTCCCACCAGGCGCCACGGGCCAGGTCGTCGCTTGGGGTTGCCTGGCGCCAGCCCTGGGCTTCTTTGAACTGGGCGGGCTCGACGACTTCCGGACGCTTGTAGTCGGGACCAACGGCGCAGGCGCTGAGCAACACGCCACACAGCACCAGGCTCGCCACGCGGCAACCGCGGAACATGGCCAAGCGGGCAAAGGTTGAATCGGTCATAGCGCAGTGTCCAGGGCAGCATCGGTACGCACGCCGCGCCATTTGTTGAAGCGATGGCGCGCGCGGTCCAGATAGAGGTAAACCACCGGGGTGGTGTAAAGGGTCAGGACCTGGCTGAACACCAGGCCGCCGATGATGGTCAGGCCCAGGGGGCGACGCATTTCCGCGCCATCACCACTGCCCAACAGCAAAGGCAACGCACCGAGGATGGCCGCCAGGGTCGTCATCAGGATCGGCCGCAAACGCAGCAGGCAGGCGCTGCGAATCGACTCCATCGGGCCCATGCGGTCGTTACGCTCCAGCTGCAGGGCCAGGTCGATCATCAAGATCGCGTTCTTCTTCACCACACCAATCAGCAGGAACAGGCCCAGCAAGGAGATCAGGCTGAACTCGCCCCCCGTCAGGTAAATAGCGAGCATCGCGCCAACACCGGCCGACGGCAGGGTCGAGAGGATCGTCAAGGGGTGGATGTAGCTTTCATACAGAATGCCCAGCACCAGGTACACCGCCACCAACGCGCCGAGGATCATGAACGGCTGGCCCTTCTGTGTGGCCGCGAAGGCATCGGCGGTGCCGGCCATCTTGGCGATGACATCTTCTGGCAAGCCGACCTTGGCAATCGCCCGCTCGATAGCGGCCGTGCCCTGCTCGACTGTCACTCCGGGCGCCATGTCGAAGGCAATGTTTTCCGAAGCGAACTGGCCTTCGTGGCTGACGCGGTCGTCCGCCAGGCTGTTCTCGTAATGGGCAATGGTCGATAACGGTACCCGCGCGCCGTCAGCGGTGATCACCTGCATCTGGTTCAGGGTGATCGGGTCCTGCGCGTATTTGGGATTGACCTCCATCACCACCTGATACTGGTTGAGGCTGTCGTAGATGGTGGAAATCTGCCGCTGGCTGTAGGCGTTGTTGAGCACCGCCGTGACCATATTCATGTCGATACCCAGGCGTTTGGCCTGGTCGCGGTCGACAATCAGCGTGACCTGCGCCGCACCCCGGCCTTCTCGGGCGTCGATGGCGGTGAGTTCCGGCAGCTCACGCAGGGCCGCGACGACCTTCGGATACCACAGGCGCAGTGCCGCCAGGTCGCCACTTTGCAGGATGTAGGAATACTGCGCACTGGTCTGGTCGCGGCTGCCGCCGAATTGCAGGTCCTGGTCGGCCATCAGGAACAGCCGCCCGCCCGGCACCAACGGCAGGTCCTTGCGCAGGCGCTCGATCACCGCCTGGGCGGAAATCTTGCGTTCGCTGATTGGTTTGAGGCGTACCAGCATCACCGCGTTGTTGGTGCCACTGTTGCCGCCGATAAAGCCGGCCACGCTGAGCACTGCAGGGTCCTTGAGCACGGCTTTGCGGAAGGTTTCCATCTTCGGTTGCATCACGCTGAACGACAGGCCGTCATCGCCTCGCACAAAACCGATCAACTGGCCGGTGTCCTGCTGCGGCATGAAGGTTTTCGGTACCACCACGTACAGCACCACGTTCAAACCAATGGTCAGCAACAGGCTGAGCAGGGTCAGGCGACGATGGCGCAGCACCCAGTCCAGGCTGGTGGCATAGCCGGCGACCATGCGGTCGTTGACCTTCTGGCTCCAGCGCTGCAAACCGGTCATTTCGCCTTTGACATGGGGCTTGAGCCAGCGCGCGCAAAGCATCGGCGTGAGGGTCAGCGAGACAATCAGCGACACAATGATCGCCGCCGACAAGGTGATGGAAAACTCGCGGAACAGGCTGGTGACAATCCCCCCCATGAACAGGATGGACAGGAACACCGCCACCAGCGACACGTTCATCGACAGCAAGGTAAACCCGACTTCCTCGGCCCCCAGGTACGCCGCCTTCATCGGCGGCACGCCTTCGTCGATATGCCGGGAAATGTTCTCCAGCACCACAATGGCATCGTCCACCACCAGGCCGGTGGCCAGGATCAACGCCATCAAGGAAAAATTGTTCAACGAAAAACCGTACAGGTACATCACCGCGAAGGTGCCCACCAGCGAAACCGGCACCGCCAGGGTCGGGATCAGCGAGGCGCGGAAGTTACCGAGGAACAGGTACACCACCAGAATCACCAGGCCCACGGCGATCAGCAGGGTCATCTCGGCTTCGTGCAAGGTGGCCGTGATCACCGGCGAGCGGTCCATCGCCAGGCTCAGCTTGACGCTGGACGGCAGCACCGCTTGCAACGCCGGCAACTGCGCCTTGATCTGCCTGACCGTCTCGATGATGTTGGCACCGGACTGGCGGTTGATCACCAGCAGCACCGCCGGTTCGTTGTTGAAGAAGCCGCTGTTGTAGCGGTCTTCCACGCCGTCGCTGATCTTCGCCACATCACTCAAGCGCAAGGCGGCACCGTTCTGGTAACGGATCAACAGCGGCTCGTAGTCCTTGGCCTTTTCCAGCTGGTCGTTGGCCTGGATCTGCCAGTTGCGCTGGCTGTCTTCCAGGGACCCTTTGGGCCGGCGCTGGTTAGCATTGGCGATGGTGTTGCGCACATCGTCGAGGGCCACGCCGTACTGGTCGAGCGCCTTGGGCTCCAGCTCGATGCGCACCGCCGGCAGGGAGCTGCCGCCGATCTGCACTTCGCCTACGCCCGGCACCTGGGACAGGCTTTGCGAAAGAATGGTCGAGGCCAGGTCGTACAGCTCGCCCTTCTGCAGCACGTCCGAGGTCAGCGACAGCACCATGATCGGCGCCTGGGACGGGTTGATCTTTTTGTAGGTGGGCATGCTGCGCATGCCGCTGGGCAGCAGGTTGCGCGAGGCATTGATTGCCGCCTGCACTTCCCGCGCAGCGCCGTTGATATCACGGTCGGAGTCAAACGCAAGGATCACCCGGGTGGAGCCCTGGCTCGACGAGCTGCTCATGGTGGTAATGCCGGCAATCGAGCCAAACGAGCGCTCCAGCGGTGTGGCCACGGTAGACGCCATCACCTCGGGGCTCGCGCCAGGCAAGCTGGCCGACACCACGATCACCGGAAAATCGATCTGCGGCAGCGGGGATACCGGCAGCAGGTTGAAGCTGACCCCGCCCAGCAACATGATCGCCAGGCTCAGCAGCATGGTCGCTACCGGCCGGCGAATGAAAGGTCCGGACAGGTTCATGGCTCAACCGGCTCCAGGCTTTGCGGCTCTTTGCGCCAGCGACGGCCCAGGCGATCGAAGTACAGGTAAATCACCGGCGTGGTGAACAGCGTCAACACCTGGCTCACCAGCAGACCGCCGACCATCACCAGACCCAAAGGTTGACGCAATTCAGCGCCGGAACCCGTGGCGAGCATCAACGGCACCGCGCCAAACAGCGCCGCCAGGGTGGTCATCAGGATCGGCCGGAAGCGCAGCAGCGCCGCCTGGTAGATCGCGGTCTGTGGGTCGAGGCCCTGGTTGCGTTCGGCATCGAGTGCGAAGTCGATCATCATGATCGCGTTCTTCTTGACGATACCGATCAGCAAAATGATGCCGATGATCGCAATCATGCCCAGGTCATTGCCACTGAGCAGCAACGCCAGCAAGGCGCCGACGGCCGCCGACGGCAAGGTCGAGAGGATGGTGATCGGGTGGATATAACTCTCATAGAGCACACCCAGCACGATGTACATGGTGACCACCGCCGCCAGGATCAGCAGCAAGGTGCTCGACAGCGAGGCTTCGAACGCCTGGGCCGCGCCCTGGAATTGGGTCTGCACGCCCACCGGCATGCCGATGTCTTTCTGGGTCTGGTTGATCAGCTCCACGCCTTTGCCCAACGCGACACCAGGCGCCAGGTTGAACGACATCATCACCGCCGGGAACTGGCCGATGTGCGCAATCGCCAGTTGTGCCTGGCGCTGTTCCACATGGGCCAGGCTGGACAAGCGCACCTGGCCGCCATCGGTGGTTTTCACATGGATCTGGTTCAGCGCATCCGGGCCCAGGGTTTCGCCGGACTGGGCCTGCAATACCACGCGGTACTGGCTGGCCTGGGTATAAATGGTAGAAATCTGCCGTTGGCCGAAGGCATCGTAGAGCGCATCGGTGATGCTCGATACGCTGACACCCAGGCGTGACGCCGCATCGCGGTCGATCATCAGGTACACCTGCAGGCCCTTGTCCTGCAGGTCGCTGGCAACGTCGGTGAGTTCGGGCATCTGGCTCAACGCGTGGACTAGTTTTTCGCTCCACAACGCCAGCAGTTCGGCGTCCGGCGATGACATGCTGAATTGGTACTGGGTGCGGCTGACGCGGTCTTCGATGGTCAAGTCTTGCACCGGCTGCATGAACAGGCGGATGCCCACCAGCTTGTCGATTTGCGGCTGCAGGCGGGTGATCACTTGGGCTGCGCTCAAGTCGCGCAGGCCGTGAGCCTTGAGGTTGATCAGCAAGCGCCCACTGTTGAGGGTAGCGTTGTCACCGTCCACACCAATGTAGGACGACAGGCTTTCCACCGCTGGATCGGCCAGGATGATCTTCGCCAGCGCCTGCTGGCGCTGGCTCATGGCGGCGAAGGAAATCGACTGCGGCGCTTCGGAAACACCCTGGATCACGCCCGTATCCTGCACCGGGAAGAAGCCTTTGGGCACCACCAGGTACAGCACCACGGTCAGGCCCAGGGTCGCGATGGCGACCAGCAGGGTCAGCGGTTGGTGCCGGAGCACCCACTGCAACATGCTTCCATAACGCGCGATCAACCAATCGATCCACGCACCACTGGCTTTGTAGAATCGGCTTTGCTCCTCTTCCTTGGGTTCACGCTTGAGCAGCCGCGCGCACATCATCGGCGTGAGGGTCAGGGACACCACCAGGGAAATCAGGATCGCCACTGCCAGGGTGATGGCGAACTCACGGAACAGGCGCCCCACGACGTCGGCCATGAACAGCAGCGGAATCAATACCGCGATCAGCGACAGGGTCAGGGAAATCAGGGTAAAACCGATTTGCTTGGCGCCCTTGAGCGCGGCGGCAAGCGGCGTTTCGCCCTCCTCGATATAGCGCGAGATGTTCTCCAGCATCACGATGGCATCGTCCACCACGAAACCGGTGGCGATGGTCAAGGCCATCAGCGTGAGGTTGTTGATGGAGAAACCCGCCAGGTACATCACACCAAAGGTACCCACCAGCGACAGCGGCACGGCGATGGACGGAATGAGCGTGGCGCTGACCCTGCGCAGGAACAGGAACGTCACCATCACCACCAGGGCGATGGCGATGAGCAGTTCATGTTGCACGTCTTTCACCGACGCCCGGATGGTTTGGGTGCGGTCTGTGAGCACCGTCACGTCGAGGCCGGCCGGCAGGTTGTCGGTGATGCTTGGCAGCAGCGCCTTGATGCGGTCCACCACCTCGATCACGTTGGCCCCCGGCTGGCGCTGGATATTCAGCAGCACGGCCTGGTTTTCATTGGCCCAGGCGGCGAGGCGCTCGTTTTCGGCGCCGTCGACGATCTGTGCCACGTCTTTTAGACGCAAAGGCGCGCCGTTGTTGTAGGCCAGGATCAACTCGGCGTATTGCGCAGGCGAGACCAACTGATCATTGGCATCGAGCATCGACACGCGGGTGGGGCCGTCGAAGTTACCCTTGGGCTGGTTGACGTTGGACGCAGCGATCAAGGTGCGCACGTCCGACAGGTTCAAGCCGTTGGCCGCCAGGGCCTCGGGGTTGACCTTGATGCGCACGGCCTGGCGCTGGCCACCGGCGATGCTGACCATGCCGACGCCGCTGATCTGCGCGATTTTCTGCGCCATGCGCGTGTCGACCAGGTCATTGAGCTTGGGCAGCAACATGGTTTTTGACGTGATGGCCAGGGTCAGCACCGGGGTGTCCGCCGGGTTGACCTTGTTGTACACCGGCGGCGCCGGCAAATCCTTTGGCAACAGGTTGGTCGCGGCGTTGATCGCGGCCTGCACCTGTTGCTCGGCGACATCCATATTGATGTCGAGGTTGAAACGCAGGGTCAGCACCGACGCGCCGCCGGAACTGGTGGACGCCATTTGCGTGAGGCCGGGCATTTGCCCGAACTGGCGCTCCAACGGCGCGGTGACCGCACTGGTCATCACATCCGGGCTGGCGCCGGGGTACAGGGTCATCACCCGAATGGTCGGGTAGTCCACTTGGGGCAAAGCCGATACCGGCAACAAGCGGTACGAAATGATGCCGGCCAAGACAATGGCCAGCATGCTCAGCGTGGTGGCGACCGGGCGAAGGATAAACAGTCGCGACAGGTTCATGAACCGACCTTTTGCGCCTTGCCGGCAGCAGCGCCGGTCTCCCCTTTCGCGGCGGGCTTGCCTTGCAGGTGTTCGGTCGGCGTAGTCGGCACTTCGCTGCTCTCATTCACCACTTCGACTTCGCTGCCGTCCTTGAGACGGTCAGTGCCTTCCAGCACCACGCGGTCGCCGGCCTTGAGACCTTGCTTGATCACCGTGTTATCGCCATCGGTATCGCCGACCACCAGCGGCTGCACCTTGACCTTCTTGTCGCCGTCGAGCACGTAGACGAAGGTGCCGGTGTTGCCGAACTGGATCGCCGCCGACGGCGCCAGCACTACGTTATGCAGGGTGTCAGCCAACAAGTGCACATTGACGAACTGATTGGGGAACAGCGCCTGGTCCTTGTTATCAAAGCGCGCCTTGAATTTCAGGGTGCCGGTGGTGACGTCGATCTGGTTGTCCAGGCTTTGCAGTACGCCGGTGGCTTGTACTTTCACATCGCCGCGGTCCCAGGCTTCCACAGGAAGTTTGTTGCCGGCGTGGTAGCGAGCAAGCACGGTTTCCAGGGTATTTTCCGGCAGGGTGAAGACGACGCTGATCGGTTGGGTCTGAGTGATCACGGCCAGGGCGGTGGTGTCGTTGGCCGCCACCAAGTTGCCAACGTCCACCTGGCGCAGGCCTAAGCGGCCGCCGATCGGCGCGCGGATCTTGGTGAAGTCGAGGTTGAGCTTGGCGTCATCCACCGCGCCCTGGTTGGTCTTGACCGTGCCCTGGTATTGCAGGACCAGCGCTTCGGCGGTGTCCAGGGTCTGCTTGGCGATACTGTCCTGGGCGAACAGGTCGCGATAACGCTGCACGTCGACCTGGGCGTTTTTCAGTTGGGCCTGGTTCTGCATCAGCGTGCCCTGGGCCTGGAGCAAGGCGTTCTGGTAGCTGCGCGGGTCGATCTCGGCCAGCAGGTCGCCGGCCTTGACCCTCTGCCCTTCTTCAAACGCGATCTTCACCAACTCGCCGCCCACCCGGCTGCGTACATTGATCGTGTTCAGCGCGGTAACCGTGCCCAAGGCCTTGTAGTACACCGGGAACTCGCCAAGCACCGCAGGCGCCACGCGTACCGGCACCGGGCCAGTGGAACCACCAAACCCAGGGCGCGCCATGCCGGTCTTGCTCGCATGGCCGCCCGGCGCGTCTTTATGGGCGGCACCGCTGGGCCAGAATTTCCAGCACAGGCCGGCGATAGCCAGCAGCACAAGCAGGCCGAACAACCAGCGGCGGGAGTTGCGGGGGGGGGATTGCATGGAGTGATCAACCATTGGGCGCGAGAGCTTCTTCTTTGGGAGGCTGAAAGATAAGCACTGGAGCGCGTTAAGAAAAGCGCCTTTACCGGCTATTTACCTTGGGCTTAAAACTGTAAACATCTGCGCTTAGTCCGTTCGCCATTTCGCTAAGCACCTGAGCGACAAATAAAAACGGCCTGGACTAGGCCAGGCCGCAAGCATGCATCATACGTGTTACTGCCAAACGACAGTAACGTACCGAAACAGTTACTTCAAAACAGCCAGGGCTGCCTCGTAGTTTGGCTCCTGGCCGATTTCGCTGACCAGCTCGCTGTGCAGCACATTGTCATGTTCGTCCAGCACGACAACGGCGCGCGCGGTCAGGCCTTTGAGCGGGCCATCGGCAATCGAAACACCGTAGTCCACCGCGAAATCCGAATCACGGAAGTCGGACAGGTTCTTCACGTTTTCCAGGCCTTCGGAGCCGCAAAAACGCGCCTGGGCGAAGGGCAGGTCGGTGGAGATGCACAGCACAACAGCGTTGGTCAGCTCGTTGGCCTGGGCGTTGAATTTACGCACCGACGTGGCGCAGGTCGGGGTGTCGACGCTTGGGAAGATATTCAGCACTTTGCGCTTGCCGGCAAAGGTCGCCAGGGTTGCGTCCGACAGATCGCCGGCAGTCAGGGTGAAATCAGGGGCTTGGGTACCGGTTTTCGGCAATTCGCCTTCAACCTGGACAGGGTTACCACGAAGGGTGACTTGAGCCATGAACGGAATCCTTATGCTGTGTTGGGTTTAACGAATTCGAGAGGCCGAAGTTAACCACAAACTGCTCAGAGGACCTATGGCAAACACATTATTTATAGAAATACGGGCGCCGGCATCTGCGATGCCAGACGCCCACTCGACTGTTAAATATTAAAGCGCTGACTGACTGTCCTGCGGTCATCAGGGCCACCCATGTCAAAAATGAACGTCACGAAGATCTCAATCCAGATGGAGCCTCCCACGGCCATCGTATGGGTGGTATCCCAGACATGCCATTGACCGTCCTGCCGCCTGTTATCAGGGGAATCGACCTTCCACTTTGCATCATTCTCGGCTTTTACCTCGAAATTGATGTTTGCACTGTGGCGATTACCATTGGCGGTGAACATGTACCTGAGCGTTTGTACTGTCAGACTGCTGCCCACTCGATTCCAGCGCATTTCGAGATTGCCGGTGTAGCCGCTGGCACTTCCTGAAAATGTATCGCCTACCCAACTTGCGGGGGCCGAAGTTTTTTTGTCCATTTTAGATGTGCTCCTCGGATGATGGTGAATTCCCCCACGCCAGAGGCCCGGGAGACGCCTCATCAGACTGCCTGCCCCGCCTACGCTGCATAACTGTGATAATTGACAGTCAGTTAGTTCATTTCGCGATCATCGAGCAGTCAATCTCTGACGTTCAGGAAACGCGTAGGTGTCGTCACTCCATGTTTTAATGCTGATTTTTGCCGGCCATGCAGCCGGAACACGTGCAAGGATTCGAGTTAATGAACCACCGCGCCACCAAAGTCCTGGTCATTGGTTATGTCTGGCCGGAGCCCCGTTCTTCAGCCGCAGGCGGGCATATGATGCAGCTTCTTGAGAGTTTTCTTACGCAAGGCTGGGACATTACCTTCAGCAGCCCTGCGACCATTGGCGAGCACAAGGCCGATCTGCCTGCCCTGGGCATAGCCGAATGCGCAATCGAATTGAACAACTGCAGTTTCGACGATTTTATACGCGAACTCGCGCCGCATATCGTGCTGTTTGACCGTTTCATGATGGAAGAGCAATTCGGCTGGCGCGTCGAGAAATGCTGCCCCAACGCTCTGCGCGTACTGGAAACGTCCGACCTGCAAAGCCTGCGCGATGCGCGACATCAGCGCCTCAAGGATCACCTCAAGGCCCACCCCGACAGCGACGACTTCAGCGCGCTGTTTTCCCCGGCATTGCACGAAGAATTCCAGCTGATGGCCGACACTGACCTGGCCAAGCGCGAAATCGCGGCGATCTACCGCTGCGATATCGGCCTGATGATTTCCGACGTGGAAATCCGTCTGCTCACGGAGCACTTCAACGTGCCAGCCGCCCTGCTCCACTGGTGCCCGTTGATGCTGGAATCGCCAACCGAGCTTTTTGCGCCGTTTGAAGACCGCGCGCACTTCCTCAGCATCGGCAACTTCCGCCACGCGCCCAACTGGGATGCGGTGCTCTGGATGAAAAACAGCCTGTGGCCGCTGATACGCCAGCAATTGCCGGGGGCGCAGCTGCATATCTATGGTGCCTACACCCCGCCCAAGGCCACGGCGCTGCACAACCCGGCCCAGGGCTTTCATGTGATGGACTGGGCCGAAGATGCGCTACACGTCATGACCGCTGCACGCATCTGCCTGGCGCCCTTGCGTTTCGGCGCCGGCATCAAGGGCAAGCTGGCGGACGCGATGCTCTGTGGCACGCCGAATATCACCACGCCCATCGGCGCCGAGGCGATGGGTGATGAGCAACCGTGGCCCGGGGTGATTGAACAAAGCGCACCTGCACTGGCCGCCGCCGCCGTGGCGCTCTACCAGGACCGCGAACGCTGGACCCAGGCCCAGGAAAACGGTCGCCAGTTGGTGGCGCGCCGCTACGACCAGAACATTCATGGCCCCGCGCTGGTGGCATGCTTGCAACACTGCCGTAGCCATCTCGCTGCGCATCGCAGGGACAACTTCACCGGCAGCATGCTGCGCCATCATGCCCATAAAAGTACCCAATACATGTCCCAGTGGATCGAGGCAAAAAACCGCAGCGTATAAACACCAGCGCTGGCGAGGTCACGTGCGAGGGGGCATTATCCTACGCGGCAACCACAATAAAGCGACGGCAGCATGACCCGAGCAACGCGAATCACCGACCCTTCCTACGAGTTGATGGACGATCACAACGGTCTGTCCATCATCTATCGCCAGCACGGCTTCCCCTGCCCGCTGGTGCGCTGGCACTTTCACAAGGAATTCGAGCTGCACCTGATCGTCGCGAGTTCCGGCAAGGTGTTTATCGGCGACTATATCGGCAACTTCTACCCGGAAAGCCTGTTTCTCACCGGCCCCAACCTGCCCCACAACTGGATCAGCCAGATCGAGGAAGACGAGGTGGTGCCCAAGCGCGACATGCTGGTGAACTTTACCGATGAGTTGCTGGAGAACGGCAGCCACATTTTCACCGAACTCAAGACGCTGGCACCGCTACTGGAACGGGCGCAGTACGGCATCGAATTTCGCTGCAAACGCACGATTGCCCAGGCGATGACCTTGATGCAACGCATCGAGGATGCCCAGGGCATGGCGCGCCTGGGACACTTCTTTATTTTGCTGGAGGTGCTGAGTGCCTGTGAGGACTACCAACTATTGTCCGGTGCAACCACCCCGCAACTGGCGGACGAGCACAGCATCGACCGCACCAACCGTGCAGTGGATTACATATTTGCTCACTACGCACGCGAGTTGCCGCTGGAAGAAGTCGCGGCCTACCTCGGGATGAAGCCCACGTATTTCTCCCGGGTGTTCAAGCAAGCCACCGGACGCACCTTCATCGAGTTCGTCAATCGGCTGCGTATCAGCAAATCCTGTGAACTGCTCGCCGACGGCGACAAACCGGTGACCGATGTGTGCTTTGAATCGGGCTTCAATAATATTTCCAACTTCAATCGGCGCTTCCAGCAGCTCAAGGGCATGACGCCGTCGCACTACCGTCGGTTGGCGGTGCAGCGCTTGACAGAGCAGAACCTGGCTTGACCGCCCGTCGCTACTGTCAACTTTGACAGCTATACGCGCCACACCCAGGGGTGTGTGATTTCCTTACCCAGCTTTACGCTGCATAAGGAGCGCTCGCTATGAAAAAATTCACGTCCTCCAACTTGCCTTGCCCTGTCTGCAAACCCCATCGCCATGGGCCAAAGCCCCCTGTCATTGTCGACCCGCTGGACCCACCCTTCGTCAGCGACGCAGTACGACCGACTCCAGGCGCTGATAGCGGCTTGAATATTCGACTGGTGGAGCCCTGGCTTACGGTGCGTTTCAGCAAGTGGTTCAACTTCAACGAGGGCGACACGTTCAGGTTATTCATGGGCAGTTTCACCTACGCCATTGCTGCCGATGAGGTCAGGCACGAGGACTTGGATCCGGATAAGAATTTTTTAACGCTGGTGATCCCTGAGGGGTTGGTTCCGAGGGGCTTTGTTTATCCGTGTTTTGGCCAAGTGAAGAGAGTGGGCAGCGACACCCCGAGCACCTCCCCTTATGAAACCTGGCTTGTCAAAACCGACCGTCCCGGCGGCGTCAGCACCAATCCCTACTATCACTCGCGCCTGGTCATCCATCTACCGCCTGATCTGGTGGGGGGTGTACTCGACCCCGAGCGGGCTGAGCAAGGCGTTGACTTGACGGTTGATCCTTACCCGAACATGGCGTTGGGAGACACTGTCGAGGTGTGGTGGAACGGTCACCCAGTGTTCCTAGAGATTGATCAAGACCACCTCGACGGTATCAAGCCGATTGTCGTGCATGTACCGGAAGCAATCATCATCGCCGGAGGCAGCGGCGTGGTGGTGATTTACTTCCGGATCTTCGACATCGTGTTCAACTACTCGGGGGAAGTGCCGCAGTGGTCGAAGCCTGAGAAGGTGGAAGCCGATCTGGACCTATATGCGCTCGAACGGCCACACTTGGTGGTCAACGGGGATTCAGTGACTGAGGTCAATGTAGACCTTGTTGGTGATGGCCCCTATGAAGGGGAGGTCTTCGTTCCCAGAAAGCTACCCGATGGCACGACCACGCCTGTCGGCACGTTGATCCACCTGACGCTCGTCGTGTTCGATGATAATGGCGAAAATACCGTCACCCCATTACCCCCATTTCCCGCTCGAATCGGCCTGTCGGCCACCACCGACATTGACCCCAAATATATTCAACTGGCGGTTAACGGCCGCGCCCAATTGTTCTACACACTGACCACCGCCACTGGCACGCTCCTCGGCACCTCGCGACGCTTGAACGTCCCGGTTTCAGGCACGAAAAAGTCGATGCCGGCAATGACCATCGATAAAAGCGAAGGTGGCTTTATTGATCCATCGATCGAACATTTCCAGGCTTTCTTCCCGAAATTCTCCCCCTATAACGCTGACTGGAGCGTCATCTTCCGCATGGAGGCCCTGGACCCGACAGGCCGGCTGGTCGAGTACGAAGAAGAATTGCTGGCTGGCGCAAAAGAGCCACCCCCGCCCCCTCGCACAGTGCTCCAGGAGCAGTTTTCGCGTTTCATCGGGCTGGGACTGGTCCGCGTGTTCTACCTCGTCAACGACGGCCAAATGCGGATCATGGGGCAAGGCATTCACGCGGTGCGCAAATCCGAGGTTCTGGAAGTAACTTTCGGCGCAGCAGTACGCTCAATGCCCGAACCAAAACTGCAATACGCAGACCTGTTCAAGAACTTGGACATTGATAGCATTATCGGCACCACGCTCAACTTGACCTTGACCGAAACGCGTACGTTCCCTGGCGACATTCTCGAGTGGTTTTGGAGAGGTTCTGCCAGCAACGGCTCCGTCAGTGATGACGTGACACTCAACTCATCGACAGCGGGCAGGCAGGTCGTGATCCCAGTAGAGGCGAAATACGCCATTGCCAATAACGATGGAGAAATTCGTCTCAGCTACACACTCCAACCGGCGGATGGCAGCGCGAAACGCTTTTCGGATGTTCTGCTCATCACAGTGGGAAAAGCACTCGAACTGACACGACCGGAAGTCGCAGAAGCAACCCGCTATCCCGACCAACTGGCGGCAGTTGCCGCTACGCAGGGAGCGACGGTCGTGGTCGATATTGCGCAAATGCGACCCACTGACCAGATCGAGACCTGCTGGAGAGGAATCCCAGAAATTGGTACCTATTGCGAAACCCAGGATGGCAATACATCGAAAGTCCTGCATATCGACATCGCCCCAGATGTAGTGGGTGCCAACATCCAGGAGCAAGGGCGCTTTATCACAGTGCAGTACTTCGTAATCCGGGGCCTGCACAGAACGCCTTCGCCCGTGTTGAACCTGGAGTTGTTACCACCGCCATTCCCCAAACCCTATCTGGAGGGCCATGCGTTGGATGCGGTGCTGGACATCAGCACACTGAAGGGCACCGAACGCGCCTTTGTCGATCGCTGGTTCTTCATCCATCACTTTCAGCGGGCGTGGTTCGAAATGCTCGGTACCTATGCAGACGGCAATCAGTTTTACCATGCCTTCTACTATGGGGACCTGGTGGGACTGGACGGCGAGCAGAACGGTCTTCATCCACTTGCACCCATTGCGCAAATACGCAAGCTCTTGGACGGCACGCAATTGACCATGCGCTGCGCAGTCACTTTCGACCAGAGCCCGGACCTGTCCAATGCTGTAAGGTTTTTGCAACGCGACTACACCGTCAGGGCCTTGCCTGCGCAGTACCCGGTGCCCATCTTGGAAGAGGCAAGCGGGTCCGGCACGTTGGTGACATTGGCGCCGCTGAATGCACAATACGGTGCGAATCTGCGGGTGAGCTATGGTCCGATGAGCACCACCGACAAGATCTATGTGGAAGTTCTAGGCAGTGCCGGCGCCGGCTCGGCTACCATCGGGCCGATCTACGGGGAAACCGATGGCACCGTCATTGTTCCCCTGGACGCCCCATTGATTGCCGCCAATATCCGCAGCACCACGAGCCAATTCACAATCAGGTACACGGTTACCAAAGGTACGGATACCCGGCCCTCTGTCTTGCTCACGGTGAATCTTGAACCGTTGCCTCAATCCGAGTTGAAAAAAACCGTGATCAAGATCGATGAAGCCACACCTGCCGGCGTGATCGATTTGGACACATTGATCGGTAATGCCACCGCCAGGGCGACGACCTGGCCATTTATTGCACGGCACCAACCCGTATGGTTCAAATTGTTCGGTACCGACCGCGACGGTAAGGCGCACAACTTGACCCTGCTGGACGGTACGGTCTATGGCGAGGTTGACGCTGCCTGGATCAGCCAGGGTTATCACCTGGAGACGGTGTTGAGCAGTTACCTGCACGACCTAGGAAGCAACAGCCTGCTGACCCTGCAGTTAAAGGTGGCGTTCAACGGCGTCAGGGATGAGGGGCAAGCGATTGAGTTTCCGCCAACGCGTTACACAGTAAAAAACGTGATGGTTCACGACTGCACGACATTCACCAACAATTACGTGAATTACTGGCTCAGTGAGTGGCCTGATGTGGGCATCCGACGCGAACCCAATGGCAACTTCTTTTGGCAGGCAGGCCCCATGACTGCCAACGGGGTCCGACTGTACAAAACCTTGACGCCTGCCACCGCAGGCTATTACCGGATCAGTTTCAGGTATCGGATCAACAAGTTCGCCGCCATTGGCGCGCCAACGTTCATTGAAATCCGGCTGGGCACACTCAACAGCACGCCTCAGGTCCCCGCTATCAATACCTGGCTGAATGTCGACATTCCGCTCGGCTACTTACCCGGCAACCCGTTTGTCGCCTCGATAGCCTTCAGAAACCCAACCACCGGCGGGATCTATGACCTGGATGATATTTGCATCATCCAGACCCCCTATCCGATATGAGGTAGATGCAAAACAGGGATCAGTACATGTACTGATCCCTGTGCACTTTCTTGTTTATCCTGCTAATAAATAGACCCAGGCAAACATGTCAGGGCTTTACACACGCTTGTAACGGTTCGCTGAACTCCAGTCCGGTGGGGCAAGTGTAGGGATATTGAAGCCACCGATTAATGTTGGCGTTCCAAACACATCGGTAGAACCCGCCCACCCTGTCTTGACTTTTAAAATAGCCCGCTACCCTGCAAGGAAGCTCAAGTGTTTCCGCAGGTTCCGTTAGCTGCGTATTACAGGCGCTGATCGAAACAGCAATGACCAAGCCCACTGCGATTTTATAAAGTGCGTTGTTTTTGAGGATTGCGCGAGAACCGTTCATAAACATCTCCTGGTTGGGTTGTGCCGAACCATTAACCCTCCAGTGCTCATAAGCGTCTACTGTCAGAACTAACAGGTCGGCGCCACTGTAGGTGCCGTTGAACCTTTTGCAGGCCGAGTGCAAAAAAGTATCAGTCCCAGTGCTCCCAAGGATTTGTCACAGCGCCATTTGAGGGCTGTAATCAACGCACACTCTTCCTGCTGTCGTGGAAGACACAACAACAATAACTGTCCTTCTGTAGCCCCTGGGCGCAGAAATGGAGTGCGCGATGAAGTTCACAGCAAAAGCTCTAATTGCCTTTTCTTGCATGACCCTCAGCGCCGTCAGCCTTGGCGCGCAAACCCTGACGATTGCGACCGTCAACAACAGCGACATGATCCGCATGCAAAAGCTATCGAAAACCTTCGAGGCCGAGCATCCGGAAATCAAGTTGAACTGGGTGGTGCTCGAAGAAAACGTACTGCGCCAACGCCTGACCACTGACATTGCCACCCAGGGCGGACAGTTCGATGTGTTAACCATCGGCATGTACGAAGCAGCACTTTGGGGTGCCAAGGGTTGGCTGGAGCCGATGAAGGACTTGCCGGCGTCCTACGACCTCGATGACGTATTCCCTTCGGTGCGTGACGGTCTGTCTGTCAAAGGCTCGCTGTATGCCCTGCCGTTCTACGCCGAAAGTTCGATCACTTATTACCGCACCGACCTGTTCAAAGACGCCGGGCTGAGCATGCCCGAGCACCCGACCTGGACCCAGATCGGCGAATTCGCCAGCAAACTCACCGACAAGACCAAAGAGCAATACGGCCTGTGCCTGCGCGGCAAAGCCGGTTGGGGTGAGAACATGGCGCTGATCACCACCCTGGCCAATGGTTACGGGGCGCGCTGGTTCGACGAGAAGTGGCAACCGGAATTCAACGGCCCTGAATGGAAGGAGGCGCTGAACTTCTACGTCGACAACATGAAGAAATCCGGCCCGCCGGGTGCCTCCAGCAACGGTTTCAACGAAAACCTGGCGCTGTTCAACAGCGGCAAGTGCGCAATCTGGGTCGACGCCAGCGTCGCCGGCTCGTTTGTGACCGACGACACCCAAAGCAAAGTGGCTGACCATGTCGGCTTCACCTTTGCCCCGCACGAAAAAACCGACAAAGGTACGTCGTGGCTGTACTCCTGGAGCCTGGCAATCCCTACCAGCTCCAAGGCCAAGGACGCCGCCAAGGTGTTTACTACCTGGGCCACCTCCAAGGAATATGGCGCATTGGTCGCCAAGACCGACGGCGTTGCCAACGTACCCCCTGGCACGCGCAAGTCGACCTACAGCGACGCGTACATGAAGGCCGCGCCGTTTGCCAAGGTAACCCTGGAATCGCTGAAAGTGGCGGACCCGACCAAACCAACGCTCAAGCCGGTGCCGTATATCGGTATCCAGTTGGTCACCATTCCTGAGTTCCAGGCAATTGGCACCCAGGTCGGCAAGTTCTTCTCGGCCGCTCTGACCGGTCAGCAGACGGTGGATGCTGCACTGACCGCCGCGCAGACCAACACCGAGCGTCAAATGAAGCGGGCGGGTTACCCCAAGTAAGGTGAGCCTTCCACTGTAAATGTGGGAGCAAGCCTGCTCCCACATTTGACCGCACTCCGATTCTTGCTCTGTACCGGTCTCGAATACCATGAATACAACACCCAAAAATCGCCTGGCCAACCCCGGCTGGTTCCTCGTCAGCCCCTCCGTGGCTTTGTTGCTGCTGTGGATGATCGTGCCCCTGAGCATGACCCTGTACTTTTCGCTGATCCGCTACAACCTGCTCTACCCTGGCGAAAACCAATTCGTGGGGCTGGAGAACTTCACCTACTTCATCACCGACTCGGGCTTCCTGCCAGGTGCCACCAATACTCTGTTGCTGGTAGGCAGCGTGCTGCTGATCAGCGTGGTGTTCGGCGTGTTGATCAGTGCCCTGCTGGAGGCCAGTGAGTTCTTCGGTCGCGGCCTGGTGCGGGTGTTGTTGATTTCGCCCTTCTTCATTATGCCCACCGTCGGCGCGCTGATCTGGAAGAACCTGATTTTCCACCCCGTGTCGGGGATTCTCGCCGCCGTGTGGAAGTTTTTCGGTGCCGAGCCGGTGGACTGGCTGGCGCACTACCCGTTGCTGTCGATCATCATCATTGTGTCGTGGCAATGGCTGCCCTTCGCGATCCTGCTGTTGATGACTGCCATGCAATCCCTCGACCAGGAGCAAAAGGAAGCCGCACGCCTCGACGGTGCCGGCGCCATCGCGATCTTCTGGCACCTGACGCTGCCCCACCTGGCCCGCCCGATCGCCGTGGTGGTGATGATCGAAACGATCTTTCTGCTCTCGGTATTCGCCGAAATTTTCACCACCACCAACGGTGGCCCCGGTTACGCCTCGACCAACCTCGCCTACCTGATCTACAACCAGGCGCTGGTGCAGTTCGACGTGGGCATGGCCTCGGCCGGCGGCTTGATTGCCGTGGTCATCGCCAATATCGCGGCGATCATCCTGGTGCGGATGATCGGCAAAAACCTGACTGACAAGCCTTGAGGGCCGCGCCATGACGCTTCAACAATCCCGCCGCCTGCAAAGCCTGCTGCTTGGCACATTGGCCTGGGCCATCGCGATCCTGATCTTCTTCCCGATCTTCTGGATGGTGCTGACCAGCTTCAAGACCGAAATCGACGCGTTCGCCACACCGCCGCAGTTCATCTTCACGCCAACGCTGGAGAACTACCTGCACATCAACGAGCGCAGCAACTACTTCAGTTATGCGTGGAACTCGGTGCTGATTTCCTTCAGCGCCACGGCCCTATGCCTACTGATCTCGGTGCCGGCCGCCTACTCCATGGCGTTCTACGAAACCAAACGCACCAAAGGCACGCTGTTGTGGATGCTCTCTACCAAGATGCTGCCGCCGGTAGGCGTGCTGATGCCGATCTACCTGCTGGCCAAGAGCATGGGCCTGCTGGATACGCGCATTGCGCTGATCATCATCTACACCCTGATCAACCTGCCGATCGTGGTGTGGATGGTTTACACCTACTTCAAGGACATTCCCAAGGACATCCTCGAAGCCGCCCGCCTGGATGGCGCCACTCTGTGGCAGGAAATGGTCCGCGTACTGCTGCCGATCGCCAAGGGCGGCCTGGCGTCCACGGTGTTGCTGTCGTTGATCCTGTGCTGGAACGAGGCGTTCTGGTCGCTGAACCTGACTTCGTCCAGCGCCGCGCCGCTGACCGCGTTGATCGCCTCCTACTCCAGCCCTGAAGGCTTGTTCTGGGCCAAATTGTCCGCCGTCTCGACCCTGGCCTGCGCGCCGATCCTGATCTTCGGCTGGATCAGCCAGAAACAGCTGGTGCGCGGTTTGTCCTTCGGCGCCGTGAAGTAACGGCTGCCTAATAAAAAATTCAAAGCGGAGGCCCATCCCATGGCCAACCTGAAAATCAAGAATCTGCAAAAAGGCTTCGAAGGCTTTTCCATCATCAAGGGCATCGACCTGGAAGTGAACGACAAGGAATTCGTAGTATTCGTCGGCCCCTCGGGCTGCGGTAAGTCCACGCTGCTGCGCCTGATCGCGGGCCTTGAAGAAGTCAGCGAAGGCACCATCGAGCTGGATGGCCGCGACATCACCGAAGTCACCCCGGCCAAGCGTGACCTGGCCATGGTGTTCCAGACCTACGCGTTGTACCCGCACATGAGCGTGCGCAAGAACATGTCGTTTGCGCTGGACCTGGCCGGTATCGACAAGAAGCTGGTGGAGAGCAAGGTCAGCGAAGCGGCGCGCATTCTCGAGCTGGGCCCGTTGCTGGAGCGTAAGCCCAAGCAGCTGTCCGGTGGGCAGCGTCAGCGTGTGGCGATCGGCCGCGCGATTGTGCGTAACCCGAAGATATTCCTGTTCGATGAGCCGCTGTCCAACCTCGACGCCGCCCTGCGCGTGCAGATGCGCCTGGAGCTGGCGCGCCTGCATAAAGAGCTGCAGGCGACCATGATCTACGTGACCCACGACCAGGTTGAAGCCATGACCCTGGCCGACAAGGTCGTGGTGTTGAACAGCGGCCGTATCGAGCAAGTCGGTTCGCCACTGGAGCTGTACCACCAGCCCGCCAACCTGTTTGTCGCGGGTTTCCTCGGCACGCCGAAGATGGGCTTCCTCAAGGGCACGGTCACCCGTATCGAAAGCCAAGGCTGCGATGTGCAGTTGGACGCTGGCACCACCATCAGCCTGCCGTTGAGCGGTGCCAGCTTGAGCGTCGGCAGTGCGGTGACCCTGGGCATCCGCCCTGAGCACCTGGAAATCGCCGCACCGGGGCAAACCACACTGACCGTCACCGCCGATGTCGGCGAACGCCTGGGCAGCGACACCTTCTGCCACGTCATTACCGCCAACGGCGAGCCGCTGACCATGCGGATTCGTGGCGATATGGCCAGCCAGTACGGCGAGACGCTGCACCTGCACCTGGACCCGGCGCACTGCCATCTGTTCGACACCGACGGTGTTGCCGTGGCCCGCCCACTGCGCGCTGCCGCCTGATCTCGCGAGTATTCCGTCATGAAGCTGAATAAACAGAACCTCACCCAGTTGGCACCGCAAGTGAAGCTGCCAACCTATGCGATTGCCAGCACGTCCCAGGGCATTGCGCACATCGGTGTCGGCGGCTTTCACCGCGCGCACCAGGCGTATTACACCGATGCGCTGATGAACACGGGCGAAGGCCTGGACTGGAGCATCTGTGGCGTCGGCCTGCGTAGTGAGGACCGCAAGGCGCGTGACGATCTGGCTGGCCAGGACTACCTGTTCACCCTGTATGAGCTGGGCGACACCGACGACACCGAGGTGCGCGTGATCGGTTCGATCAGCGACATGCTGCTGGCTGAAGACGGCGCCCAGGCGCTGATCGACAAGCTGGCCAGCCCGCAGATTCGCATCGTCTCGCTGACCATCACCGAAGGCGGCTACTGCATCGACGACAGCAATGGCGAGTTCATGGCCCACTTGCCGCAGATCCAGCACGACCTGGCGCACCCCACGTCACCGACAACCGTATTTGGCTTTATCTGCGCCGCCCTGACCAAACGCCGCGCCGCCGGCATCCCGGCGTTTACCGTGATGTCCTGCGATAACCTGCCGCACAATGGCGCTGTCACGCGCAAAGCGCTGCTGGCCTTCGCCGCCCTGCACAATGGCGAGTTGCATGACTGGATCAAGGCCAATGTGAGCTTCCCGAATGCCATGGTCGACCGCATCACGCCCATGACCAGCACCGCCCACCGCCTGCAACTGCACGACGAACACGGCATCGACGATGCCTGGCCCGTGGTGTGCGAACCCTTCGTGCAGTGGGTGCTGGAGGACAAATTCGTCAACGGACGCCCGGCCTGGGAAAAGGTCGGCGTGCAGTTCACCGATGACGTCACGCCTTATGAAGAAATGAAGATCGGCCTGCTCAATGGCAGTCATTTGGCACTGACCTACCTGGGCTTTCTCAAGGGCTATCGGTTTGTTCACGAGACCATGAACGATCCGGTGTTTGTCGCTTACATGCGTGCCTATATGGACCTTGATGTCACGCCGAACCTGGCGCCGGTACCGGGTATTGATCTGACGGACTATAAGCAGACCTTGGTGGATCGCTTCTCCAATCAGGCGATTGCCGATCAATTGGAGCGCGTGTGCTCGGACGGCTCGTCGAAGTTTCCCAAGTTCACCGTCCCAACCATTAACCGGTTGATCGCCGATGGCCGCGAGACCGAGCGCGCCGCGTTGGTGGTGGCGGCCTGGGCGCTGTATTTGAAAGGTGTGGATGAGAACGGGGAGAGCTACAAGATCCCGGATCCGCGGGCTGAGTTTTGCCAGGGACTGGTGAGTGATGACGCGCTGATCAGCAAACGCCTGTTGGGGGTGGAAGAGATTTTTGGTACAGCTATTCCCAACTCGCCTGCGTTTGTGGCAGCTTTCGAGCGGTGCTTTGTCAGCTTGCGTGACAACGGTGTCACCGCAACACTGCAACACCTACTCAAGAAACCGGCTCCCACATTTTGATCGGGTTACCACTCAAACAATAATACTGCTGAGCAAAAATCCTCATGACCCAGCAAAACCTGTTTCTCGGCATCGACTGCGGCACCCAGGGCACCAAAGCCATCGTCCTCGACGCCTCCAGCGGCAGGGTGCTGGGACTCGGCGCAGCGGCGCACACGCTGATCAGCGGCGCCAATGGCCGTCGCGAACAGCACACCCAGGAATGGCTGGACGCTTTCACCGAAGCCACCCACTGCGCCCTGCAACAGGCCGGTGTGGATGGCCAGGACATCCTCGGCATCGGTGTTTCCGGCCAGCAACATGGCCTGGTGCTGCTGGACGAGAAAGGTCAGGTGCTGCGCCCGGCCAAGTTGTGGTGCGACACCGAAACGGCGCCGGAGAACGACCGCCTGCTGCACCACCTCGGTGGCGAAAGTGGTTCGCTGGAACGCCTCGGCGTGGCGGTTGCGCCGGGCTACACCGTGTCCAAGCTGCTGTGGACCCGCGAACAGCATCCGGACATTTTCGCGCGCATCGCGCACATCCTGCTGCCCCACGACTACCTCAACTACTGGCTGACCGGTCGCGCGGTCGCGGAATACGGCGATGCGTCCGGTACGGGGTATTTCAACGTGCGCAGCCGTGAGTGGGATGTGGCGCTGCTCAAGCACATCGACCCGAGCGGTCGCCTGGAACACGCCTTGCCGGAACTGATCGCGGCCGATCGACCCGTCGGCACTCTCTTGCCCGCTATCGCCGAACGCCTGGGCATCAACCCCAACGCCATTGTCTCGAGCGGCGGCGGCGACAATATGATGGGCGCCATCGGCACCGGCAACATTGCCCCAGGCGTGATCACCATGAGCCTGGGTTCGTCGGGCACCGTGTATGCGTTCGCCGACCAGCCTAACGTGAGCCCGCAGGCGTCGGTCGCCACGTTCTGCTCGTCCAGCGGCGGCTGGTTGCCACTGATCTGCACCATGAACCTGACCAATGCCACCGGGGTGATCCGCGAGCTCTTCGACCTCGACCTGGCCGCGTTCAATGCGTTGGTCGAACACGCCCCTGTCGGGGCCGAGGGCGTGAGCATGCTGCCCTTCCTCAACGGCGAACGCGTGCCCGCCCTGCCCCACGCTACGGGGAGCCTGCATGGCCTGACCATGACCAACCTGACCCGCGCCAACCTGTGTCGCGCGGTGGTCGAGGGCACCACCTTCGGCCTGCGCTACGGCCTCGACCTGCTGCGCCAGACCGGCCTGCAAAGCCACAGCATCCGCCTGATCGGCGGCGGTTCGAAAAGCCCTGTGTGGCGGCAGATGGTCGCCGATATCATGAACACTGAAGTGATCTGCACTGAACAAAGCGAAGCCGCCGCCCTGGGCGCGGCGATCCAGGCGGCGTGGAGTCAATCCGGCGAACCCCTGGCCAGCCTGTGCGACAAATGCGTGAGCGTCGACCCGGCCAGCCGGACCCTCCCGGTGGCGGCCAATGTCAGCGCCTATCAACAGGCATACGAGCGCTATCAGCAGCTTGTGGCAACCCTTTAAGAGCGAACGACTATGTATCTGGTGTGTGGCGAAGCGCTGTTTGATTTTTTCAGCGAAGAAGATGCCAGCGGGCAGGCTTCCAAGGTCAATTACAAGGCGATTGCCGGCGGTTCGCCGTTCAACGTCGCCGTCGGGTTGCGTCGCCTGGGTATCGAAGCCGGGCTGTTTGGCGGTTTATCCAGCGACTTCCTGGGGCGCCGCTTGTTGCAGGTGCTCAAGGATGAAGGCGTGAGCGAGCAGTTCCTGGTGGAATTTGCCGCGCCGACGACCTTGTCGATGGTCGCCGTCGGCGCCAATGGCTCACCGCAGTACAACTTCCGCGGCGAAGGCTGTGCCGATCGATTGTTGGAAATCGCCCACCTGCCGGAGTTGGGCGATGACATTCGCGGCCTGCATATCGGCTCCTTCTCGCTGGTGGTGCAGCCGATTGGCGACACCCTGCTGAGCCTGGTCAAACGCGAAAGCGGCAAGCGCCTGATCAGCCTCGACCCCAACGTGCGGCTCAACCCGCAACCGGACCTCCAACTGTGGCGCGACCGTGTCGCCGAGCTGACCAAGCATGCCGACCTGATCAAAGTCAGCGATGAAGACCTGCACCTGCTCTACCCCGACCAGTCGCCCGAGAGCGTGCTGCAGGGCTGGCTGCAACATCGTTGTCAGTTAGTGTTCCTGACACGCGGTGGCGATGGCGCCAGCGTATTCAGCCGTCAGCATGGCACCTGGTCTGCACCCGCAGTCAAGGTTGTGATGGCCGACACGGTGGGCGCCGGCGATACCTTCCAGGCTGCCTTGATTGCCTGGCTGACCGAGCAGCAGCTGGATTCAGTGCAAGGCCTGCAACAGCTCACGCGCGCGCAGATTGATGCCATGCTGGGTTTCGCCATTCGCGCCGCTGCCCTGACCTGTGCCAAGACCGGGCCCGACCTGCCGTATCGCGAGCAGCTCTGATGAAGGTTTTGTCAGCCAAGTAACCATTAATCGATGGTTAATCCCGCAAGTCGACAGGCAAGTCGTACCCACTTGCGCAGAACCCCTATGACACTACGCACTTTAATGCTCGGCAGCGCTTTGGCGCTGGCCGCAGCCTCAGGCCTGGCCCAGGCCGACGATCAACCCGCCACTGCCAAACCCGTGCCTTACCAGTACGGCATGCCGATGAATATCGACAAGGTCCTGGCGATGAACGAAACCCCGACCGACGAATGAAAAGTCATCAAGGCCGATATCAAGTTTTTGGATAAGGCGGGCAAAGTCGAAGACGTGAGCTACCGAAAAATGTCCGATGCCTGCGACGTCCAAAACTGAGACGTTAAGACAACTGGGCGATACCGTGGGAAAGCCACCAGTAAACATGTAGGAAATACCCCAGAAACTCCCATTTAATCAATGATTAAGGTGGAGAGACAACAGTGAGACCAACCGCATTTCCAAGGCTATTGGCTAAAGGGGCGGTCACCGCTTCATCGCGTTGATGGACCGGACCACTGACGGAGAATCCTCATGAACATGCACAGCGTATTCCTGCTCGGCTGCACCTTGGCGCTCACCACCCTGTCGGCAATGGCACAGGCTGAAACAAAACCCGTGCCGTATCACTACGGCATGCCCATGGACATTCAGAAAGTGATTGCCATGACCGAGCCCCAGACCAATGACTGCAAGCTCATCGAAGCCCAGATCAAGTTCTTGGACAAAGCCGGTGAACTGCACTATGTGAGCTACAAAAAAATGTCCGAGGCTTGCCTGTTCCAAAACTGAGCAGGCTGCAGATAAGGGGGGCGTAATGCGTCAACAGGGGATATCCTTGCGCGCTCGTCAAACGGCTGAAAGGATTCGCCATGCAACTGCGCTTTCACACGCTCGCCCTCTGTACCGCCTTGCTCTGCTTCGCCCTGGCCTTGATATGGGGCCTGCGCCCCGAATGGATGTTGTGGCTGTGGAGCGTGGAGTACGCCAGCCCCACTGGCCTGGTTGCCCGACGTAACGCGGCGCTGTTCCTGGCCATCGGCGTGATGTTTTATCTCGCTCGCTATGCACCGCCCTCCCATACGCGACGCGCCATGACCACCGGTTTTATCACCGGATGCCTGATGTTGGCGGCGCTGGGGTTCAGTGAATGGATAAACGGCAATGCCGGACCCGGCATTCTGCTGGCGGTGGGAACGGAAACCGTATTGGGCCTGGCGTTTATCCAGGCCCACAGGTCTGCGGTCGTCCAACCTCAGGCGTCCCGTTAGTTGTAGCTTCGCCCTGCCACTTGTTTCAGGACGGGTGCCTGGGTGTGCTTGAGGTCTTCACGCAAACCGGTGATCAGGTTGCAGATGGCTCGGCTGCTGTCGAGTTTGTCAGCGTTTATGCCTTTGACTTCCAAATCCACCCGATCACGGTCGCGGTCGTCATAGACTTTGATCGTCAGCGAAGCATCTTCGGCTTTGGTGCATTCACACCGTTTGGGCAGGAAACTTCCTTCAATAATGCTGCGAAGTTCTAATTCCGAAAGCATGGTCAACCTCTCCTTTCTTGCGACTGCCAACAGATTGTTGTGAATCCGGCGAGCGCCTGCCCGCCGCGCCTTACCGACCTTGGAAGACGCTTACTGCACCCAAGCCTACTCGGCAAACTCCAACCTCGTTGTAACGATTCCTCATAAGCAGGCGTCGATTTCATATAACTAAAACTTGAACTTATAGAGGCTGTTAAATAATCATCGAACGGCTTCGATTAAACGTTTAACCCGCTACGTTGTGGAAGACAGCGCCGTGCGCGATCACCCTTTCAGCAACATATCGCAAACTATCAAAGTTGATATTGGCTCCAGAATTAATCGCCACCAGCGTCTGCCCGCGCACGCCACGTTCAGCAACGTGCTTGCAAATCCCCGCTACCGCCAAAGCGCCTGAAGGCTCGGTGATAGAGCGCGTATCGTCGTAGATCAGCTTAATTGCGCTGCAGAGTTCGTCATTACTCACGGTGATGACCTCATCCACCCAGTCCCGGCAGATTTCAAACCCATAGGCGCCGACCTGCGCCACTGCCGTGCCGTCGGCGAACCCGTCAACGCTGGGCAGCACCACCCGCTCACCGGCCCGCAGCGCCGCCAACAAGCAACTGGAGCCCTCGGGCTCGACGCCGATGATGCGCACTTCGGGGCGCAGGTATTTGACGTAGGCCGCCACGCCAGCGATCAAGCCACCGCCCCCAACCGGCACGAAGATCGCGCTCAACGAGCCTTGCTGCTGGCGCAGGATTTCCATGGCCACGGTGCCCTGGCCGGCGATCACCTCCGGGTCATCGAAAGGCGAAACGAAGGTGCACCCGGATGAATCGGCCAACTGCAGCGCGTGGGCCAGGGCAAAGGGGAAATTCGCCCCGTGCAGCACCACTTCGGCGCCCCGTGAACGTACACCCACTACTTTCAACTCCGGCGTGGTGCTCGGCATGACGATCCGCGCCTGGATCCCCAACGCCTTTGCTGCGAGCGCTACGCCCTGAGCATGATTGCCCGCGGAGGCCGTGATCACGCCACGCGCCTTTTGCTCAGGCGTGAGCTGCACCAACTTGTTGTAGGCGCCACGGATTTTGAAGGAAAAGGTCGGTTGCAGGTCTTCACGCTTGAGTAGCACCTGGTTACCCAACAACGCTGACAACGCCGGGGCGGCCTGCAAGGGCGTGCGCACCGCCAAGTCATACACCGGGGCGGCGAGAATCTTCTTCACATAATGTTCAAGCAGGCCCGGGTCGGCGGTGTGAGGCGCGGTACAGGTGCTCATAGGTATCTCCTGGCTTCTTGTAAAGGGCCCGGGAGACGGAAAAACAAAACCCGCCTCTAGGGCGGGTATGGGTACAGCCGTGCGCTATCCCGCCAAATGAGGAATGGCGGTAATAATAATGTTCTGCTGGCTGCACACGGTTTGAAAGGTCATGTGACGAAACTAACCGGCGGCCCGTGACTTCGTCAATGATGAAGCACCATTTAGCATCCGGGGCTTTACGATGGATATACGAAACGTATACGATTTGTATATTCATACCGCACAGTGAACATCATGGGCATCGTCAAGATCACCGACCAACTGCACGAACAACTGCGCCTGGCCAGCGCCGCGATGGACCGCTCCATCAACGCCCAGGCCGAGTTCTGGATCAAGATCGGCCTGCTTGCCGAACTCAACCCCAACCTGCCCTACAACGCGTTGATCAACAAATTGTTGCTCGACAAGCCCGACCTGATACGGGGGCGCACTTGATGATCAAGACTGCCCCGCAACTGGCCGTGATGCGTGAAGCCGGACGCCTGCTGGCACAGGTCTTCAGCATGCTCGACGGCTTTGTCGCCGCCGGCCGCTCTACCCTGGAGCTGGACAGCGCCGTCGAAGCCTTCATTCGCAATGAGCTCAAGGCCCGCCCTGCCAGCCTTGGCCAGTATGAGTACCCCTTCTCCATCAACACGTCGATCAACGAGGTGGTGTGCCACGGCATGCCCAGCGCCAAGGAGATTCTCAAGGACGGCGACATCATCAACATCGACATCACCCTGGAAAAAGGCGGTTTTATCGCCGACTCCAGCAAGATGTACATGATCGGCACCGTCGCCCCCAAAGCGCGGCGCCTGGTGGAAATGACCTTTGAGGCCATGTGGGCCGGCATCCGCCAGGTCAAGCCCGGCGCCCGCCTGGGCGATATCGGCCATGCCATCCAGAGCCACGCGCAAGCCAACGGCTACAGCGTGGTCCGCGAGTACTGCGGCCACGGCATTGGTCGGCAGATGCATGAAGAACCGCAGATCCTGCACTTCGGCCGCCCCGGCACCGGGTTGGAACTGCGCGAAGGCATGGTGTTTACCATTGAGCCGATGCTCAACCAGGGCAGCAGTAAAGTGCGCAGCCTGAAGGATGGCTGGACCGTGGTGACCAAGGACAACAGCCTGTCGGCGCAGTGGGAACATACCGTGGCGGTGACAGCGGATGGCTTCGAAGTCCTGACCCTGCAACCCCCCTCCTGAACCAAACGGGCGGCGCTTGCCATCGGTCAGCTCAAAGCGCTGGATCATCGCCGGGTCACCAGCCCTGGCTCTGTATGAACGCAAGGGTTACCGGCGATTTGCGCTGACCAACGACTATTACGAAGACCACACTGCGGCCCAGCGCGCGGCAGCCCGCTCATTACAAAAGCCTGCGTACCCTGAAGGATCCGTTAAGCCACCTGTTTGAGTGCAGCCTTGGCCTCCAGCTCGCGCACCAAAGGCAACACGCGTTTGCCGAAGTACTCGACTTCTTGCTGGAAGTGCAGGAACCCCGCGAGCACCAGGTCCACACCGACCGCCTTGAGCGCAACGATGCGTTCGGCGATCTGCTGCGGGGTGCCGATCAGGTCGGTCTTGAAGCCGTCGTTGTACTGCACAAGGTCTTCAAAGCTGGACTTGGCCCAGTTGCCCTCGCCTTCGGGTGAAGCCTTGCCGGCCTGTTTGGCCGCGTCACCAAAGGCATTCACCGCTTCCGGGTCGGCCTTGTCGATGATCTCCGCCAGCACCGCGCGGGCTTCTTCCTCAGTGTCACGGGCGATCACGAAAGCGTTGACGCCGACCTTGACCGAATGGTTATTCGCCGCTGCCTTGGCGCGGATGTCATCGACCTGGGCCTTGATGCCTTCTGGGGTATTGCCATTGGTGAAGTACCAGTCCGAGACCCGCGCGGCCATGTCCCGCGCCGCCCGTGAACTGCCGCCCTGGAACACCTCCGGCTGACCGATGGGCTTGGGCTTGAGGGTGTAATTGTTGAAGCGGTAAAAGTCGCCCTTGAAGGTGAAATCGTCCTGGGTCCAGATGCCTTTGAGGGCGCGAATGAATTCTTCGGAGCGGCGATAGCGCTCATCGTGCTCCAGCCAGTGCTCGCCGATGGCCTGGAACTCGCCCTTGAACCAACCGCTGACGATATTCACCGCGATACGGCCGTTGGTGAGCTGGTCGATGGTCGCCAGTTGCTTGGCCGCCAGCGCCGGCTGCCACGGGCCGGGCAGGATCGCGGCGATCACTTTGAGTGTGGTGGTCGCGGCCAGCAGCGCATGGCTGAACGCCACGGATTCGTGCTGGTTCTCGGCGCCGTAGCCGGCGGTGAAGCGGATCTGGGTCAGGCCATACTCGAAGCCCGCGCCTTCGGCCAGTTGCGCCAGTTTGCGGTTGTAGTCGATCCCCCAATCGGTACGTTGCTCGATCTTGCTGACCACTAACCCACCACTGACGTTGGGCACCCAATAGGCAAATTTCACGGCTTGCTGACTCATCAATCGGTACCTCGCACAAAAGGATGTACCGAACGCTTGAGCACCAAGCGTGCCAGGCCGGGGAAACGCCCAGGCCAAGGGGGTTGCCGCCAATGCTGGGGGCAGAGGCCAATGTTGCGGATTGCGCAGGTTTGTCGATCAGCTGTTGCCAGGGCAACAGTGCATCAGGGCTTTTTTCAGCAAATACGAGCGCCGGCACCCGGCACGGAGTGTGCAATCACCCCGGTACTGATCACTGCCCAGGAACCTTGCCCATGAGCGACCACCACGTCATCAACCCACTGTCCATTGGCGTCGACTACCCCACGTTAGCCGCGCGATTCCGACCGATCTTCCAGCGCATCGCCGATGGCGCGGTAGAGCGCGAACACACGCGCACCCTGCCCCATGAACCCATCCAGTGGCTCAAAGAGGCCGGTTTTGGCGCGGTACGGGTGCCGGTGGAATACGGCGGTGGTGGTGCTTGCCTGCCGCAGTTGTTCGAATTGCTGATCGAGCTGGCAGAAGCCGACTCCAACGTGCCCCAGGCCCTGCGCGGGCATTTCGCCTTTGCCGAAGACCGCCTGAACGCGCCACCCAGTGCTGGCCGTGACCTGTGGTTCAAGCGCTTTGTGGAAGGCGATATCGTCGGCTGCGCCTGGACCGAAATCGGCGTTGATCCAGCGGGCTACCAGTGAATTGTTCAACGCACTGGGGGCTTCGGATGTGCGTCAGGGTAAAGCGCTGGATCGGCATTGGCGTAATGCGCGGACGGTGTCGTCGCATAATCCGGTGATCTATAAGGCGCGGGTTGTGGGGGACTGGGTGATCAATGGGGCTGAGCCGCCGTTTGTTTGGCAGATTGGGAATGGCCCGGGCCGGGGTTGAGTCCGTGGGTAACCCGGCAGGACGCCGGGTTAGCCGTGACCCAAATAACGGATATACCCCCCCCCAATCAGAACGCGAGCTTGTAACCAATTGCCATCAACATAACCGCCAAGCACGGCCGCAATACCCCGTCCGGCAGCTTGCCCGTCATATGGCTACCCACGTAAATCCCCGGCAACGACCCCATCAACAAAAACCCCAACAAATGCCAGTCCATGTTCCCCATGCTGGCATGCCCCAACCCCGCCACCAGGGTCAGAGGCACGGCGTGGGCGATCTCGGTCCCCACCAGCCGCCGCGTGGCCAGGAACGGGTACAGAATAAACAACGCCACAGTCCCCAGAGCACCCGCGCCGATGGACGTCAGCGCAACCATGGTGCCCAGAACAGCGCCGGTCACCACCGTCAGCATGTTCAGGTTGCGCGGGCTCATGTGATAGTCATCACCGGCATGCCGCTGGGCAAAAGCCAACAGGCTTTTCTTGAACAGAATCGCCAGGGCCGTCAGCAGCAACACCACACCGAGGGCTTGCTTGATCACCGCGTTCATCGCGCTGGGGTCGGTGTGCAGGCTGGCCAGGAACCACAGGGTCAGCAACACCGCAGGCACGCTGCCCAGGGTCAGCCAACCGGTGATGGTCCAGTCGATGTTCTTGTTCTTGCTGTGCACCAGCACCCCACCGGACTTTGTGATGGCGGCGTACAACAAGTCGGTGCCCACGGCCGTCGCCGGGTTGATGCCAAACCACAGCAGGATCGGGGTCATCAACGAGCCCCCACCCACCCCCGTCATGCCCACGATAAAACCTACGATCAGGCCGGCAATCACAAAACCAACATTACCCACTTCCATCAACGCTACCTGCGGCCTTGTAAATTTCTGGCCGCAGGATAGCGATTTTTCTTATAACGACTTATATCAATATGATCTGACTTTATGCCTTTTATGGCAGGCGATGACAGGCATAGGCCTGGGTCTGATACGGGAAGGCGATGGTGTCCCGCCCGCGCAAGTCGGGATGGGTGTCGACCAAGGTGCGCAATTGCGCGGTAACGCTGGCCTTTTCTGCGGCTGGGAGCGCCGCGATAAAGCTCACTGACAGAAAGCGATCCATGACCACTTCCTGAGGGCTGCCGACGTGGCTGTACGAAAAACAGGTGACTTCAGGATCGGAAAAATACTTGCCAGTGAAAGCTTCACGCCAACGCCCGCTATGAAAGCGCGGGGTGTCGCCTTCGTACGGTGTGATTATTTCGGTGATTGCCGCCACCCAGCCCACCGATTCGTCGCGCACATTCCACACCAGCCCCAAGCGCCCTCCGGGCTTGAGTACGCGATGGATCTCCGACAATGCGGCCTCGGTGGAGAACCAATGGAAGGCTTGCGCACAGACCAGTGCATCGGCGCTGGCGGACGCCAGGGGGATGGCTTCGGCAGTGCCGCTCACCAGGCGCACGCCCGGTAGCAGCTTAGCCAGTTGCGCGCCCATCGCCGCCAGCGGCTCGACGGCAATCAGCGCTGGCGCCAGGGTGCTGAGCAAGCGCGTGAATTTGCCGGTGCCGGCACCTAGGTCAATCACTGTCGACTGCGCATCAATGCGCAGGCTTTGAGTGAGCCAGCCAGTGAGTTGCCTGGGGTAATTCGGCCGGCCCTGGGCGTAAGTGACGGCCTGGGTGGAGAAACCTTGTTGAGCAGACACGTGGACGCCAGTCATTGCCAATCTCTCCTCAGGGGTAAAGCGGGGGCACAGTGTGCGCCCTCAAACATTTATTTTCTAATCCGTGCATCCAATCCTGCGCAAGCTGGGTAGTCCTTTCAGTCACCCCGCTGTTTTACTGAAATGGAGAAACACCCATGAACGCTAAAGCACTGTTCTGCCTCACCGCCCTGCTGGCTGCCGCACCCGCTGCCTTCGCCCAGACCGGCTTGCCGGACAGCATCAAGGTACCGGACGGCCACAAGGTAGCGCTGGAAACCACCGGTGTCGGCGAAATCACTTACGAGTGCCGCGACAAAGCCAACGCCGCCGGCCAGACCGAGTGGACCTTCGTCGGCCCCAAGGCCGTGTTGAATGACCGCAGCGGCAAGCAAGTCGGCACCTATTTCGGCCCGCCTGCCACCTGGCAAGCCAAGGACGGTTCAAAAATCACCGGCACTCAGTTGGCCGTGGCGCCGTCGGGTGCGGGCAACCTGCCGTACCAATTGGTCAAGGCCAACCCGGCTGAAGGCAAGGGCGCGATGAGCGGTGTGAGTTACATCCAGCGGGTTGCCCTCCAAGGCGGCGTGGCGCCGAGCAGCGCGTGCACGGCGGCCAACAAGGGCAAGCAGGAAGTGGTGAAGTACCAGGCCGACTACATTTTCTGGGCGGCCAACTGAGCAAAGTCGGCTACGCTGCCCCCAATGCCGATCGTTGGGGGGAGCACCACGTGTTTGATTACGAAGCCTGTCTGCAATCCTGTGCCCGTGGCGATCAACGCGCCTTGCGCCAGCTTTATGAGCAGGACAGCAGCCGTTTGCTCGGCGTGGCGTTGCGCATCGCCAGGGACAAGCCCCTTGCTGAAGACATCGTGCATGACGCGTTTATCAAGATCTGGCGCGGTGCCGGCAGTTTCGACCCCAGTCGCGGTTCGGCGCGTGGCTGGGTGTTCAGCGTGACCCGGCACGTGGCGCTCAACGTCGTGCGTAACCAGTACCGCGAAGTACCGTTGGGCGAAGAACACGAGCAAGTCGCTGCAACCGACACCTTTGAATTCAGCGCACGCACCGGGCAGGTTCACCTCTGCCTGGAGCAGCTCGACCCGGCCCGTCGCACCTGCATCCTGCATGCCTACGTCGACGGTTATTCCCACAGCGAAATCGCCCAGAAACTGGACACCCCACTGGGGACCGTCAAAGCCTGGATCAAACGTAGCCTCGCGGCGCTGCGGGAGTGCATGGCATGAGCAAACCACTGGACGAACTGGCCAGCGAATACGTACTGGGCACCCTGCTCGCCGAACAAAGCGCCGAGGTGGAACAACGGCTCATGCACGACGCCGAATTACGCGCCGCAGTGGACGCCTGGGAACAGCGTCTGTTGCCGCTGACCGCCTTGGCGGAGCCCGTGCCACCCTCCTCTGAGTTGTGGCGGCGTATCGAACGCAACATCGCCAGCGCCCGCACGCACTGGTGGGACCTGCTGGCCGTGTGGCGCGGCCTGGCCGGCGCCGGGTTGCTGACTACGCTGGTCCTCGCCGGACTGCTGCTGACCCGCCCGCCCGCCGCCGAGCCGACTTTTGTGGTGGTGCTGGTGGCGCCGCAAAGCCAGGCCCCGGGCTGGGTGATCCAGGCCAGTGACAATCAGCAGATTCAGTTGATCCCGCTGGGCATGATGGAAGTGCCAACGGACAAGGCCCTGCAGTTCTGGACCAAGGGTGACGGTTGGCAGGGGCCGGTATCCCTGGGGCTGGTCAAACCCGGGCAAACGCTGTCGGTGCCGCTGGACAAGCTGCCGCCGCTTACGCAGAACCAGCTGTTCGAACTGACCCTGGAAGACCCGCGCGGCTCGCCGACCGGCAAACCCACCGGGCCGATCCAGGCGATTGGCCGCGCGGTCAAGGTGCTCTGATCAGGCGACGCTGGGCAACCACACGCGAAAGCGTGCACCGCCCAGCGGCGAAGCCAATGCCGTCAAGGTGCCGCCCTGGGCTTCCAGGGCGCGTCGGCTGATGGCCAGGCCCAGGCCAAAACCACCGGTGGCGCGGTCACGGCTGCGGTCCAAGCGGTAGAACGGCTCGAAGATGCGTTCGCGCTGGTCCGGCGGGATGCCGATGCCGTCGTCGTCCACCCAGATTTCACAGCCCTTGGGGCAGACCTTCACGCCGACCTGAATGCGTTTGTCGCAGTAACGCGTGGCATTGCGCAGCAGGTTCTGCAGCGCGCGGGCGGTGAGGCGCGGGTCGAGGCTGAAGCGCTCCACGGCGCAGTCGAGCGCTACATCGATGACGATCTCGGGGTTTTCCAGTTCGTCATCGACACTGCCCAGCACGCTGTCGATAAACTCGTCGAGCACCACCTCCACCCGCTCCGGCAATTGCGCCGGGTTTTGCAGGCGGCTGTAGGACAGCAGTTCCAGCACCAGTTCATCCAGCTCGCGGATATGCGCCACCAGGCTTTGCAAGCGTTCGCGGCTGGCCTCGGGCAAGTCTTCGGAGAGCGCCAGGGCCAGGCCGAAGTCCAGGCGCGTGAGCGGCGTGCGCAGTTCATGGGAGACGGCGTTGAGCAGGTCGCGTTGCTGATTGAGCAGGTGTTCGATGTCGTCGGCCATGGTGTCGAACACCGAAGCCAGGCTGCCGATGCTGGAGCTGGCCGGAATGCGCGTGCGTTCCGCCATATTGCCCTGGCCCAATTGCCCCGCGGTGCTTTTCAGGCGTTCCAGGTCGCGCCAGTGCGGGCGCAGCCACACCAATAGGCAGGCCAGCAGCGCCGCAACAATCAACACGTTGATCGCCCAATACAGCACGTTCATGTCCATCGGGTCAGGCGGTATCGTCAGCTTGACCACAAATTGCTCATTGATCGGAGTGCTGATTTGCTCCATCCAGCCCCATTCGCCCAGGCGCACTACCGACTTGCCCTGTTCCAATAGCTGTTCCTCAGCCGGGGTGTAGCTGGCGTCCTGGCGCAGCAGCAATTGAACGTTGAGTGGCGCGAATTCGCGGCCCAGTTGGTCGGTGACCTGTGACCAGCGCTCCACAGGTGCGCGCAGGTATTGTTTGACAATCAGCTTTTGCTGGCCGCGGGTCTGCTCGATGTTGTAATTCACGTAGCGGTGCTCGAACAGCTGGATCACCAGCGTGGGCACCAAGTAAATCGCCGCACTGTAGGTGACGATGGTGATCAGATAGAGGCGAAACAGTACGCGAACCATCGATCAGCATTCCCACTCGGAACGGCTGAACAGGTAGCCTTTGCCCCACACCGTCTTGATCTTGCGCGCTTCACCGGCGTTGTCGTCAAACTTGCGGCGCAGCTTGGAAATGGCCACGTCCACCGAACGGTCGGTGCCGTTGAACTCGATACCGCGCAGGCGTTGCAAGATCTGGTCGCGGCTGAGCACCTCGCCGGCATGCCGGGCCAGCACCACCAGCAGGTTGTATTCGCCGCTGGACAACTCCACCGCCTGCTCGCGCCAGGTCACGGTGCGCTCCGACAGGTCGATGCACAGGTTGCCCATGACGATCTGGTCGTTGGCCGCCTGGGGTTCGGACAAGCTGCTGCGCCGCAGCAAAGTGCGGACACGGGCCAGTAGCACGCGCGGTTCACAGGGTTTGGTCACGTAGTCGTCGGCGCCCATTTCCAGGCCCAGCACCTGATCGTGGCTGTCATCGCGCGCCGTGAGCATCAGGATCGGCAAGCCCGCCGAGTCGGCGCGCAGCAAGCGGCATACTTGCAGGCCGTCGAGGCCGGGCAGCATCAGATCGAGGATCACCAGGTCCGGCGGATTCAAGCGTGCGCGCTCACGCACATGGTCGCCACGACTGAGCACGCTGACGTGGTAGCCATTGCGCTCCAGGTAGCTGGCAATCAGCTCGGAGAGTGCGGCGTCGTCTTCCACCAGGAGGATGTTGGGCATGAAGGTGTTTCCAGAAAATACATTTATTGGTCGTACATAAATCCAATGTGGGAGCGGGCTTGCTCGCTCCCACATTGGATCTTCGGCGTATGTAGGGCTGTGCAAGGATATACGCCCAACGCTCACAACGCGCCGCACCTTACATTTCTTCACAGACGCGCTACACAGCTTCACAGCACCACGGCGCGGGTGACTTTAGGATGCGCCAGTCAATATTGGGATAAGAGCATGTCGAAGAATCTGTTTGCGCCGTTTTGCCTGCTGGCCCTCACCCTTGCCCTTAGCGCGTGTGACAACTCCGCCACCGAAGCGCCGCAAATGCCCCTGGCCAAAGTGCGCATCGAAACCCTTGAAGCCAAGCCCCTGTCGATCACCAGCGAACTGAGCGGGCGCATTGCCGCGCCGCGTATCGCTGAAGTGCGCGCACGGGTCGCGGGTGTGGTGACGCAGCGGGTGTTCAAGGAAGGTCGTGACGTGAAACAGGGTGATGTGCTGTTTCGCATTGACCCGGCGCCCTTCAAGGCCGACCTCGACAGCGCCCAGGCCAACCTGAGCAAAGCCTTGGCGAATGCCTTCCAGGCGCGCTTGCAAGAGCAGCGCTACAGCCAGTTAGTGGAAGGCAACGCCATCAGCGGCCAGGACTACGACAATGCTCGCGCCGCCGTGCGCCAGACGAACGCCGACGTCGCCGCCAACAAGGCGGCCGTCGAGCGGGCCAAATTGAACCTGGGCTACGCCACCGTGACCGCGCCAATTTCCGGGCGTATCGGCCGTGCGCTGGTCACCGAGGGTGCCCTGGTCGGCCAGAATGAGGCCACACCGCTGGCGATCATCCAGCAATTGGACCCGATCCACGCCGACCTCACCCAGTCAAACCGCGAGCTGAATGACCTGCGCCGCGCCTTCCGTGCCGGCAGCTTGAAGCAGGTCGGCCAGGACCAGGCCAAGGCCACGTTGATCGAGGACGACGGCAGCCTCTACCCGTTGCCGGGCAAATTGCTGTTTGCCGAGATCAGCGTCGACCCTGGCACCGGCCAGATCATCCTGCGCAGTGAATTCCCCAACCCGGACCTCGACCTGCTGCCCGGCAGCTTTGTGCGGGTGCGCCTGGAGCAAGCCATCGACAAGCAAGGCATCAGCGTGCCGCAACGCGCCATTACCCGTGACAGCGCTGGCATCCCGATGGTGCTGCTGTTGGACGCCGAGCAGACCGTCAGCCAGCAGCCCGTAGAGCTGGGCGCGGTGATCAATGATCGCTGGATTGTCAGCAGTGGCCTCAAGCCCGGTGACCGCATCGTCGTCGAAGGCCTGCAACACGCGCGCCCCGGTGAAAAAGTCGAAGTAGATGACAGCCCGACGCCCGTCGCCCAGGCTCCCGGCCAATAAGGATCATTGACAATGCCGCAGTTTTTTATTGACCGCCCGATCTTCGCCTGGGTGGTCGCTCTGTTTATCCTGCTTGCCGGTTTGCTGGCAATCCCGCAACTGCCGGTGGCGCAGTACCCCAACGTCGCGCCGCCGAAAGTCGAAATCTACGCAGTGTACCCCGGCGCTTCGGCCCAGACCCTGGATGAGAGCGTGGTCAGCCTGATCGAGCAAGAGCTCAACGGCGCCGATCACCTGCTGTATTTCGAGTCCCAGAGCAGCTTGGGTTCGGCGACCATCACCGCGACCTTCCAGCCGGGCACCAACCCGGAAATGGCCCAGGTGGATGTGCAGAACCGCCTGAAAGCGGTCGAGCCGCGCCTGCCGCAAGCGGTGACCCAGCAAGGCTTGCAGGTGGAGAAAGTCTCCGCAGGCTTCCTGTTGCTGGTGACCCTCACCTCCAGCGACGGCAAGCTTGATGATGTAGCGCTCAGCGATTACCTGGCGCGCAACGTGATGAACGAACTCAAGCGCCTCGACGGTGTGGGCAAGGCCCAGCTGTATGGCGCCGAACGTGCCATGCGGATCTGGATCGACCCGCAGAAGCTGATCGGTTTCAACCTGACCCCGGCCGATGTGAACGCCGCGATCAGCGCGCAAAACGCCCAGGTATCCGCGGGCAGCATCGGTGACTTGCCGGGCACCAACACCCAGGAAATCACTGCCGCGATCCTGGTCAAGGGCCAGCTGTCCACGCCGGCCGAGTTCGCCGATATTGTGCTCAAGGCCAATCCCGACGGTTCCACCGTGCGCATCGGCGATGTGGCGCGGGTGGAAGTCGGCAGCCAGGAATACCAGTTCTCCACGCGCCTGAATGGCAAACCGTCGACAGCGGTCAGCGTGCAGCTGGCACCTGGCGCCAATGCGCTGAACACCGCAACCCTGGTGCGCGCAAAGATGGACGAACTGTCGCGCTACTTCCCGGCCAATGTGGAGTACAAGATCCCGTACGACACCTCGCCGTTCGTCAAAGTCTCGATCACCAAAGTGGTCTACACCCTGCTCGAAGCGATGGCGCTGGTGTTCGCGGTGATGTTTTTGTTCCTGCAGAACGTGCGCTACACCCTGATCCCGACGCTGGTGGTGCCGATTGCGCTGATGGGCACCTTCGCCACCATGTTGTTGCTGGGGTTTTCGATCAACGTGCTGACCATGTTCGGCATGGTGTTGGCCATCGGTATCCTGGTGGACGACGCGATTGTGGTGGTGGAGAACGTCGAGCGGATCATGGCCACTGAGGGGTTGTCACCCAAGGAAGCGACGCGCAAGGCCATGGGCCAGATCACCGGCGCCATCATCGGCATCACCCTGGTGCTGGTGGCGGTGTTCCTGCCGATGGCCTTTATGGCGGGTTCGGTGGGGGTGATCTACCAGCAGTTCTCGTTGTCGATGGCGGTATCGATCCTGTTCTCGGCGTTCCTCGCCCTGACCTTGACCCCGGCCTTGTGCGCCACCTTGCTCAAGCCGATCGCCAAGGATGAGCACACTGCCAAAGGCGGTTTCTTCGGCTGGTTCAACCAGCGTTTTGAAAGCCTCACCGACCGCTACGAAGGCTGGGTAGCCTATGCCCTCAAGCGCAGCGGCCGTTACCTGCTGATTTACCTGGTGCTGCTAGTGGGCCTGGGGTGGATGTTCACGCGCCTGCCCTCCTCGTTCCTGCCGGTGGAAGACCAGGGTTACACGATCACTGACATCCAACTGCCACCGGGCGCGAGCAAGAACCGCACGGTGCAGGTTGCCGAACAGATCGAAGCGCACAACGCCGAGGAGCCTGGGGTGGGCGACACCACCATGATCATGGGCTTCAGTTTCTCCGGTTCCGGGCAGAACGCCGCGCTGGCGTTTACCACGCTCAAGGATTGGTCGGAGCGCGGCAGCGATGACTCTGCCGCATCTATTGCCGACCGCGCCAATATGGCCTTTACCGAGCTCAAGGACGCGATTGCCTATGCGGTCCTGCCGCCGCCGGTGGATGGCCTCGGCACATCCAGCGGCTTCGAGTTCCGCTTGCAAGACCGGGGCGGTGTCGGCCATGCCGCGTTGATGGCCGCGAGAACGCAATTGCTGGCCGCCGCCGAGAAAAGCCCGATCCTGGCCAACGTGCGCGAAAGCGCCCTGGCCGAAGCACCGCAAGTGCAGCTGGAAGTGGACCGCAAGCAGGCCAACGCACTCGGCGTGTCCTTTGCAGACGTAGGTAATGTGCTGTCCTCGGCCATCGGCTCGGCTTATGTCAATGACTTCCCCAACCAGGGCCGCATGCAGCGGGTGGTGGTGCAGGCCGAAGGCGACCAGCGCAGCCAGGTGGCGGACTTGATGAAGATCCACGTGCGCAACAACGCCGGCAAGATGGTGCCACTGTCAGCCTTTGTCGAAGCCAAGTGGACCCAGGGCCCGGCGCAGTTGACGCGTTACAACGGCTACCCGGCCATCGCGATTTCCGGCGAAGCCGCACCCGGCCACAGTACCGGTGAGGCGATGAATGAAATCCAGCGCCTGGTCAGCCAATTGCCGGCCGGCCTGGGCCAGGAATGGACCGGTTTGTCGTTGCAGGAACGCCTGTCCGGTTCCCAGGCGCCGATACTGTTGGGCCTGTCGCTGCTGATCGTGTTCCTGTGCCTGGCGGCACTGTATGAAAGCTGGTCGATCCCGACCTCGGTATTGCTGGTGGTGCCGTTGGGCGTACTCGGTGCCGTGTTGGCAGTGAGCTTGCGCGGCATGCCCAACGATGTGTTCTTCAAGGTCGGCTTGATCACCATCATTGGCCTGTCGGCGAAGAACGCGATTCTGATCATCGAGTTCGCCAAGGACCTGTATGACCAGGGTGAAGACCTGATCAGCGCCACGTTGAAAGCCGCGCGGTTGCGCTTGCGCCCGATCATCATGACGTCGCTGGCGTTCATCCTCGGCGTGGTGCCGCTGGCGATTGCAACAGGTGCCAGCTCGGCCAGTCAGCAGGCGATTGGTACGGGCGTGATCGGCGGGATGATCACCGCGACACTGGCGGTGGTGTTTGTGCCGGTGTTTTTTGTGGTGGTGATGAAGCTGGTGCATAAACGCAGCGACTAGATTTAAGCTTCAAGCGGCAAGTAAGAGCAGACTTGCTTCTAACTTGCCGCTTACAGCTTGAAGCTTGCAGCGGCGCAACCTATGGTGCTCTCAATTCCCCCGATTCGTGAGCGCCATGCCCTTCCTCGCCCGTACCCACCCTCGCCTCTCCGCCGCCGCCGTGTTCGGGCTTGCCGTGGGCATCCTGGCGCCGGCCGATACGTGGCTCAGCAAAATCCTCATCGGCTGGAACGCCGGGGGCTGGACATACCTGGTGCTGATGCTGTGGCTGACCCGCCGTGCCAAGGCCGAGGACGTCAAGCGCATCGCCGAGATCGAAGATGAAAACGCCGGCTCGGCCCTGTTCACCGTGTGCATCGCCGCCATCGCCAGCCTGGCGACCATCACTTTCGAACGGGTCGGCCGCAAGGGCCTCGCCACCTCTGAGCGCCTGCTGCACTGGGCTTCACCGGGCTGACGGTGATCGGCTTTGTGTTCAACACGGCGATCCTGGGTTTTTCGATCAATATCGCCGCCGGGCTGTTTGGGTGACGCTGTACAAACCGTCTAGACGCCCATTGATCGCTGGGCGGTAATAACCACCTACTCCGCCTCGGTGTTTTATGGCCGCGCGCAATTGGATCGAGCTGATAGTGGGCTCGGGGGTCTCGGCCAGTCGCTGGCGACGTTACCCGAGGTTCACGTTGCCATGCATTGGATAAGCGTGCTGATCTGAACGCAAAAAAAGGGGGAGCCGCAGCTTCCCCCGTTTCATTGAGCGATTGTCTTAAAAGTCGTAGCGTACGCCGAAGTTGACACCCCACGGCTGATCGATCTTCTTGCCCTGGCTGGTTTCGATGTCCGCATGCAACTTGACGTTCTCCGATACCGACATCGCCAAACCGGCCGCCAACTCGATGCGCGAGCCCGACAGGTCGTTGTTGAAACTCTGGTCGTTGATGAACACCTTGTTGCTCTGGTCGAACTCATGGGCCACTGCGGTACGCAAGTAAGGCTGCAACACACCGCCGCTTTCCAGCTGGATGTTCTTGCCTGCGGTCACGCCAAGCTTGCCCACCACCGAGCTGGAACGATCGCCCTTGGCTTGCAGGCCGTTGGTCAACTCGTAACTCTGCGCCTGAGTGATGGTTGCCGACAACTGCCCGTAGGGTTCCAGATAGAAGTCGTTGTCCAGCTTGATATGACGGCCCAACTCCGCCGAGGCACCCACGGCATTTTGCGCGTAGTTGCCCTTGGCTTTCTTGCCGTCGCTCATGGTCACTTCGTTTTCCGTGTGCAGGCGGTTGAGCTTGGCCACACCGTCGAAGTACAGCCCGCTTTCGGCGTCCAACCAAGTGGCGTAACCACCTACGTAGTAACTCTTCACTTCGCCGCTGCTGCCGCGGGTCAGGCTGAGGTCGGAGACACTGTGACCGGCCATCACACCCGCGATCCACTGGCCGTCGCCACCCGATAATGGCGCATCGGCACCAATGGTGAAGCCCTTCTGGTTTTGCGTGTAGCCCGCACCGTTCTTGTTCGCCGCCACGTCGAATTTGTTGCCGTAGCTGCGCATCCACATCCCGTTGCCCGCACCCTCACTGAAGCGCAATTCGCCCATGCGCGTACGCAGGATGCTCATCTCGCCATACAGCACGGTTGGCGCACTGTTGAACAGGGCCAGTACCGAGTGGGCACTGGTACTGGTGCCCTTACGGTTCGGGTCGAGAAACCAGTCGGTGCCGTCCTGCTGCAAGCCATAAGCGTAGGCACCCACGTCAACCGTACCGCTCGCCAGGCTGAACTGCGCATCACCGCCTTCGGTGTGGACTACCTTGATCGGCTGGCCGTCAGCCAGGTTCGAGCCGCTGGCGGCCAACATCAGGCTATGATTGCCATTGGCCTTGCCTTCCACGTTGAGGAAGTCGGTCTGATGGGTCAGAAAATCGGTGTTCATGATGAACGTACCGTTGCCTTCCAGGCTTTTCACGTCCAACCGATAGAACTCATCCGGCCCACCGAAATGCACGGCGCCGCCGCCCATTTTCAAGGCGGTGACATTGCTGTCGCCCACCAGCACCCAATGGGAGGCGTCGTTCACACTCAGCTCGGCGACGTTTTTCAACTGGCCGGTCAGCCAGGCGCCGTTGTTGAGCTGCGCTTTAGCGGTGCTACCCTCTTCGACCACGATGTCGCCGAACAACTCGCTGTGGTCGACGTTCATGTTGGCAACGGAATTGCCGGTGACTTCCAGGATATTGCCGTTGCCGCCGGTCAGGGTCGAGCCATTGCGCACCTGAATATCAACTTGACCACCGCCCAGCTCATCCCCCTTGACCAGCAACGCAGCACCGTTTCGGCCCTCGGCATGTGTACCGTCCAGTACAAGGCTGCTTGGGTTATTGATATAGTATTCCTTCTCCAACACCACGCCATTCTGGCCGCCGACAATACGGCTGCCAATGGCGGTAGCGTCCGCGCCCACCAGGTAGACGCCCACACCATCCTCTCGGGTTGCTGTGACATCTGAGTAGGTGAAATTCAATTGACTGTACGCCGACGCAACTGCGCCCGTCGTCGAACCCGTGACGGTGCTGCCGAAAACATTCACGGTCGAGCCGTCAGTCGTCAAGAAATCGCGCCCTGCGACAATAGCCGCCCCGTCGGCATTGGTGACCGTGCTGGTGGTGATATCCGCGTCACTGCCAATCAGTTGCAGGGCAAACGGCGAAGAACTGCGCGCTTCGACCGTCGCGCCATTCAAGGTGATTTTCGATCCATTGATGGCCTCAATGTCCTGGGCCAGGGTGCCTGCATTCAAGGTCATCCGTGCGCCAACGACCTGCGACTGACGCAAGGTCGAACCATTGGAGATCAGATGAGAGTCATTTTCGATAACCCAACTGTCGAGGTATTGACCCGACCCGATCGTGTATTCATGACCATCAATCAAGTGCGTGGTTGCTTGGGCGAGTGAAGCGCCAAACAGCAGGAAACCCATTGCAGGGGCCTGAACCGCGATGGCCAATGGATGTTTTTGGAAACATGCGTTGATAGTCATTCTGCGTGTATACCCGTGAAGAACCTTCCCATAGGGAACGAATTGACCGGCACCAAGCGAGATAGGAGCAGGCCTTGAGGGGCCGCAGACTAGAGAGAAAGGAAGAATGAATATGTAGGATTTATCTGAGATGTAATGCGCAATGACGGAGGGGTATTAATGGGGCTTGAAGAGGAGCACCTCTGCTCCTCTTCAAGCCAAGCATCACTAAGGCCAAAGAGAGCCGTCGCAATAAGTCGGTGTCGAGCCGGAAAGATAAGTCCTTACCAACGCAAGCGTTTCGGCAGAGTCCACAGGCGTGGTTCCCACAATGGGTACCGAATACTTGATGCGTACCGACCCCATATCCGTCATGTAGTCGTAGATTGGCTTGATATACATCGCTCCCGTTTGGATGCGAACTTTGAAACCGAACGCGATCTCGCTGGTCGTTGTTATCGTATGATTGAAAATTCCCGAAGCCGCAGCGATTGGCATGTTACCGGCATCATTGCTGTGTGCCTGCCACGACACTGGGATAATCATACCTAAAGCGAAACTCGAGCTCGGCGGAACATTAACCTCCACATAACCACCGGTCTGAGTTACATTTTTGACTGCGTTACAGGCAATGATCGTGACACCGCCGGCTACAGCCGCCCCCTCTACAGTCGGTGCATCGAAGGAGATTACGTTTGCCGCGACATCAATGCCTTGAGCGGGTGAAACATTTCTATTGCTGGTGCCTGTAGTAACAAGTTCATAATGCAATGGAAGAGGGTTGCCGGCCAGGGAATTGCCATATTTGGCAATGCTCGGCCACGGCACCCTCGTATCAATGACACCGGAAGGCGGAAGGTTCAAGTTGTCGACCGGGATAACGGCAACCCTTTCACCCGAGTAATACAGATGAATGGTGAACGCCCTGGCGGAAGGCAATGGTGCAACAGTCCACAAAGGAATCTTGACGGGCGCGTCCAGTCCCTTGTCACGGCCATCCAGTTGATTCGTCAAGCCTGACCCCGCCCCCGTCAATATCGGACGTAGGAGATTCCTATTAGGCCGAGTAGGTCTGTCTGGGTTCACGGGACCCGCATCGGACAAGTCCAGTTCAACAGTGACTTCGTCGGCCGTAGCGATCCAATAGAACACCCCTCCGCGTTCTGCCGCATAGCTGACGCTCATTGCAATGGGCCCAAAACTGGCGGTGCCATACAAAAACTCGAGTACCGGATAGTCGACAGGGAACTCCCCGGGCAATACGGTCGACCCCACTGGCAGCGGGCCGACTTGGCGAGTGCCATGGGCGGTGGTGAGCCTGATGTATATATTGTCCCGCACACGATCCGTATCATAATTAGGGATGATGATCAGCGCTCCCGACCCCGCTTCAGTATCATCCAGGTCGAGCAGATGGTCGCCTGAGCCCACTAAGTTGACGGCAAACTTGACACCTGGAGATTTCAAAATCGGGGCGGGACGAATCGCGATGCTCACGGGCAGCCCGAGGGAGACGCCACTGACATTACCCTCAATAGTCCGCAGTTGGTAATAAATGTCTTTCGCGCCCTCCCACAGCGCGGCCTGAGCCTCGGTCAATAGCACTACTTCATCGGGGAAGACATTACCGGTTGCAACCACTGACCCATTGGGACCGTCCAACAGCTCCCACTTGTCTCCTATATGCGCACCCTGAGCGTCGTAATCTTGAATCCGAAGTTTTGCCACGCCACCATTGGCATCAAAATACGCTTTAGTCAGAGGACCGGAATGCCCTGCGGGCAACAACAAGGGGAACGGTCTAATACCTGCTGAATCAAAGGGTGCAATTCGATTGACGATGAAGGTTGTTGTCGCGGAGCCAGACTTGTTTATCCCACCACCCGGTATACTCCTCAACACTGCATACTTGTAGGTGTGGGTTCCCTGGGTCAACCGGTTCTGGGGAATTTCCGCTACATAAGGGCCCGCCGCAATGAGTTCTTCCGACCGAAAACGCCCGCTTTGAAAATCCCCAATGTCATCAATATGATCATCTCGCGTAGAAGGATTAGTAACGGAGGACGGAGGAAACCATGTGGGCACATCAAGCAGTAACTTAGAAGCGTCGACCGCTTCCCGTGTCAATAAGCCCGGGTACAGAGTGTTATCAACATAACCTCGAGGCACCGCTGCTGCAAGTGTAATAGGCACAGCAGTAATCGTATTTTTATTTTTTATTTGCGCGAATGGACCCAGTTTCTTTTTCATGTCAATTACTCACCATAGTTGAACACACGAGTATCGATAACTCGCCCCGGTGACGAGGCGAACCTATTTAAAGCGTACGACACGGTGAATGCCTGACTACTTAAAACACCCGCACCACTGCCCTTCAGACCACACCCGATCGCGAGCAAGCGTCAGCACCACATCACGTCGCTACTACTTAAACTTCTTAACGTCCTGTAAGAGCTTTATCAACTTATCAATCAACTCATTGAGTTTGCCCAGTTGTCCGCTAGGCGAGCGCTCCGGTGCCTCAAGCCATTGCACATCTGCGCCATCACAAAAGCCGTGATCACCGGGTTGGCAGGGCTCTTCGGAGTTAGGGAACACTCGGTCTATGCGCACCCGCCCGATGGATGAATGACCAATCAGCACGCCGTTCCGGTAGAGGTAATATTCTGCTGTGGCCGAAGCGAACCTGCGCATCGGCTCGATCTTGGTGTCCCATGGCAAGACCACAATCGACATTCCATTGATCAAGTGCTCAGGCGTGATGGGCTCGCGCCCTTCAAACTCTGTACCTAAGATCGGTTGCTCCCAATTAATGGTTTTGTAGCCCTGCCAAAACGATCTGACTTCGTCATCAACCCGCATGCGTGAGTCGATAGGTACGGTCCAGCGGACGCCATGACAAATGGCAGGGCGCGACTCACATGTCAGATTTCGGGCCCCACCGTGCAGCGAATGGGCAATCACCGGCGCGTCAAGATCAAACAACGGATCGACATGCACATTCACCGGGGTTTCAGGCGCTTGCTGCTCATTCACGCCATTGGTGGTGGTATAGAACACCGGCAATGCGGAGTGATTGCCCTCTGCAACAATATCCGTGCCCGAGATGTCGGGTACAAAACGAACCAGTTGATCGAGCGCATCGCCTGTTTGCACGGTGTAGTACGCGAGCGGCCCTCTGCTCCCATAATAGAGGGCAAGTACTTCACCCGGTTTGGGATCGACGTACAAACGCACCCAGACACTGGCACCCAACACCCGGTCCCGCTGATCCAGCTCGTTGATCAACCCCGACCCATTGCCGATGACCTGAACTTTTGCAAGCGTAGGGTTAAGCTTGGCCGGCGCACCGGCATGGTCTTGGCCCGCGAGGGTCCAGTCTTGCCAGAAAAAGTCGATAGGCGAGAGGAATGGAGTGGGTCTTCCCGGCCGGTGTATCTCATATTGCACAGGTACCTGCTCACGGACCAAGGGGCCGGGTTGGCGCAAAATGCTCCAGGGAATCGTTACAGAAAACGGAAAACCGGTGATTTCTAGCGGTGGCAGTACGCGCTGCCCGTTCCAGACCATCACTACCTTATCGTCCTCCATGAATCCGAGGTATTGAGGTGCGGGTATCTGAGCGGCAATACCTGCACGTGCATCGTCTCTCTTGAGCAATAAGTCAAGGTAGGCAGGGGGTCGAATGACCGGCGCCAGCAGGCCGCTAGGGGACGGGATCAAGCTGACGGGAAAGCTCGTGGAGGCCGTCAAAGGGCTGAAGTTTCCTGACCGATCATAGGCCCGGCCGGTCATGTAAACCGTGCCATTAGGCAGGGCTCGGAAATAGTCTCGATCGACACAGATGATCAAAGGTTCATCGGTAAAATCGAGGGTCTTGATAACCGTATGGATCAATGGGAACGGCGGTGTCACCTTCGACAGATAAATAGAAATCTGGTCACCTTTGGCTCGGGCCACAAAGGCGGGGAGCTCAATCTCTATGCACGGATTGTCAGCGAGCACTTGTTCGGTTATGCCTGTGGCGGCGATGCTTGGGTCAACAAATCTAGGGCCATCGGAAGGAAGCAGAAAGGTCGGCGGGTTTCGATCTACCCTCAATGTCCTGAAGGGGGAATTCACATCGGGACTGCCGGGCTCTTTCACTCGATACAGCAGCTCAATGACAGCGTCGAAATACAGCATGAAATTGCGGGGTACGGACAACGAAAATGGGTCAGGTTCCGCTAAGTAATCGGCTTTATTGAACACGCGTGAATCCGCAACCGCCTCGACACCGTTAACACGCCAAATCAACTCCACCGTGTTGTCCCTTAGCAGCGAGGGGCCTGGCACCCATTTCTTGATCCAGCAAACCAAAGGCATCTCGCGATAGGGGATAACGATCAGGCCTTCCGGATCAGATACCGGCACACCGACAATCTCGGCAAAGGGATCCAGCGCCAACACACCGTTGCGCCTCGATAGATTGTTGCCAGGGTTTTCCTTTCCAGACATGGTGTGCGCTCCCTGTAAGAAGCTGATTGGTTGAGCACAATTAAGCGCCCGTTGCCCTTTCCTGACTACTGTCAGAATTAACAGGTTCATCGGCCCATTCGTCGTTTCCCTTCCATCGACGTCCCCAACATTTTTTCTCCATCGCTTGACGCCCCCCTTCACTTGGTGTTTTCTGAAACCGGTTTCAGCTCCTGTCACTCATCCAATAAGAAAGGCCTGACACAGTGACCCCTTTTTCCGCCGCCCAGCGCAGCCGCGTTACCATGCTCGACGTCGCCGAGCGCGCCGGAGTGTCCAAGGCCAGCGTGTCACGCTTTATCGGCGACGACCGCGCCCTGCTCTCCGATGCCATTGCCCTGCGCATCGAGCAAGCCATCGAACACCTCGGCTACCGCCCTAACCAGATGGCCCGTGGTCTCAAGCGTGGCCGCACGCGCCTGATCGGCATGCTGGTCGCCGATATCCGCAACCCCTATTCCATTGCCGTGATGCACGGCGTCGAAACCGCTTGCCGCCAGCACGGCTACAGCCTGGTGGTGTGCAATACCGACCGCGATGACGAACAGGAGCGCCAGCACCTGGCGGCGCTGCGTTCGTACAACATCGAAGGGCTGATCGTGAACACCCTCGGTCATCACCTCGACCAACTGTTGGAACTGCAACGGGAAATGCCGCTGGTATTGGTGGACCGCAAGGTCGAGCCGCTGCACAGCGACCTCGTCGGGCTGGACAACCCGTCGGCGGTGCGTATGGCGATGGAACACCTGGAGCAACAGGGTTACCGCAATGTGCTACTGGTGAGCGAAGCCACCGATGGCACCAGTTCGCGGTTGGAGCGCCTGGAGAGTTTCAACGCACACATTGCCAGCCGTCCGGCGTTGACCGGTGCGGTGCTGGAGCTCGATAGCGAGTTGGAAACCCATCTGCAAACCTTTCTTGCCAAACCCGGCGCCAAAGCGTTGTTCTGCGCCAACGGCGTCGCCGCATTGGCCTGTACCCGTGCGCTCAAGCGCCTGGGCTGCAACCTGTTCGAGGATGTTGGCGTGATCGCCCTGGATGATCTGGACTGGTACCCACTGGTGGGCACTGGCATCACCGCCCTCGCCCAGCCGACCGAGGCGATTGGCGCCACGGCGTTCGACTGTTTGCTCAAGCGCCTGCGCGGCGATACCGAGCCGACGCGCACCGTGGATTTTGTTCCCGAGCTGATCATTCGCGGCTCAACCCAGCCTCAACCAGGAACCACCCCGTAGCAACTGTCGAGCCCGAGCGAGGCTGCGTCGGCGGTACATCAGAGACACCGCTGACGCAGCCTCGCCGGGGCTCGACAGCTGCTACGCCACTCTCATTTCAAGATTTGCATACAAAAATGAAACCGGTTTCAGAGGTAAACAACAATGCACAAATACCCCGTCTCTATCAGCCTTTCCAGCTACGGCGCCGGCCTGGTGCGCCAACAGGGCCAATCGAGTTTTGTCGAGGTACTGGCGGCCGCAGGCGCCCAGCGCATCGAGTGGCGTGAAGAGCTTTTAACCCACGAACAGCCCGCCGAACTGGCCCATGCGGCTGCGCAGCATCGGCTGGAGTCAGTATTCTCATCGCCCTTGGAACTCTGGGTCGCCGGCCGCGCGCAACCGAACGCCGAACTCCCCGCCACCCTGGACCGAGCGCAGGCTTTTGGCTCACGCTGGCTAAAAGTCTCCCTCGGCTACTTCACCGACACTAACGACCTGGAAAGCCTGCACGCCCTGCTCACCCGCCACCCGGTCCAGCTGCTGGTAGAGAACGACCAGACCCTGCACGGCGGCCGAATCGAGCCAATGCAGCGTTTCTTCAGCGAGGTGGAACGCCTCGGCCTGCTGGTGAAAATGACCTTCGATATCGGCAACTGGCAATGGCAGGACCAATCCGCCCTTACCGCCGCACGCCTGCTGGGCCGGCATGTGGATTATCTGCACTGCAAGGCTGTGGCCCGTCGCGCCGATGGCAAGTTGGTCGCCCTGCCGCCTGGCGCCACCGACCTGCATCTGTGGGAACAACTGCTCAAGCACATGACTCCAGGTATTACCCGGGCCGTGGAATTTCCGCTGCAAGGTGATGACTTGATCGAAATCACCGCGCAGCAAGTCGCCGCCCTCACCCTGCTGGGCCAACCTCGTGCGGAGAATGCGCATGTCTGAGATCGATATCCTCTCGTTTGGTGAAACCATGGCGATGTTTGTCGCCGAGCAAACCGGCGACCTGGCCCACGTGGCCCAATTCCATAAACGCATCGCGGGCGCCGACAGCAACGTCGCCATTGGCCTGTCGCGCCTGGGCTTCAACGTGGCCTGGCTGAGCCGTGTGGGCAATGATTCCCTCGGGCGTTTTGTGGTCGACACCCTGAAGAAAGAAGGCCTCGATTGCCAGCATGTGGCGGTCGACACGTTGCACCCCACGGGTTTTCAGCTCAAGTCGCGCGAAGAAGCCGGCGATGATCCGCAGGTGGAGTACTTCCGCAAGGGTTCAGCGGCCAGCTATCTGTCCATCGCGGCCATCAGTCCTGCCTTGCTGCAAGCCCGCCATCTGCATGCCACCGGTATTGCGCCGGCGTTGTCTGAGGCGACGCGCGAGCTGTCCATCGAGTTGATGACACAAATGCGCAAGGCCGGACGTAGCGTGTCGTTCGACCCCAACCTGCGCCCGTCGCTGTGGCCCAACCAACACACGATGATCCGCGAAATAAACGCCCTTGCGGGTCTTGCTGACTGGGTACTGCCGGGGTTGAGTGAAGGCCGCTTGCTCACCGGTTTCGATGACCCGGCCGACATCGCCGCGTTCTACCTCGACCAGGGCGCCGAAGCCGTGGCAATCAAGCTCGGCCCGGACGGCGCCTACTACCGTACCCAGATGGACCAAGGCTTTGTCGCCGCCGTGCGGGTGGAAAAGGTCGTGGACACGGTCGGCGCCGGTGACGGTTTTGCCGTGGGCATGATCAGCGCCCTGCTGGAAAACCTCAGCTTCCCCGAGGCGGTTCGGCGCGGTAACTGGATCGGCAGCCGCGCCGTGCAGAGCCGTGGCGACATGGAGGGTTTGCCCACCCGTTCAGAGTTACCCACCCGATCCGTCGCGTAACCCAATACCTGTTGCCACAACTACAACAAGCTCAGGAGCAACTCCATGGAAACCGTGAAACTCGCCACCCGCCGTTGGTGGTACATCATGCCTATCGTGTTTATCACCTACAGCCTGGCGTACCTGGACCGCGCCAATTATGGCTTCGCCGCCGCCTCCGGCATGGCCGAAGACCTGATGATCACCCCGGGCATGTCGTCGTTGCTGGGTGCGCTGTTTTTCCTCGGCTACTTTTTCTTCCAGGTGCCGGGCGCGATCTACGCGCAAAAACGCAGCGTTAAAAAACTGATTTTCGTCAGCCTGATTCTGTGGGGAGGCCTGGCTACACTGACCGGCGTGGTGTCCAACGCCTACATGCTGATCGTGATCCGTTTCATGCTGGGCGTGGTGGAAGCGGCGGTGATGCCGGCCATGCTGGTGTACCTCTGCCACTGGTTCACGCGTGCCGAACGTTCCCGCGCCAACACCTTCCTGATCCTGGGCAACCCGGTGACCATGCTGTGGATGTCGGTGGTATCGGGTTACCTGGTACAGCATTTCAGCTGGCGCTGGATGTTTATCATCGAGGGTCTGCCGGCGGTGCTATGGGCGTTTATCTGGTGGAAGCTGGCCGATGAGCGTCCAAAGAATGCCAAGTGGCTCAGCGATACTGAGAAACAGGACCTGGAAACCGCGCTGGCCGCTGAACAGGTCGGCATCAAGGCGGTGAAGAACTACGCCGAAGCCTTTCGCTCGCCCAAGGTGATCATCCTCGCGCTGCAATTTTTCTGCTGGAGCATCGGCGTGTACGGTTTTGTGCTGTGGCTGCCGTCGATCCTCAAGGCCGGCTTGCAGATGGACATGGTCGAGGCCGGCTGGCTGTCGGCGCTGCCGTATCTGGCGGCGGTGATCGGCATGCTCGTAGTCTCGTGGGGGTCGGACAAACTGCAAAAACGTAAGCGTTTTGTGTGGCCGCCGCTGCTGATTGCTTCCATCGCTTTCTACGCATCCTACGTACTGGGCGCCGAACACTTCTGGTGGTCGTACACCTTGCTGGTGATTGCCGGCGCCTGCATGTATGCGCCCTACGGTCCTTTTTTCGCCATCGTCCCGGAGATCCTGCCGGCCAACGTCGCCGGGGGCGCCATGGCACTGATCAACAGCATGGGCGCCCTCGGTTCGTTCGGTGGTTCGTACCTGGTGGGTTACCTCAATAGCAGCACCGGTTCACCCGGCGCCTCGTACCTGCTGATGAGCGGCGCGCTGATGTTTGCGGTGGTGCTGACGATTTTACTCAAGCCCGGCGCCAGCGACCGCTCGCCGGCGCCCACCCTGGAGTTGAAGGTAAAGACCTCATGAAAATGTCTGTCGTGTTGTACAAGAAACTGTCCGCGCCGCTGATGGCGCGCCTGCATGAAAAGGCCGACGTCACGCTGATCGAAGCGCTGGATGACGCTGGCCTGGCCAAGCTGCGTGACGCCCTGCCCGGTGCCCATGGCCTGCTGGGAGCCAGCCTGCGCCTGGATGCAAAACTGCTCGATCTGGCGCCGCAGTTGAAAGCGATCGCCAGTGTGTCGGTGGGTGTCGACAACTACGATATCGATTACCTGACGAGGCGCGGCATTCTGCTCAGCAACACCCCGGACGTGCTCACCGAAACCACCGCCGACACGGGTTTTGCACTGATCCTCGCGACGGCCCGGCGTGTGGTCGAACTGGCCGATATGGTGCGCGCCGGCCAGTGGAACAAAAACATTGGCCCGGCGCATTTCGGCAGCGACGTGCATGGCAAGACCCTGGGCATCATCGGCATGGGCCGCATCGGCGAAGCGTTGGCCCAGCGTGGGCATTTTGGTTTTGGCATGCCGGTGATCTACCACAGCCACTCGCCCAAGCCGGCGGTGGACGCACGCTTCGGCGCGCAGTACCGCAGCTTGAACGACTTGCTGCAACAGGCCGACTTTGTCTGCCTGACCTTACCGCTCACCGCTGAAACCGAGAAATTGATTGGCGCCGAGGCGTTTGCACTGATGGGCGCGGAGACGATCTTTATCAATATCTCGCGGGGCAAAGTGGTGGATGAGGCGGCGCTGATCGACGCGTTGCAACAGCGCACGATTCGGGCGGCAGGGTTGGATGTGTTCGAGCACGAGCCGCTGAATAACGATTCGCCGTTATTGCGCTTGAACAATGTGGTGGCCACGCCGCATATCGGCTCAGCGACCCATGAGACACGGGAGGCGATGGCCACGTGTGCGGTGGATAATCTGTTGCAGGCGCTGGCAGGGGAAAAGCCCAAGAACCTGGTGAATGCCACTGCCTGGCAGCAGTAACCCCTGGCACACAAAAACCAATGTGGAAGCGGCGGTGCGAGCAAGTCGAATCGTCGCACCGCCGCTCCCACAGTTTTGACCGTATTCCAAATCAGATAACGAATCTGGCCACCATCCCATTCAAATCCACCGCTAGGCGCGACAGCTCATGGCTGGCCGCGCGGGTCTGGTTGGCACCCGCTGCAGACTGAGTCGCCAGGGCTTCGATCATCACGGCGGTATTTTGCAAGTCCTGGGCCATGGTCTGGATCGCACCGACGATATCCATCAACCGGTCGCGGCCTGGTTGGACTGCCCGGACGCTTCGGAAGGCAGCGGCGTGACGATGCTTCGGGTGAGCGGCGAGCCGCACGGTGAGCAATGCGCAAGCGACCGAAACGGCAATAACGCCGGTAATCGCACCTTCGTAACTCTATAAATATTTTTTTACACTTCTGACGACTGTCAGTTTCTGGCATCCTGCGCCTCCATTTTCTGACCCGAGCCCGCATTTTGTCTGACGCTCAAGCCCCCCGCCCGCGCTATAAATCCGACCTGATCTACGGCTTGGATGATCGCCCACACTTCACCGCGGCGATTTTTGCCGCGTTGCAGCATGTGCTGGCCAGCTTTGTCGGCATCATTACGCCCACGTTGATCGTCGGTGGCGTGCTGGGCCTGGAAAGCGAAGTGCCCTACTTGGTGAGCATGGCGCTGTTTGTGTCGGGGCTCGGCACCTTTGTGCAGGCACGCAAATTCGGCCCGATTGGCTCGGGTTTATTGTGCCTGCAGGGCACCAGTTTTTCCTTTATCAGTGTGATTCTCAGCGCGGGTTTTATGGTCAAGGCCCGGGGCGGCGGTACGGATGAGATCCTCTCGACGATCTTCGGCATCTGCTTTTTCGCGGCATTTATCGAAGTGGTGCTGAGCCAGTTCATCGGCAAGCTGCGCAAGCTGATCACCCCGGTGGTCACCGGCACCATCATTACCTTGATGGGGTTGTCACTGATCAAAGTCGCGGTGACCGACATGGCCGGCGGCTTTGGCGCCAGCGACCTCGGCGCCGCCAGCAATATGGGCCTCGCAGCGCTGGTACTGCTGACCATCGTGGTGCTCAACCGTTTTAACAACCCGTTCCTGCGCCTGGGGTCCATCGTGATCGGCCTGACCCTGGGCTTCGTGGTGGCCTGGCTGATGGGCCGTGTGGACCTGGCGGCACTGCCACAGGTGCCGTTGATCAGCGTGCCGGTACCCTTCAAGTACGGGTTCTCGTTCGACTGGGTGGCGTTTATCCCGGTCGCGGTGATCTTCCTGATTTCGCCCCTGGAAGCGGCGGGCGACCTGACCGCCAATTCGATGATTTCCCAACAACCGGTCAAGGGCCCGCTGTACATCAAGCGCATCAAGTCCGGTCTGTTGGCCGATGGCCTCAACTCGGCGATGGCGGCCACCTTCAACAGCCTGCCGATGGTGACCTTCGCCCAGAACAACGGCGTGATCCAGCTCACGGGCGTGGCGAGCCGCTACGTGGCGTACTTTATCGCCGGCCTGCTGGTGCTGCTGGGGCTGTTCCCGATGATCGGCGCGGTGCTGCAATTGATGCCCAAGCCGGTATTGGGCGGCGCGACCCTGATCATGTTCGGCACCGTGGCGGTGGCGGGTATCAAGATCCTTGCCGAAGCCGGGTTGCACCGACGCAATGTGTTGATCGTGGCGATCTCGCTGGGCATGGGCCTGGGCGTTGCCGCCGTGCCGGAAGTGCTGCGCGAGCTGCCCAAGGCGCTGCACAATATCTTCGAATCGCCGATCACCGTGGGCGCATTCTGTGCAATCCTGCTGAACATTTTCCTGCCGGAAGAGTTCATAGAGCTGGAAGAAGATGAATTTGATCCGGAGTCCTCTACCCTCAAGGTGATGCAGGACCCGGACGTCACGAAATAGGAGCACTGTTATATGCGCAAGCTCATGGTTCTATCGCTACTGCTGCTGACCCTGAGCGCCTGCGCGCTGTTCCCGAATCGCGACCCGGTGAACATCAACGTGGTGGGCATCGAACCGCTGCAAAGCCAGGATCTGGAAGTACGCTTTGCCGTGAAGCTGCGGGTGCAAAACCCCAATGAAACGGCGATTGACTACAACGGCGTGGCCCTGGATCTGGAGGTCAATGGCCGGCCGTTGGCATCTGGGGTGAGTGATCAGAGCGGGTCTATCCCTCGTTTTTCCGAGACGGTACTGATGGTGCCGGTGAGTGTTTCAGCGTTTTCCGTGTTGCGCCAGACCTTGGGCCTGAGCCAGACCCAAAGCTTGAACAACCTGCCCTACGTGCTGCGGGGCAAACTGGCGGGTGGCTTGTTCGGTACGATGCGCTTTGTCGACCGTGGCACGCTGGACCTGCCGAATACGGTCACCTGGTAAACGCCATGCAGCCTGTATTGCTGACAGACCGCCCTGGTGCCGTGGCCTTACCCGGCCAATGGTGCACGCGCCTACCTGGAACAGATCGCCCTGCCCGCCATGGCCCGTGGCGAGGAATGGCACTTTAGTCCGTGATAAAGCGCACGCCGGGTTTTTCGCGTTCATCCACCGTCAGCTCGAACACATCCGGCCGGGCATAGTGCCCCACCACGTCATAGTCATACCGCGCCCGCACCAAGTCAGCCGTATCGATTTGCGCCGTCAACAACCCCGCCTTACCCAGCAAAGGCCCCGCTAAAATGTCGCCCATCGGCCCGACAATCACGCTGCCGCCAGCGATCAACGGGCGATCCGACGGCCAATTGGCAACCGCCACCCCCAGCGCTTCGGGCGAAGCCTGCACCTGACACGCACTGACCACAAAGCAGCGCCCTTCATGAGCCACATGACGCATGCTCACCTGCCACATCTCACGCTCGTCCACTGTCGGTGCGCACCACACCTCCACACCCTTGGCGTACATCGCCGTGCGCAGCAGCGGCATCATGTTTTCCCAGCACACTGCGCCGCCGATGCGCCCGACTGCCGTATCGATTACCGGCAAGGTTGAGCCATCGCCCTTGCCCCAGATCAGTCGTTCGGTGCCGGTAGGCATCAATTTACGGTGCTTGGCGACCAAGCCACCCGCCGGTTCGAAGTACAACACCGTGCAATACAACGTGCTGCCACTGCGCTCGATCACGCCAAGCACCAGGCTGGCACCGGTACGCGCCGACAGGCCGGCCAGCGCTTCGGTCTCGGCGCCCGGCACATCGATGGCATTGGCTAAATATCGGGCAAAGGCTTCCCGCCCCTCGGGCAGGCGATACCCCAGCTGCGTGCCGAAGCCCTCGCCTTTGGGATAGCCACCCAGCAATGCCTCGGGCATCACCACCAATTGCGCGCCGCTGCGCGATATTTCGTCTTCATAGGCCAGGATCTGCGCCAGGGTTTCAGCCTTGCCACCCGGCAAGGAGCCAATTTGCAGGGCCGCCACAGTCGATACAGGCATCACGATCACTCCGAAGTCAGGGGTTGCCCATTCTCCCGCCAGCCTCGATCATGAATAAAGCCCCCTTCACTGCTGAATGATATGAGCCAAATGAATATCGCCCAGGTCGACCTGAACCTGCTGAAAACCTTTGAAGCCCTGCATGATGAGTCCAGCGCCAGCCGCGCGGCATTGCGCCTGGGCGTCACACAATCGGCCATCAGCGCAGGGTTGCGGCGCCTGCGCGAGGTATATGACGATCAATTGTTCGTGCGTACCGGACGCGGCCTGGCGCCGACCTTGCGGGCGAACCAATTGAAGCCGCTGATCAGTGAAGCGCTGGACCGCTGCCGACAGAGCCTGGCCATGGTTAATCCGGACAATCAGCAGTATCAGGGCCGGTCCGTGGTGCTGGGCTTGTCCGATGACTTCGAAATAGCCTACGGCCGACGGCTGATGGATGAAATTACCAGGCGCGCGCCGAGACTGCGGGTGATTTTCCGTCAGACCCACAGCCAGATCGTGGCCGGAGCGCTGCTTGATCGCACGTTGGACCTGGCGATTACCGCAGGCGGCTTCGCGCACAGCAGGCTGAGTCGCCAAGTGCTGGGGGAAGGTGATTATCGCTGCCTGGTGGACGCCGACCAGCCAAGCATGAGCCTGGACGAGTTCGTCACCCGCGAGCATGTGCTGGTGTCATCAGGCGGGTTTATCGGGATCACCGACGAGGGCTTGGCGGCGCAGGGGCTCAGTCGTCAGGTGTGTGCGTCTACCAGCCACTTCGCCGCGCTGCCGTTTTTGCTCAAGGGCAGTCAGGCGGTTGCAACCATCCCCGGCCACGCCGCCGAGGTCATCGGCGCCATGACCGGTTTGCGCGTACTGGCGTGCCCGCTGGCCCTGCCGCGCTACCCGATCGAGCTGGGCTGGCGAACCCAGGCGCAGCTCGATCCACTGTTGCTGAAGGTGCGTGAAGCGATTGTGGCGAGCTTTACTTGGTCGCCGCCATCAACTTGTTAACCTCACTGCGCACCATGCTGGAAAACTCTGGCGGCGACATACCGTCAAGTTCCGCACGTACCCATTCTGCCCACTTGCCTTTGCGCTTGGCGCGCTCGCCGAACAACCGCGCGGCCTCGCCCTTGGCCTTGCCCAGGTTGCTTTGCCACAGGTCATAGAGGCGCGACTTTTCATCTTCCAGCTCGGCACGTTCGGCGAGGGTCTTGTTGGCGAGATTGAAGCTCATGTTGAATTTCCTGCTGCGCAAATAGACGACATCTTACACTGTAGGTCGAAACTTCCTGATTCGGATTTTACGCAGGACAACGCTTCGGAAAAAAACTGCAACTTTTGCCGCAGCCCAATACTCCATTGTTCACTGTCATATTCACTCGCAAGGAGTCACACAATGGCCCGCAAAACCGCCGCCCAAGCTGTCGAAGAGCAAATCAAGGACCAAGCCTTCAGCGAGCTGCAATCGCTGATCGAAGAATCGGACAAGCTGCTCAAGAGCAGTGCCTCACTGGTTGGCGAGGAAGGTGAAACCCTGCGCGAGCAGGTTGCAATCAAGCTCAAGCAAGCGCTGGACTCGGTATCCAACGTGCGTGAACGCAGCAAGCCAGTGGTGGATGCCACCGAAACCTACATCGGTGGCCACCCTTGGCAGACCGTTGCGATTTCCGCAGGCTTTGGCCTGGTGGTGGGCCTGCTGTTGGGTCGTCGCAACTGATGCATTAAAGGCTGCGCCCATGGCGCAGCCTGTTCAGCCGGCGGCCAAAGCCCGCAGGCCTTGCAACTCCTCAGCGTCCAAGACGATCCCTTCCTGCTCGGACCTGAGCCGCGTCTGGTGCCGCCGATCTCCCGGCAGACGCCGCAACCCTGCCGCATGCATCTGTCGCACCAGCTCCTGGCTGCGCTCGGCGAAGCTCTGCCCTGCGGTCTTGCTGGGATCGATCAGGATCAACAACTGCCCTGTCCACGGCGTACGCGCTCCCGGATGATCGGACCAGTTGAATTCAAACGAGAAGTTGCCGCCGGTCAACGCCGCGGCCAGCAGTTCGACCATCATCGAAAGCGCCGACCCCTTATGCCCGCCAAACGGCAACAGGGCGCCCCCTTCAAGAATCGCCCTGGGGTCCTGAGTCGGCTGACCCAGCCCATCAACACCCATGCCCGGAGGCAAACGCTCCCCTTTGCGCGCGGCAATCTGTACGTCACCGTGGGCGATAGCGCTGGTGGCCAGGTCAAATACGATAGGTAAACCATCGGCGCGTGGGGCTGCGAAGGCGATAGGGTTGGTGCCGAACAACGGCCGGTCGGCGCCGTGGGGCACCACGCAGGTCATGCTGTTGACCACGCTCAACGCCACCAGCCCCTGCTCGGCGAACGGTTCGACATCCGGCCACAAGGCCGCGAAATGATGGGAGTTATGGATCGCCATTAAGGCGATCCCGGCACTCCTGGCTTTTTCCACCAGTAGTGCACGGGCAGCTTCCAGGGCTGGCTGGGCAAAGCCGTTGGCGGCGTCCACCCGCACAAACCCCGAGGCCACGTCGGTAACCTGCGGCACCGCACGGCCATCCACCCAGCCACTGGCCAGGGTACTGAGATAACCGGGAATACGAAAAATGCCATGGCTGTGGGCGCCGTCGCGTTCAGCGCTGGCGCAATTGTGGGCGAGGATCGCAGCCACCTCAGGCGAGGTGCCATGGCGCTCAAAGACCTGTTGCAACAAAGCCACCAGCGCACTGAAGCTAATGGAAACATTGGAACTCTCAACGACCTTGGACGGCGTAGACATCTGAAGCTCCGAATTATGATTGGAAGGGGCAACAAGACGGGAGACTCGAGCCTGTGATTAAACAACGCGGCGTGCGCCTGCTGTCAATCAGCGTTTGCGAGACCCGTTGTGTTTGCATCAGCTATCTACCGCTGCAACGGCACCATCGCTATCTAATCTGGCGCTCGAGACACCCCTCTGGTCCTGAGAGAGCAACCCATGGCAAGCGTAACTCCCGCGTATTTTTTCGATGAATTCCTGCGCCCGATCACTCGCAAATACCCTTCAGACAGAGAGCGCGCGCTGGGCTTGACCCTGAAGGATCTCGAATGGCTGATGACGATCTACACCCCCACCGACGCCGTGCGCCAGAGCCGTGAGTCGCCTATGGCCGTTGAAAAACTGGTGATTGAGAGGCTTGGGGAATCTGCAATACCGCTGGCCGGCGTGTTTATGATGAGCCCGTCCCCTGACGAAAAAAAGGCGCTGCTATACAGTCCTTACGGAGGAATCGAGGTATTCGACAACCGCGCCTCCGTAATTGCAGAAATTAGGGAACGCCTCACAAACAATATATTGCGCGTTGATTTAGTCAGTTTTTTGTCTATTGATCAGCGTCAGGATTGTGGCTTCGATGGCACGTTTACCCTGACTGCTGCACCCGTTACGGGCATCGTCTTTGTGGACCAGGAACAAACGATTGAGGCAAGCCAGAAACGTAACGTGCAACGCATGCTCGAGGAGTTACGCAAGCTCCCCACCCTGCCCTCAATGCTCGACAAACTGCTGGGCGTCATGGCGCGCCCTTACTTTCCCAAGCTCGATCAGCAACAGACGTTGGTCAATAGTTTCCTGGTTCCAGCGCAGGACAGCGGTGATGCCGTGACCCGATGGGTGGGCTCGGCGACCCTCAATGAGACCTTGCTGCAGTACTACCTGAAACAGGGGTGGCCGGCCAACCACACGCGCGCGTTCACCCACCCCAAGCACGATACAAGCGCCATGACGGCCAACGCGCTCAAACAGGAACTTGCGCAGTGGGAGCACGTGGTAGAACAAACCGCTGCCGTCTTCTCCACGCTGCTCAGCAGCCTGTTGCAGACGTGGTGGAATGAAGATATCGGCGGCAACCAATCGCGCATGGATTTGTTTGCCCTGGTAATGAGTGACAAATTTCGCGCCGACCTGCTGCTCAAGCACCAGAACGCTATTCTGACGTCCGAGGAAGCCCATCGACTGCGTGCCGTGTTCCTCCCCGACAAGGCGTCACGCAGCGCCTGGCATGCGCCCTTGCGGATCGAAAAGGTCAACATTCATGCGCCCTATCAACATTATGTTGAGCTGGCTGCAACCTTGTTGATCAACGACACGCATGCCTACCTCTACACCCAGACGCGCGGGCTGCAAGTGCTCAAGAACCTTGACGACCTGAAGGACGTCCTGCTGAGCATGCTCAAGGCCGCCGGGCATGAGGACGAGTTGCTGAATTTCCTGTCCCTGGACGAGCGCAGCCTGTACCTGGGCATGGATGCGGTGCAAGTCAGCGGGCTGCCTGTGGCCGAAAGTGTGTTCGGTGGGATGGTCAAGGACATTGCCAGCAAGCAATTGAGCAACATGGACCATGCACTCGCGCTCTTTCGCCGCAACGACGGTGCAGCAGACCTGGCAGCGCTGCTCGATTGCGCCCTGGACCTGCGCCACATGCTCGACCACCGGCTGCTGGCCCTGGAAGCCGAAGGACGTTGGAGCCTTCACCCAGCCACCAGCGGCAACGGCCGGCCCTCGACGGTTCAGGCGGAGCGCGCTAAACAACAGCGGGTAGCACTGCGCGCGGCTCAGGAAGCGTTGATGGCGCAACGCCAGAAGCATCCCACTCTGCGCAGCTTGGCTTTACATGCCCTGAAGACGGCGTTGGCCCTACACCTACTGGACCTGGACCCCACGGATGTATTCGCCAACACCTACGCCACTGAAGCGCAGCAACAGGAGGACCGTGTCCCTGAATCTTCACGAAGCATGGTCGATCATCTCGTCGAGCGTCTGGCAAAGGTTGCCGACCCTGTCGGCGACTCGCCACGCATCGGTCTCTACAGCGCTCGCCGCAGCGGGACCGCCACGCGTTGGAACAACCTGAACAGCCGTGTTTTCAATACGGTCATCGAACAGGCCATGCGCCCTTTTATACAGCACGACATACGCACCCTGCCGCGCCTGTTCCTGGAAGGTCATCGCAACGAAATGAACGCTTCCCTGATGCAGGGACTGCGCAGCGAGGCCGAACTGCGGCTGCTCAACAAGACATTGAGCCCCGACCACCAGGCGATTCTCGACGCGGTCCTGCGGCCCGACAGCATGACTCGCGACAAGCGCCATGGGCTCAAGGGTTTTCTGCCGGATGCCTACAGCTTGACGCTGACCCTAGGCGACGACAAAAGAGCCCACCCCCTGGCCAGCTGTTTTGCACTGACGCAGCGCGGCGGCATCGACCCTGAGCTTTCGGGTAACGTCGTGCTCTGGACACCCCAGCAGGGTCTTGAGCCCTTCGCCTCAGTGCACGCCTTGCGCCAATCCCTTGAACTGCGCCTGACCCAACCCGACCGGCGCTTGCCGCTGTTGCTTAACCTGCCCATGAGCCTTCGCGCGCCCCATCAGGTCTATCGCCTCGGGCCCCTGCAACGCATCGACGAACATTTTTTGAACAACCGCCAGCAGAGCTACCTGGATTACCACCTCGACGCCATCGACTACTGGCTCGCCACGCCACTGGGGCCAACGCCATTGCAAGACCGCCTGGATGAGCAAATGCGACAGCTGGCGCCGTCGAACCTGGAGCGCGCCAGTGCCATCGCCCAGGCAATGGTTCAGCAGCAGGCCTTGCCAGTGTGGCTGGGTATGGCTTCGGCCGAGGATCAATTGCTGCACGCCGAACTGTTGGAGCAATACCGCCTCAGCGCGCCTGACAATCAGGACTACCTGCACAGCGTACCTACCTTGCGTGAACACGTTGCCCGCACCTTGACGGGCCTGCTCAAGGCGCGCTTCCCCGACGCCGCCCTGGACCCGGAAAACATCCAGATACCGGCAAGCGTACTGCTCGACGGGCATGCCCAAAGCCTGACCGACTTTGCTCTGCGCCACCTGCCGGAACCGAACGCCGACAACCTCACCCCCACCGCCCGCGACACCACCACCCTGCCGCTAGCACTGGACGGCACGGCAGTGGTGCAGTTGGTCCGCCAGTTGGATATTGCTAAAACCTACCGCGAATGGCTCACCACCCACCTCGCCGCCGATACCGACGATGCCCGACAGCGTCGCGCCCTGTTTTGCCGTCAATTACCCTGGCAGGTGCTGCGCCACGCCCATGAAGAAAAACTCGAAGAGCGCCTGAGTGCTGCGGCCTGGTGCTTTATCCAGCAAATTTTCGACATGCCGGATGCCGAGGCGCGGGATAAGGTCAACGGGGCAGCAGCAAGGATTCACCCCTTGGAACTGATCGCTACCCCGGGCGCGACGCCGGTGACCGTCCCTTGCGTCTACGTGATCGGCCCGCAGGCGCCGGCGACCGGCCCGCGGGTGCTCTACGCGCCATACGCGCCTTTTCGCGTGCTCACGGAATACACCAACGAAGAAAGCTTGCGCACTCAGATCAACCGCCCCGGCCCTTTACAGGGTTGGATCATCCGGCAGTTGGGCGATCCCGACCAGGCGATATACCGCAACCTGTTCCAGCAACCGGCCGCCCCGGACACACAGGAGGTCAGGCTGGCCTCACACCCGATCAGGCGCAATATTCTGCCGCGGCTATTCGATGACAACACGGCGCAGTTGATCAAAATGCTCGCCTGCCAATTCGAACGCGGGAGTAAAGATCAGTGGGACGGGGTCACCGGCCTGTTACGCAGGGGCATCCCCATGGCAGCGCAGTTTATTGCGGGCAAGCTCCAATTCCCGTTGGTCGTGTGGCGCAGTTTCAAGTTGTTCCAGGCTTCGGCCGAGGCCTTGCAGCAACAGCATTTCGGCGCAGGCTTGCTCAGATTCATCCAGGGATTGGGGACACTCGCTTCATTGCGCGAGGAACTCGATGAGCTACTGGAGCCGTTGCTTTCATCGCCAGCCACGGATCTGCCGGACAGTATCCCTGCCCCTGTGACGACCAGTGCAACACTGGACGTGACAAACCCGGTGCGTACCCGCATGCAGTGCTTTGAAGACGTGACAGTGTCGCTGGCGCAGTTGGAGCAAGATCCGTCGCAGCATGTTTATGTCACACCGAGCGGCAATCATTATGTGCCGGTGGCCGGGCGGGTGTACCCGGTCGAAAGAGCCGGCGCACGCTGGCGGGTGCGCCTGGCGCAGGTGCTGGGCCCGTTTGTCGAGCGCAACGCACAGGGTGGCTGGGTGTTGGACTTTTCTGCACAAGAACCGCGGTTCGGTCCCGCAGTGTCGCGTTTCAAAGGACGGGTCGTCACCTATAGAGTCGAGCGCAGTTCGATGAATATTGAAGCGGTGGGAATGCCGGCGATCCGTGCACTCCATCCTGGAAAAGCCTACTGCATCGACCGCGCGCTCAACGTCGCGATTTACTACGCGGTCATGTGTGAACGCAATCTCGCGCACTTTGCCCAGCAACGTGATCCGGATTCGCGCGTAGGCCGCTTCTTGACCGAAATGTTCGGCATGCCCACTTTCAATACGGCGCACGTCACGAAAATTCAGAAACGTGTCGCCGAGATTACCAAGGGTTTGACCCAGCAAAGCCTGATCAGGCCAGATTCAATCCGACTCGTCACGGGCGCGGCCCGTTGGTCGCCGACCAACACCTATGCTTTTGTAATACCCGCAGACCCAGAGCAGAAAATCTACTTGCTCGACTACTTTTTCAATACGCACATGGACGCTTATCGGGGTCATCTCAACGCGCCGTTCGATCTTGACGATCATGCAAGGGCAGCAACCCTGATCCATGAGATAAGCCATCTGGTTTCGAAGACTGAAGATATCGCCTACCTGGACTCCATGCGCCCGTTTGCCGACTTGATCAGCCGGGGTACGGCGGACGGCCTGCGACAGCATACCGCGCTGTCCAACCTGCAACGCACCGCGCTGTCAGTGCTGACTCCTGCCACCATGCTGTTTAAAACATGGGACGACCTTTCACTTCAATGGGAGGACGTAGGAAGTTTGGGCTCGACCAAACCGCGTGACAAGATTCTGAATCTCACCGGCGCCAGGACGCTGGACGATGCCCGGCAGATCTTTATGAGCGATGCGGACCGAAGGATGGACATCATTCTGGCCAATGCGGACTCGGTGACCTATTTGATTACGCACCTGGGGCGCAAGCTGGTTCCGGGGGCCTGAACAGGCCCCCGAGGGGTGTATCAGTCTTTCTGGTCGCGCAGGATGTTGCCCGAGGCGCCATCAATGCGGGCTTCATATACGGTACCGTCAGACTTGCGGCCTTTGACTTCCCAGTAGCCATTGTCGTCTGCCTCAGCGGCGTACACCTCGACGTATCCGCCTTTGGTCTTGGCAACTTCAATCGCCTTCTCGATCGGGATCCAGCCCGCGCCCGGCTTATCGGCAAAGGCAGCACCGGCGCCGAGCAGCGCGGAGGTTGCACACAGAGCGACTAAGGTTTTCTTCAGCATTTTCGTACTCCATTGTGGGAAATGTCCTGAATTTCTTAGGTGCCTTCAAACGAGAATAAGTTCCAATTGATGTGCAATCGCCATGATGGCTGTTCTCGCGGTCCATCCTGGGAGGTTAGAATGTACGAAATCAGGATGAGTTAATGAGCGAAAAGTCCATTTCAGAAGCCGAATATGACGCCATCACCGACGCCGCCGCGCATTGGTGCATGCGCCTGCACGCGGGTGATTGCACCGCGAGTGAACGTCAAGCTTTTGCCCAATGGCACGATTCGCACCCGCTGCACGCCTTCGAATACGCGGCAATGCTGGAGATCTGGGACGTTGCGGACCATCTGCCACGCCAAAACACCACACCGACAGAGGTGCCGTTCAAGCCCCGCAGCCGGTCGCGCATCTACGCGGTGGCTGCGGCGATCTGCCTGGGCGCCCTGCCCCTGGCCGCCTTCACTGGCTGGGAAGCCGGTTGGTTGCCCAGTTCCTATGAGCGCTTTGATGCCGCTAATGGCCTGCGCCAGGTCATCCTCGACGATGGCAGCCAGGTAGAACTCAACCTGGGCACCGAACTGGTCTACAGCAACTACAAGGACCAGCGTCGGGTCACGCTGAAAAAAGGCGAGGCGTTCTTCAAGGTCAGCCATGACAGCGCCCATCCGTTCATTGTGCACGCAGGCAGTGGTCAGGTACGTGTGACGGGCACCCAGTTCAACGTCTGGAAATATGAAGACCAGGTACGGGTGATGTTGCTTGAAGGCTCGGTTCAGATTGCCAGCGACCAGGTCCACGGGAGCGTGCCCCTGACACCCGGCATGCAAGCCAGCTACCAGCAGGGTGATGCCACGCCACGCGTGCGCACGATCAACCCGAATGACACCGCGCTGGCCTGGCGCCAGGGCAAGCTGGTCCTCGACAACCTGGCCCTGGCCGACGCGTTGCCGCTGATCAACCGCTACCTGAGCAAGCCGGTGATGCTGGCCGACGCCACGACCGGAGCGATACGCATCGGTGGTATCTACAACATCGATGAGGTCAACAACCTCATTCCCTCCCTGCCCAAGGTTTTGCCGGTATACCTGACCCAGAACCAGGACGGCAACCCCGTACTTAATTCTATTCCGCGTAAAACACCTAAAGGCTGACACCCTGCCTCCTTGCACGGGCGATGTCGCGCCACAAGTGTCCATTTTTTTAACACTCCCCGGCCTTGAATCGCCCGTGCTCAGCGCATTCACCGTTTTGTCACGCGTGTTGTTACAGCGCTGATACAGCGAGTGAAGCGTTTGTGCAGTGGCTAAGTCTGTGGGTTTGGGCAGGGTACTGTTTCAGGATTGAAACAGCGATGCCATCACTTTGCCCATCAATGCCCGTAACACATTGAATACCAAGGCCAAATAAAAAGCGGCACGGCTTCTGCTCTATCCCTTACAGCGCTGTTTAGGGTCAGCGCGAAGAATAAGGAATGCCGCCGTGAATACATGCACTCAAGGTTCGATGAACGTGTTGCTGATCAGCTGTGCACTCAGTGTCGGCCTCAGTGTTCCGAGCTATGCGGGTGACGGCGTTATCGTGACTGGCCGAGACGTACAGGGGCACATGTACGGTCGATCTGCATTCGGCAAAGACCCCTACCCCACCACCGCCAATGCCAATCCGAGCCGCGAGATCCTAGGGTCCACCGGCGAACTCAGTGACATGGACATCGCTGGCATCAGCAGCGGCTCAAGCATCACCCGCGCCATCATCCCAAACGGCAACATCCCTGGTTTGACTAACACCCAAGGCAGCGTGTCGACACTCGGTTCCGGCGCAGCCGTCAGCCATGGTGCAGGCGCCTCCATGGGCGGGCAGATCAGCGATTCAATCCAACGTGGCATGGCCCCCCTGAACAACCTCGGCAGCATGATGGGGGGCAAATAATGAAACGTTCCCTGCTGCTTCTCGCCCTGCTGAGCAGCACGGCGGCCATGGCCGACAACACCGCCGTGATTAACAACAGCGGCAAAGACTACGACGGCAACGTGATGATCAATCAGGCGGCCGGCAACCAGCAACAAATGGCCAATAACCGCGCCGTCACGCTCGGTGGGCAGGCCACCACCCGCAATACCCAGAACATGAACGGCAACGTCGATCCCTCTCTCAACGCGAAGGCCTCGATCGAAGGCGCCTCTTTTACCAATGGCAACGGCATGGTGGGCATCAACCAGTCCGCCGGGGCCAATAACCAATCAATCAATGCCGTGCGGATCAGCCTCAACCCTGGCCCGCAAAGCATCGACGACAGCGTCCTGTTGCAACAGAACACGACGACGCTGGCAACCGACTCAGGGCTCACCCCCACCACTGGCAGCCGCCAGGTCGTGACAAGCGACCAGGCCTTCACCGGCAGCCGAGGAGTGATTCAGGTGAACCAGAGTGCAGGGGTGGGGAACCGAGTGGCTAACACCCTGGGCATCACTATCAAGTAACAGCTTGGTAGCACACGTTAGACCGTACCAACACTTAACCCACTAATTAGAAGCAAGGAGAAACACCATGAAACCTCAAATGGCTCTGAAACCAATGGTTTTCGCTCTCGCCGCGCTCATGGCTGCTGCCGCTCAAGCAGGGGGTGGCTGGCACCCTGCGCCTCAACCAACCGGCGTGGTCGCCTCCGTGGTTACGGATGTGCAGAACAGCGCGGGCAACAAGTTCGATGACACCAACACCGAAAACAACGCCTCTGCTGATGGCTCGGTAAACGGCAACAGTGGTAGCACCATTGTTAACAATCAGTCAGGCACCGGAAACCAGGCAGACGGTTCAGGCGCCATCTCCAGCGCCAAGGGCGACTTTGCAACCGTGTTTGCCGTGGCCGATGTGAATCAAAACAGCGTGCTGAACAATTATGTCAACAAAGGTACCCAAAACAACGCATCCCTGGATAACGCGGTTAACGGCAACTCCGGTAGCACGATTTATAACGGTCAAGCCGGTCAAGGCAACCAGGCCAAGGGCAACCTGGCAATCACCACTGCTGACGGTAAAAATATCGCAGCGGCGGCCAACACCGAGCAAAACTCGCTCGGTAACAGCTACCTCAACGCGGCCGCCAGCGGGAATGGCCACTACAGCAAACCTCAATACGTGTCGAACAACTCCAGCCTCGACAACGCAGTTAACCGCAACAGCGGCAGCACAATTGTGAACTTGCAGTCCGGCTCCGGCAACCAAGCCAGCGGCAGCCTGTCGATCAGCCAAGGTTGCAGCGTCTGCGCCAGCGGCGTGCGCTTCTGATCCAACGGGGCCTTGGCAACAAGGCCCTTTTTATTACAGTGCCCAGCAGGTCATACGATCATGCGCCTCGCGACCCTCAGCCTCTTGATGCTGCTTACCGGCCCTACCTGGGCAGGCACCATGGCGATCTCCGCCATGCCTGGTGGTGCAGTCATCTACAAGAAGGTCGAGAGTATCCGTGAACGCCGGTTCGCCAACCTGGTGGAACAGAAAACCGATTTCAGCTGCGGTGCTGCGGCACTGGCCACCATCCTGCGCCAGGGCTACTGGCTCGACGTAGACGAAGACCACGTCATCAAAGGCATGCTGCTCAATGCAGACCAGGACCTGGTACGTACCCAGGGCTTTTCCATGCTGGACATGAAGCGCTACCTCGAAAGCATCGGCATGCGTGCCCGGGGCTACAAAATCGGGCCAGATACCCTGGCGACCGTGAAGATCCCCGTGGTGGTGTTGCTGGAAATTCGTGGCTACAAGCACTTCGTGGTGTTGCAGCGCGCGGACAAGGAGTGGGTCTATGTCGGTGACCCGGTGCTGGGCCACAAGCGCTATTCGCACGACGACTTCGTCAAAGGCTGGAATGGCATCGTCTTCGCCGTGCTGGGTGAAGGCTACGACAAGGCCAACGCCTTGCTTGACCCGCCCACGCCACTGACCGCCAAGAACCAGTTGAATGAGTTCACGCCCGTAGGCGATGCCGAGTTGATGGACTTCGGTTTCATCCAGAGCGACTTCTTCTAAGAAGCGCAAAAAGGAGCAGGACGCTCCAGGAGCAAGAGATGAACACTTCCCGTTGGCTGACGGTCTTGTGCCTGGCAGCCTCAATGCCCGCTTATGCTTCATCGGGGTTCAAGCCGATTGAGCTCAAGGATTCGGAAATGGCCGAACTGCGCGGCCGGTATGTGATGCCGGGGCGGATTATCAGTTTCGGTATTGTCATGAGCAGCACCTGGACCAATGCCATAGGCGACACCATCACCGGCAAGGCCAGCATGCAAGTCGACTCGTCCACCATCACCCCGCAGTTTTACGTGCAGACCACCGGCTCGGCTGGCACGGGCACCCACCAGAATACCGGTACCGGTAACGTGGTCGGGGGCGCAGGCCTGGGCACTGGCACGGGCGTGACCCAAAGCGTACGCACCGCCGGCGATGGCAACACTGCCTACAACAATGTCGGTATCAACGTCACAGAGAATGGCTTCGCCCCCTCCAGCATCGTGCAATCAGGGCATGTGCTGGTGGCGGGTGGCACAGTCAGCGGCGACAGCGCGGCCGGCCGTGTGAGCGTGTCGGCCAACAATGGCGGCTTGCAGATGGCGATCCAAGGCAATCATAACCAGGGCAACAGCCGCCAGCAGATCGGTGGCGGGCAAGTGCTCCAAGGCACGGTATTAACCGGCGATAGAAACGTCGTCACTAACATGACGCAGCTCAATGTGGTGATGAACAACGGCCTGACCAACCCGGCATTGAACTGCAATCTGGACCCACTCAAAGGCCTACGCACGCTAGGTTATTGAACTACGCTGACCCTCGACACTTTCGCATTAGAAAAGGACGGCTTATTTCATGCATCGATCGTTATCGCTACGTGCGGTGGTTTGTTTAAGTACGCTCTTGCCTGCATCCATGTTGTATGCCGCGCCAGACGCCGATATCGAAGCCCTCAAGCAGGAACTTCTGGAACTCAAGCAGCGGTACGAAGTACAACAAAAAGCCTTGGCGGTGTTGGAGCAGCGGGTTCGTCAAGTCGAGGATCAACCGGCCACACCGGCGCCCAAACGCCTGGCCAAATCCCCGGCAGACTTCCAGAAAGCCAGCGGCACAACGGTGGCCGGTACCGGCGCGGCAGCAGCATCAGGCGGTGCGGGAGGCGGTGGCAGTTCCTACGGTCAGTCGCTCAAGGACGATTCAGCGCCTGCGCAAAGCGTAAGCAACCTCTACAACGAGGCCAGCGGCTTTTTTGGCAATGGCAAGTTCAGCTTTGAAACCGGTGTGACCTATGCGCGCTACGACGCTCGCCAACTCACGCTCAACGGCTTCCTGGCGCTGGACTCGATCTTCCTGGGCAATATCAACCTGGACCGGATCAAGTCGGATAACTGGACCCTGGACCTGACTGGCCGCTACAACGTCGACAACCGTTGGCAGTTCGACGTGAACGTGCCGGTGGTGTACCGCGAATCGACCTACCAGTCCGGCGGTGCCGGCAACAACGCCAACGCCACCTCGGAAGAGTCGGTGAGCCGCGACCCAACCATCGGCGACGTCAACTTCGGCGTGGCCTACAAGTTCCTCGATGAAACCCCGACCCTGCCGGATGCGGTAGTGTCGGTGCGCGTCAAAGCGCCTACGGGCAAAGAACCGTTTGGCATCAAGCTGGTGCGGTCTACCGCCAACGACAACCTGTATGTGCCGGAAAACCTGCCGACGGGTAACGGTGTATGGTCGATCACGCCGGGTATCTCGCTGGTCAAGACTTTCGACCCAGCCGTGCTGTTTGGCTCGCTGTCCTATACACATAACTTCGAGGAGTCGTTTGACGATATAAGCAGTGACGTCAACCAGAAGGTCGGCGGCAAGGTCAGCCTGGGCGACAGCTTCCAACTTGGCCTCGGCGTGGCCTTCGCGCTGAACGAGAAGATGAGCATGTCGTTCTCGGTGTCCGACCTGATCCAGCGCAAGAGCAAGCTCAAGCCTAACGGTGGGGACTGGCAGTCGGTGACGTCCAGCGACGCCAACGCGGGTTACTTCAACGTGGGCATGACGATTGCGGCGACGCAAAACCTGACAATCGTGCCTAACCTGGCGATCGGCATGACGGACGATGCGCCAGACTTTACGTTTAGCCTGAAATTCCCGTACTACTTCTGACACCAAGCAGCCCAAGTAAATACGCTGCACGCAGCGCACAAGGAAAAGCCCCGCAACGATAAGGGTCGTTGCGGGGCTTTTCGGTTTACCCGCCCTAGCGGATCTGGTGTTTGTGCAGCAACCGGTAGAACGTGGGCCGGGAAACGCCCAGTACACGGGCCGCCACACTCAAGTTGTCGCTGTGCCGATTGAGCACGTCGCGCAGCGCCTGGCGTTCGGCGCGGTGCTTATAGTCTTCCAGTGTAGCCATGGGCGGCGAAATTGCCTGCAGGCCGTGCAAGCCCAGATCAACGGCTTCGATCTGGCGTCCTTCGGCGAGCACCAGCCCGCGGCGCACGCGGTTGGCCAACTCGCGCACGTTTCCAGGCCAAGCGTGCTCGCCCATCGCGACGAGGGCGTCATCACTGAAACTACGCGGGCGACGACCGGTTTCCTGACTGTAGAAACGTGAAAAGTGGTTGGCCAGCATCGCGACGTCGCCATGGCGGTCGCGCAATGGTGCGGTCACCACTTGCAGGACATTAAGGCGGTAATACAAGTCTTCGCGGAAGGTCCCTTTCTCAACGGCGGCTTCCAGGTCGACGTGGGTGGCGGCCAATACCCGCACATCCACCGGGATCGGCTGGCTGCCGCCAACCCGCTCGATCTGCTTTTCCTGGAGAAATCGCAAAAGATTGGCTTGCAGCTCCATCGGCAGATCACCGATTTCATCCAGGAACAACGTGCCGCCGTTGGCCGCCTCGATTCGCCCGACCTTGCGCTGATGGGCGCCGGTGAACGCACCTTTTTCATGGCCGAACAATTCGGATTGAATCAAGTGTTCAGGGATCGCACCGCAGTTGATCGCCACAAACGGCTTGTCATGCCGCTGCGATTGTCGATGCAACGTCTTGGCCACCAGCTCTTTGCCGGTGCCGCTGTCGCCACGAATCAACACGGGAGATTCGGTGGGCGCCAGCTTCGACAATAATCTGCGCAGTTCGCGAATGGGCCGGCTGTCACCGAGCAATTCGTGCTCGGGCTCATCCACCGAGGTATGGCCCTTGCCCCGCAACCGCGCCATGCCAAAAGCACGGCCCAGGGTCACCTGTACGCGAGCGACGTCGAAAGGCAAGGTATGAAAGTCAAAGAACCATTCGCAGACGAAGTCACCGAAGTTCTGCAGCCGCAGCACATCCTGGTCGAGCACGGCGATCCACTCGGTCCCACTGCGGCCGATCAGCTCTTTGACGGCTTCGGGTCGTTCCAGGTGAGCGGGCTGCAAACGCAGCAGGCCGACGTCGCAGGATCGGTCGCCCACCGCGTCCAAGCTGCAACTGTCGACGTCCCACCCCGCCGCGCGCAAACCGGGCAACAGCCCGTGGCACTCATCACAAGGATCAACTACTAGCAATCGACGTTGAACGGGCGGGCCACCCATGACTGTTCCTTGGCGTCAAAATTGGTAAATTTATTTAGAAACAACAGTTTGGAACATCTGTTGCCAACCCTAGCAAGATCTTGACGCAGTCCTTGTACCGTTTCGCTATAAGCCTGGGCAAAAAGCCATCCCCCAACTTCGCGCCGTTAAAAGTTACGCGACGCTGAAACGTTCAATCCGCTTTCAAAACAGCCGCTTACATGACGTTAATCACTAAATTTTGAAAATAGTTGTTTTAATGTGTGACCCGTACCCGGCCATCGTGCATCAGTACAAATAACCCGCCGCACGGTCAGCCCAACCGCCGGCACTCACTTGAATGGGCAATGAGAGAGAACCCACATGAACGCCCCGCTCCGCATCAACGAAGCTCTTTTGATCGCAGACCGTGCCTTCCAACCCTTTCAGTGCGTGGCCTGGCACGATGGCAACGGCGCCCTGAGCCTGAGCGTCATCGACCGCACCAATACCCGCATCGGCAGCAAACAACTGTCGTCAAGTGCCTATACCGACCCGATGCAGTTGGAAAACTTGCTGTTGCAAGCCCGTGCCGAGCTCGATAAAGATGGCCACCAGTTGCAATCCTGGGCCATGCCGAAGTAATCCAGCGCTGTAACTTGCGCTCATCGTTTTAAATGAGCGCACGTTCAGTGTTAGAGCGAAAACCGCTTATCGCTTCGCGAGAATAAACCGCTCAATCGCTTCGGCAGCGCCGTCTTCGAGATTGCTGCCAGTGACCACACTGGCCTGGCGCTTGACGGTTTCTTCAGCCTGCCCCATGGCAATCGATAACCCGGCCACATGAAACATCGCCGGGTCATTGCCACCATCACCGATGGCCGCCGTCTGCTCCAAGGGGACCCCAAGGTGCGCCGCCAAGGTTTTCAAGGCCTCGCCCTTATTGGCCAACATCGCAGTGACATCCAGGTACACCGGTTGCGAGCGTGACACTTGGGCTGCCCCCTGCACCTTGGGCTGCAGCTGCGCTTCCAGCTCCACCAGCAATTGCGTGTTGTGGCTGGCAGCGACAATCTTGTCGATCCGGTCCAGGTACGGCTCAAAACTCTCCACCACTACCGGCCCGTATCCCAGGCCATCGGTTTCGCGCTGCTGCATCGGCCCTGGCGGGTCACGGCGCAGCCAATCGCCATCGGCGAACACCCACACTTCCACCTCCGGCTCCGCTGAAAACAGCGCCAGGGTCACCAGCGCCGCTTCTGCCGGAAGATGGTGGGCGACCAGGATGCTGCCATCCGGGTTGATCAGCGTGCCACCGTTAAAGCCGGCCACCGGCACATCGATGCCGAAGGTTTCGATCAGGTGCAGCATGGCCTTGGGCGGTCGCCCGCTGGCCAGGCTGAAAAACACCCCACTGTCGCGCAAGGCGCGCACAGCGTCGGCAGTGCGCTGGCTGAGGCTGTGATCAGGATGCAACAACGTGCCGTCCACATCACTGAGGATAAAACGGATGGGATGAATCGCTGCATCACTCATCCGAGGCTGTGCCAGGCACGGCCATCACGGGCCAGCAACGCATCGGCGGCTGCAGGCCCATCCTCACCCGACTTATAGGCCTGGATCCCGTCATCTTCCTGCCATGCATCGAGGAAGGGCTGCACGGCGCGCCAGCCGTTTTCGATGTTATCCGCACGCTGGAACAAAGTCTGGTCGCCGGTCATGCAGTCGTAGATCAGGGTTTCGTACCCGGTCGAGGGCTGCATCTCGAAGAAGTCCTTGTAGGCAAAACCCAGCTGAATTTTGGCCATGTCCAGGGTCGGCCCGGGCTTTTTCGCCAGCAGGTCGAACCACATGCCTTCATTCGGCTGGATCTGGATTTTCAGGTAGGTGGGCTTGATCTCATCGACTTCGGTATCGCGAAACTGTGCATAGGGTGCCGGCTTGAAGCAGATCACGATTTCGGTGTCGCGCACGCTCATGCGCTTGCCAGTGCGAAGGTAGAACGGCACGCCGACCCAGCGCCAGTTGTCGATCATCACCTTGAGGGCGACGAAGGTCTCAGTGCTGCTGTCAGGTGCAACGTTGGCTTCTTCGCGGTAACCCGGCAGTGGCTTCCCGCCGATTTCACCGGCGGTGTACTGCCCGCGTACCGAGTTGGTCCGCGCATCTTCCAGGGACCACGGGCGTACGGCGCCAATCACCTTGGCTTTTTCACCGCGCACGGCGTCGGCACCAAAGGCGGCAGGTGGCTCCATCGCCACCATCGCCAGCAGTTGGAACAAGTGATTGGGCACCATGTCGCGCAGGGTGCCGGTCTTCTCGAAGAAATTGCCACGGGTTTCAACGCCGACAGTTTCGGCGGCGGTGATTTGCACGTGGTCGATGTAATGGTTGTTCCAGAACGCTTCGAACAGCACGTTGGAGAAACGGCTGATCAGGATGTTCTGCACCGTCTCCTTGCCCAGGTAATGGTCGATGCGATAGATCTGCTTCTCGCTCATCACCTTGAGCAGGCTGGCATTCAGCGCTTCGGCGGTGGCCAGGTCGGAACCGAAAGGTTTTTCGATCACCACGCGACGGAAGCTGTCATCGGTTTCCGTCAGCAGGCCAGCACTGCCCAGGCGCTGCACCACGTCGCTGAAAAAGCGCGGTGCGGTGGCCAGGTAAAACACCGCGTTGCCAGTGCCGCTTTCGGCGATCTTCTTGCCAATGTCGGCGTAGGTGCTGTCGTCGAGGAAATCACCTTCGACGTAGCTGATGCCCTTGGCCAACTGCGCCCATAATTGTGGGTCCAGGGCGTTATCCGCATTACCCTTGACCTTGCTCGCCGCTTCGGTGCGAATGAAGTCTTCGAGTTTCTTCGCGAAATCGGCGTCGCTGATGGCGTTGTGATCAACGCCGACGATGCGCAAGCCATCGCCCAGCAGCCCATCACGACTGAGGTTGTACAGCGCCGGCATGAGCAGGCGCTTGACCAGGTCGCCATGGGCGCCAAACAGAAACAAGGTGGTCGGTGGTGCGGGTTCGGCCTTGGTTTTTTTGCCGTTGGCGGTCATTTTTTGGAAGTCTCCACGTGACCACCAAAGCCGAAGCGCATGGCAGAGAGCATTTTGTCACCGTACGTGCTCTGCTGACGCGAGCGGAAGCGGGCGAACAGCGAGGTGGACAGTACGGGCACCGGCACGGCTTGTTCCATGGCGGCTTCGATGGTCCAGCGGCCTTCGCCACTGTCGGCAACGGAACCGGAGTAACCGTCGAGTTTCGGGTCGGTGGCCAAGGCGTCGGCGGTCAGGTCCAGCAGCCAGGACGACACCACACTGCCACGGCGCCAGACTTCGGCAATATCGGCAACGTTCAGGTCGAAACGCTGGTCTTCCGGCAGGTTTTCCGAATTCTTGGTCTTGAGGATGTCAAAACCCTCGGCGAACGCCTGCATCATCCCGTATTCGATGCCGTTGTGGATCATCTTGACGAAATGCCCGGAACCCGCAGGGCCCGCGTGGATATAGCCCTGCTCGGCGCGAGGGTCAGCGCTGGCAGAACGGTCCTTGGTGCGCGCAATGTTGCCCTGGCCCGGGGCCAGGCTCTTGAAGATAGGATCAAGGCGCTGCACGGTCCCGGCATCCCCACCGATCATCATGCAGTAGCCACGTTCCAGGCCCCAGACGCCGCCGGAAGTACCGACGTCGACATAGTGCAGGCCTTTCTCCGCCAGTGCCTTGGCCCGGCGAACGTCGTCCTTATAGTTGGTGTTGCCGCCGTCGATGATTGCATCGCCGTCTTCCAGCAGTGTGCTCAATTCGTTGATGGTGTCTTCGGTCGGCGCGCCTGCCGGTAACATCACCCACACGGTGCGTGGCTTTTGCAGCCCGGCAACCAGGGCCTTGAGGCCGGCAACGCCAGTGGCGCCCTCTTCGCTCAAGCCTTTGACAAATGCTTCGTTACGGTCGTAAACAACGGTGGTATGCCCATTGAGCATCAGGCGCCGTGCAATATTCCCGCCCATGCGGCCTAGTCCAATAATCCCCAGTTGCATGTGCTGATGCTCCTAACTACTAAAAAATGTGTGACATAGTTTATAGCGCAATGAGGCTAATGAGGGTTAGTCCAGCGCGGATACCTGTAGTTTCATGAGAAAAATTTGCCACCACTTCGGCATCACTGCACAAAAAGTCACATGACCTTCAAAAATAAAAAAGTTCCATTGCTCGCAAAAAGAATTCAGAATCGTCCTGACTGCTGCCGAGAACCTCGACTCAAGCGTTCTGGCACACCGCGACACACTGGCTATTTGCGAGGTAAGCAATGAGCACTGCACAGATGAACCGTCCGCCACAGACCCTCTACGTCACCATTCGACGCGACGAGCTGCGCCAGTTGAAAGACGAACGCGAACAACTGCAGCAGGAAGTCATACGCCTGCGTTCGCACATCATCCAGGCCCAGTTGGATCAGCCTTCCGGCGCCCAGCCAGCGCTCTGCTGAGCCCCGTTATCACGTTGTAAGATTACGTCTACAAAAATCTTACAACGTTTTCACACCTCCCTCCCGATACTCCCGCCCGAAGGGCCACCCCATGCAAGGGTGGCCTCTGTTGCGCGCAGCCCTGCGCGTCGACTGAAAAATTATCGGGTTGGAGCGCTGGATGGCGATGTTCGAACGCAGCACGAAGTCTGCGAAAAGCTTTGATTGGGCCGGTCTTGGCTGGCTATTCCTGTTTTTCTGGTACTTCTCGGGTATTACCCAACTGCTGATTCAGCTCAGTGGCACCTCTGGTTTCAGTGGTTTTCGCCAAGCGTTCTTCATGAGTGCGATCTGGCTGGCGCCACTGCTGATATTCCCCCGCCGTACGCGCTTGTTCGCCGCCTTGATCGGCGTAGTCCTGTGGGCCTGCTCCATGGCCAGCCTGGGCTATTTCTTCATCTACCAGCAGGAATTTTCTCAAAGCGTCATCTTCATCATGTTCGAGTCGAACATCTCTGAAGCCGGTGAATACGCCACCCAATATTTCGCCTGGTGGATCGTGCTGGCGTTCATCGCCCACACCGCCGCGGCCATTTTCCTATGGACCCGCGTCCGCCCGGTGTATCTGCCACGTGGCCAGGCGCTGCTCGCAGCGACGGCGATCCTGGTGGGCGTCATTGGTTACCCGCTGGTCAAGCAGATCGCCCGCAGCGACACGATGGACGATGCCATCGACCGCTTTGAATCGCGCATCGAACCTGCGGTGCCGTGGCAGATGATCGTCGCCTACCACCGTTACACCGAGCAGTTGGACAACATGCAAGGCATGCTCGACAGCGCCAGCCAGATCCCGCCTCTGACAAACCTCAAGGACAGCATGGCCGGCCAGCCCTCAACCCTGGTACTGGTGATCGGCGAGTCCACCAACCGTCAGCGCATGAGCCTCTACGGCTACCCGCGTAACACCACGCCGGAGCTGGACAAACTGCGCGACCAACTGGCGGTGTTCGACAACGTCATCACCCCGCGCCCCTACACCATCGAAGCGCTGCAACAGGTATTGACCTTCGCTGACGAAGAGAACCCGGACCTGTACCTCAAGACGCCATCCATTGTCAGCGTGATGAAACAGGCCGGCTACAAGACCTACTGGATCACCAACCAACAGACCATGACGAAGCGCAACACCATGCTCACGACCTTTTCCGAACAGGCCGACGAGCAGGTGTACCTGAACAACAACCGCAACCAGAACGCCCGTCAATACGACGGCGACGTACTGGCGCCGTTTTCCAAGGCCCTGGCCGACCCGGCCGAGCGTAAGTTCATCGTGGTGCACCTGTTGGGCACCCACATGAGCTACCAGTATCGCTACCCGCAGACCTTCGATAAATTCACCGGCCGCCAGGGCGTGCCGGCAGGCGTGAGTGACGATCAATTGCCGACTTACAACAGCTACGACAATGCCGTGCTGTACAACGACTTCGTGGTGTCGAGCCTGATCAAAGACTACGCCAAGACCGATCCAAACGGTTTCCTGCTGTACTTATCGGACCACGGCGAAGACGTGTTCGACTCGGCGGGCCACAGCACGCTGGGACGCAACGAAAGCAAGCCGACGGCGCCGATGTACACCGTTCCGTTCATGGCCTACGCCTCGCCAAAATGGCGTGAAAGCCATGACTGGAGCTTTGCAGGCGACTTGCAACGGCCTTACAGCAGCTCACAGCTGATTCATACGTGGGCCGACCTCGCCGGCCTGAGTTTCAGCGAGTTGGACCTTACGAAAAGCCTGGTGAGCGACCGCTTCACGGCGCGCCCACAGATGATAGGTAACCCATACCTACGCCAACAAAAACCCCTGATCGACTTCAGCCTGATCAAGCCGAAAAAGGTGAGCCCGACTGACGTGGTGCTCCAGGAACAACCGGCGCCGTAACACAAAAATAACAATCATTCTCGCTTAAGCCTAAAGTTCGCCCGCTCTTTTCGTCTTTGAACCATGGCCTTTCCCGACCGGAAAGGCCAAAAAGACGACAAGGAGTCTTCTGCGATGTTTGCGCCTCTAACCCGTTCCATGACCTTCACCCTCGGCCTCTTCAGCGTGGTCGCGAGCCCGGATCTGTTGGCTGAAACCGACCCCGAACAGAAAACGTTCGAACTGGGCGCCACGAGCATCACCGCCGAGAGCCTTGGCGCCACCACTGAACACACGGGCGCCTACACGACCGGTTCGATGAGTACCGCCACCCGCCTTGACCTGTCCGTCAAGGAAACCCCGCAGTCGATCTCGGTGATCACTCGCCAGCAGATGGATGATTTCAATCTCAATACGTTGACAGAGGTGCTGCGCCAGACCACGGGGGTCAACGTTCAGCACAACGATTCCGACCGTGTCTCCTACTCCTCGCGTGGTTATGGCATCAGCAACTACCAGATTGATGGGATGCTCAACACCTTTGGCTACATGAAATCCGATGCCGACACCATCATCTACGACCACATTGAGGTGGTTCGTGGCGCTACCGGCTTGACCACCGGCGCCGGCGACCCCTCCGCCACGGTCAATATGGTGCGCAAGCGCCCTACCGCTCAATGGCAGGCGCAAACCGGGGTAAGAGCCGGCAGCTACGACAACTACTACAGCTACATGGATGTGGGCGGGCCGCTGGCGTTCGACGGCAAGCTGCGCGGGCGCACGGTGCTGGCCTACCGCGACAGCCAATCCTTGCGTGATAACTACGGGCTGCAACGGTCGGTTGGCTACGGCATTCTTGAAGCAGATTTATCAGACGAAACCGTGCTGGCCGTAGGTTTTGATTACCAGAACAAGCAAGTGCAAGGCACGTCCTGGGGCACCGTGCCTTACTGGAATAGCCAGGGTGGCAAGGCCGGGTTGTCGCGCTCGACCAATATGGCGGCGCACTGGAGTTCCTGGCCGCTGACCGACAAGACAACCTTCGCCAGCCTCGATCATCGGCTGGGCGGTGACTGGCATTTAAAGGCCGCCTATACCCATCGCCAGAGCGACACGGATGGCAAGGTGTACTACGGTGGCGCGGGTTTCCCCAATGACGACCGCAGCGGCATGACCGCCTGGGCCAGCCACATGCGTGGCACCTCAAGAATGGAAGCTGTGGACCTCAACCTTGCCGGCAGCTACGCGTTGCTGGGCCGCGAGCATGCACTGATGATGGGTTATGGCGAGGCCACGCAGCGCGACGTGTCCCCTGTGATGCGCAGCAGCATACCGGGTGGCTACTACACGATCGAAGACTGGAAATACATGGGCGGGATTGGCACGTTCGGCGACACCGTTACCGACCTCAAGGGTGAACACAGCAGCAAGCAACAGAAAGCCGGCTACTTGGCCACGCGCTTGAGCCTCACCGAGCGCTTGCACGCCGTACTGGGCAGCCGCTATGGCAGTTGGGCGTTGGAGAGCGCGACGCCCGAATACGGTGACGATGACCAGTTGATCGCGGCCAACAAGACTCGCCAGACCCACAACGACCTGTTGACGCCTTACGCCGGCCTGCTCTACGACATCACGCCGGAATACACCGTCTACGCCAGCTACACCGACATCTTCAAACCGCAAAGCCTCAAGGACGTCAACCGCAAGTACCTGGAACCGGTGGTGGGCAGCCACTATGAGGTGGGTCTCAAGGGAAGTTTGCTGAAAGAGCGCTTGAATGTGGCAGCCGCGTACTTCTGGAGCACACAGGACAACGTCGCTGAGCGGGATGAATCGGCCCTGCCTAACCCGACCACGGGTGAGGAGTACTACAAGTCCGGCGGCAAAGGTAACAAGGTCAACGGCTTCGAATTGGAGGTTGCCGGCGAAGTGATGCCGGACTGGAACCTGACGGCGGGCTACACCTACACCCACTCCGTTAATGGCTCGGACAAGCGCAACAACACCGGGCAGCCATTGAATTTGCTGAAGGTGTCCAGCGCCTACCGTTTGCCGGGGACGTGGCGAAACCTGACGGTGGGTGGTGCCGTGAACTGGCAGAGCGATATCTATGAGTTCAGCGACAGGCCTACAGGCCAACGTGTCGGTAATCAGCGGGTCACCGAACGGGCGAAAATCACCCAGCAGGCCTACGCAGTGGTCAACCTGATGTCCCGCTACCAGTTCGACGAACACGTTTCGGCGTCGATCAACGTCAATAATCTATTTGATAAAAAATATTACGAACGCGTCGGCTTCTATAACGGCGTTTATTGGGGCGACCCGCGCGCTATCACGCTTGCGCTGGATTGGACGCTTTAAGCTACAGCTTATATGACCGCCAACCTTAACAAAATCGTTAAGGTTGACGCCTATCCAATTAAGCTTCGCTTAATCCACCCTGCACATAATCTGCCCCACGAGTCTGATCTAAGAGAACAGACACCGATCACACTTTTTGGGAATACTGACAATGAAAATCTCGACGCTGATGCTGGCTGGCTTAATGACCTTGACTTCCGCCGCTGCCTTCGCCGAAGGCGGCTCAGAGCGCTCTAAAGAGTTTTACGCTAACTTTAATTTCATGCAGGACAAGATGAACGGCCCAGCCGAGGAAACTGCCTCCAGCGAGGTTAAAAACTCGAAAACCGATGAAACACAGCAACCAAAAAGTTGATGTACCGTCATACTATTTGTCATTCCGCTCCGTTGACAAAGATTAACTTGGCGCCATGTAATGGCGCCTTTTTTATTGCCCGTCATAACACTATTTTTTACAGCGGCTTATTCCAAAACAACATGGCGCCATAAGCGGGATCAAATTTAGCGCCGTCAAACCCGAACTTGCGGTATGCGGCCTTCGCTACTTCATTGCCCTCAAGCACTTCCAAAGTAATCTTGCAGCAACCGCGTTGGCGGGCGATTTCCTCAACCTTCTGCAGCATTTTCTGACTCAAGCCCAAGCCACGGAACCGATCCATTACCGCCACGTCATGGACGTTGACCAATGGGCGACAGGCGAAGGTCGAGAAACCTTCAAAACAATTCACCAACCCCGCCGGCTCTCCATTCACAAACGCCAACACGCTGAACGCGTGCGCACGCTTGGCTAATTCGCTCGGCAGTTGCGCTAGCAAATCCGGGTCCAGGCTGTGCCCGCCCCCCATCGCGTCTTCGGCGTAATGGTTGAGCACCAGCGCGATGGCTTCGGCATGCACGGCGTTCGTGTAGCTGGCTTGCAGCACCAGGATGTCAGGGGTGTCCATTTCCTTCCTCGATAACGGCAACAAGGGATTCGGTTCCCTTTGAGAGGCCAATTGTAAACGTGGAATCACCACCTGCTGAAGGAGATTAACTACAAATATGCGTTTGAAAACGCGAAGGTTGTGCCGGTAAAAAAGCGCGAATCTTTCATTTCCTGATCTTTTCGCACACGCTTGAGCCATAACGCTGCAACTGCATTTCCTGCAAACGGCTCAGGGTGCGGCGGAAAGGAAACGCCAGGTAACCCTCGGTATAGAGACATTCGAGGGGCACCTGAGCCTCGATGAACAACGGCACCTTGCGGTCGTAGCATTCGTCCACCAATGCAATGAACCGACGCACGCTATCGTCGTGCACCGACAACTGCGGCAATTCGCGATCACCGGCCACCACACGCTGGGCGCCGTCTTCGGTGCCACGGGCTATGCGGCCCGGGCGCTGTTGCGCGCTGAGATTAGGGACTTCGCTCAACAGGATGGCATTGAAACGATCGCACATCAGCATGAAGTCCATCGCGGCCAGCGGCTGCTCACAGAGATCGGCATAACGGCACCAAAGCACTGTTTCACAGGACTGGACAGCCAGAATAGAACGATGCCCGACGGGAATCGGCCCGCTGCTCACTGCCTGGTCTTCGGCCAATTGCTTGAACACAGCTGCCAACGCATCGGGTTGATTCACCCAATAGCGCTGAAGGCCGGCGCCAGGGTGCAAGCGATGATCCTCAGCGCCATCCACCGCCACCACTTGCAAATGCTGCTCTATCGCCGCAATGCCGGGCAAAAACCGCTCACGGTTGAAGCCATCGGCATACAACTGGTCAGGCGGTTGGTTAGAGGTGCAGACCATTACCACGCCGTCCTCGAACATCACCTGAAACAGGCGACCGAGGATGATCGCGTCACCAATGTCATTGACGAACAGTTCATCGAAGCACAACACGCGCACTTCCTGGCTGAGCTCCCGGGCCAGCGCCTGCAAAGGGTCGTGGGTGCCCGTCAGTTGGAACAGACGCTGATGCACCCACCCCATGAAGTGGTGAAAATGCTGGCGCCGCGCGGGCACCCGCAGGCTTTGGTAGAACTGATCCATGAGCCAGGTCTTGCCACGGCCCACAGGCCCCCACAGGTACACGCCGGTGATCGGCGCGCGACCTTGATGCAAGGCTTCATGGCAGGCTTGTAACGCATCCACCGCGCGACGCTGGGCGTCGTCGGCAACGAAGCCCTGTTGAGCAATGGCGTATTGGTAGGCAGCGAGCGGTGAGTCAGAAGTCATGCCCGGCATTATGGCCTACGGAGAAAGCTACAGCCGTAAAAAAACGGCCCGACAGGCCGTTTTTTACTGCAGCGTAGTGACTCAGGCGAGGCTCTTGCTGACCACCTCGAACACATCGCTCGACAGTTCGCCGGACGCTCGAATGCGCTCCAGCTCCGCTTTCATCAGCGCCTGACGCGCGCTGTCGTATTTACGCCAACGGGTCAGTGGCGCCAATTGGCGCGAAGCGATCTGCGGGTTGAAGGCATTGAGCTCGATCACCAGGTCCGCCAGGAAGCGATAACCCGAGCCGTCCGCTGCGTGGAAGTTGATCAGGTTCTGCCCGGCAAAGGCGCCGATCAAGGCGCGCACCTTGTTCGGGTTCTTCAACGTGAACGCTGGGTGTTCCATCAACGCTTTGACCCGCGCCAGCCCGCCCGGCAAGGTGCTGCCGGCCTGAACGCTGAACCACTGGTCCATGACCAGCGGGTTGTCTTTGAAGTTGTCGGCAAACACGGCCAGCGCCTGCGCCTTCTCCACTTGGAACGGCGAATTCACTAACACTGCCAGTGCGGTCAGGCGCTCGGTCATGTTGTCGCTGCTGTCGAACTGTTCAAGCGTCGCGGCCAGGACTTCCGGCTTGCCGCTAAGCATCAGGTACGACAGCGCGATGTTCTGCAACGCACGACGGGCAAAATGCTCAGCGGCAGCAACATACGGCGTTTGCTTGGACAGCTCGCGATTGGCCTGGTAGCGCAGCCACAGTTCTTCATGCAGGTTGTCGGCCAGTTGCTTGCGCGCAAACTCACGGGCGGCGTGGATGGCATCCACATCCGCCACTTCGCTGATTTCGGCCAGGTAGGCTTCACCCGGCAACGATAGCATCTCCGCAACCATTGCCTGGTCCAGGCGTTCGTCGCTCAACACGCTGCGCAGCGCGGTGATCAACCGCTGATCCATCTTCAAGGCCTGGCCTTGTTGATGCTGACCAACCAGCGCCTGCAACACCTGCACCGACAGCTGCTGACCGGCATCCCAACGATTGAAGCCATCGCTGTCATGCTGCATCAGGAACATCAGTTGATCGCGGTTGTACGGGAAGCTCAGCTTCACCGGCGCCGAGAAACCGCGCAGCAGCGAAGGCAAAGGCTGCTCGGCGATATCAATGAAGGTGAAGGTCTGCTCGGCCTCGGTCACCGAGATCACACGCGACGTGCCGCCCGCAACCGCTTCGCCGGCCAGGCGCAAGGCGATACCCGCGCCCTTCGCGTCCAGCAAGCCCAATTCCACCGGGATCACGAACGGCAGTTTCTCTACCTTGTCCGGGGTTTCCGGGCAGCTCTGGCGGAAGGTCAGGCTGTAGGTTTTGGCCGCTGCGTCGTAGGACTCGCTCACCGCCAAACGTGGCGTGCCGGCCTGGCTGTACCAGCGTTTGAACTGAGTCAGGTCGGCGCCGTTGGCATCTTCCATGGCCTTGATGAAGTCGTCGCAGGTCACGGCCTGGCCGTCATGCCGTTCGAAGTACAGGTCGCTGCCTTTACGGAAGCCTTCAGCGCCGAGCAAGGTGTGGATCATACCGACCACTTCCGAGCCCTTTTCGTACACCGTTAGGGTGTAGAAGTTGGAGATTTCGATAAAGCTGTCCGGGCGCACGGCGTGAGCCATGGGGCCGGCGTCTTCGGCGAACTGGTGGGTACGCAGGTACGCCACATCCTGGATGCGCTTGACCGTGGCCGAGTTCATATCAGCCGAGAAGCCCGAATCACGGAACACCGTGAAACCCTCCTTCAGCGACAGCTGGAACCAGTCGCGGCAGGTCACGCGGTTGCCCGACCAGTTGTGGAAATATTCGTGGGCAACGATCGCTTCCACGCGCTGGTGGGCGGCGTCGGTGGCGGTTTCGGCGCGGGCCAGCACGGCGCTGGAGTTGAAGATATTCAGGCCTTTGTTTTCCATGGCGCCCATGTTGAAGTCGTTCACCGCGACAATCATGAAGATGTCGAGGTCGTACTCACGGCCGTAGGTTTCTTCGTCCCAGCGCATGGATTTTTTCAGGCTGGTCATGGCGTGCTGGCACTTGTCGATGTTTTCCGGCTCGACATAGATGCGCAGCGCCACAGTGCGGTCAGTCATGGTGGTGAAGGTGTCTTCAACACACCACAAATCACCCGCTACCAAGGCGAACAGGTAGGCAGGCTTCTTGAACGGGTCTTCCCAGGTCGCCCAGTGGCGGCCGTCTTCGCCGGGGCCGCTGGCGATCGGGTTGCCGTTGGACAGCAGGATCGGATAGCGGTGTTGCTCGGCGATCACCGTGGTGGTGAATGTGCTCATCACGTCCGGGCGGTCAAGGTAGTAAGTGATCTTGCGGAAGCCTTCGGCCTCGCACTGAGTGCAGAACATACTGCCGGACTTGTACAAGCCTTCCAGGGCGGTGTTGGTTTCCGGGTGGATTTTTACCGTGGTATCCAGGGTAAACGTCGCACTCTGCGGATGCACCGTCAGGTGGCTGTCGGTTAGCTGATATTCATCGGCTGTCAACGCCTGATCGGCGAGGTTCACGCTCAACAGCTCCAGCTGCTGGCCATCCAGCACCAGCGGCGGCAAACCTGCGCCGCGCTCCGGGTTGCGGCGCATCACCAGTTGCGCATGGACCAGACTGTGGTCCTCGAACAACTCGAAGGTCAGGTGCGTCTCGTCAATCAGGTAGTCCGGCGCCTGATAGTCCTTCAGGTAAATCATCTTCGGTTGTTCGGTGCGCATGGGTGGCATCCTTTTTACTGATGCACGGCGAGCTGATAGGCCGTGTACTTGCGAATGTTGATTACGCCGGTGTCGAAGATCAGGTATTGGCCCTTGATCCCCAGCAACGTGCCTTCGGCAATCGGGTTCTTGTCCAAGTTGAAGCTGACGATCTTGGTCGGATACTGCTCGACCGGGTAGCGGATTTCGATCGGTTCGATGTCGGCAATCGTTTGGATGGCCTGCAGCCCAAAGCGTTCCTGCAAACTCAGCAGGCCCTCGGCGCAGGAGGCGAACAGTTCATCACGCACGTGCTTGAGGTCGACAGGCTGCGCATCGCCTTTGAGCAGCGCGCGCCAGTTAGTCTTGTCGGCCACTTGGCTACGCAGCACGTCCTCGACGAAACCGGATTGCTGGCGGGTCGCCACGCGCATGATCGGCAGCGCCTGGCTCGCGCCCTGGTCCAGCCAGCGCGTCGGCAGTTGAGTGGCACGGGTGATGCCGACCTTGATCCCCGACGAATTCGCCAGGTAGACCACGTGGTCGGTCATGCAGAATTGCTCGCCCCAGCCTGGGTCGCGGCAGGTGCCGGCGTCGTAATGGCAACGCTCGGGGCTCATGATGCACAGGTCACACTGGGCCAGCTTGGTCATGCACGGGTAGCAATACCCCTGGCTGAAGCTGGTCTTGGTCTTGCGGCCGCAATGGCTGCAATGGATGGCACCGAGGTATTCCAGGCGAATGTGCGTGCCGATCAACGGATTAACCGGCACCTCGGCATCGCCAAGGCGAAACGCGTATTGAACGGTCGGCTCACCGAGTTGCGCCGACATCTTGCTGACTGCACCACGACCAATTTCAATCAATGGATCGCATCCGACTTGAACAGGATGTTCGGCACCGGCGCGGACTTGGACGCGCATTCCTGCGGCCCCATGTAGCCGGTGCGCTGGTCTTCCGGCAAGTTCTGGAGTTCCCAGGCGATCACGGCTTGCAGAGACAGCTCGCGCTGTTCAGGGGACAGTTTGCGCCCATCGGACCACTTGCCGATTTCCACGGCGAGCTTGAGGCTCTCGTAGATGTCCGGGGTGATGTTTTCAATCATTTCAGCAAAAGAGGACATGAGGCTCTTCCTTATCAAATAGACGATTTGCGGCGGCTGTACAACCCGCCCAGCAAGCCGGTCAAGCAACCGATAACCAGGCCGCCGACATGGGCAGCGTTGGCGATTTCGCCGAAGCCGATCATCGAGATCAGCCCCGACATACAGAGCACCAGCCAAATCAGCATCATCGCCAGCACCCCACGGGGCAGGCGATAAGCCGGGTTCGGCGACAGCAGTTGAAAAATCCAGCAATGCCCAAGCAGGCCATATAACACGCCGGACAAACCGCCAAACAGCCCGGGGCCGCCGTAGGCGTATTGAGCGTAGTTGGAGACCAGGCTGAACAAGAGCGTCAGCCCCAGCAGGTTGATACTGCCCTGGCGCGCTTCGATGCGCCGGCCCAGCTCCCAGTACCACATGCCATTCATGGCCAGGTGCAGGATGCCGAAGTGGATCAGCATCGGCGTAACCAACCGCCACCATTGGCCCGAGGCCAGTGTATCGGCCAGCGGCGTGAACTGGATGTACTCACCGAGAATGCGAAACGGCAGGAACGTCAGCCAGCTCATGGCCTGCAGGTTTTCGCCAAGCAAGGTCACCGCGCCAACGATGATGCTCGCCAGCAGCACCAACGCCGTCACAGGGCTATGCCGCAGTTGCTCGACAAAACCCGGGCGCTTGACCGGCGCTTGCTCAGGAATATCCAGTTGCTGGTCCGGATCACCCGCAGGAAAGCGCTGATACAGCACGCGCACATCGTCGCTGATGGTCTCGGGCACCCATAACACTTGCTCGCCCGATTCCTCGCTGATGCGATGGGGCACTTGCATGCGTTGCAGCAGCTTCACGAAGCCACCCAAGTCGACGCCCAGCGGCAGGCGCAATACAGCCACAGTACTCATGTGATGACCTCGGGCCGCTCAACGTCGACCCATACAAATTTACTCGGATCCAGGCGGGGTTCCTGATCCAGGCGGTACGCCACCAACTTGCCGTACAGCACCGCGCTGTAGTCCAGGCAGGCCAGGTTGTCGCGGATCGGCGCCGGTTTGCCGCTGCGCCAGTAATGGCCGACGAACAGCAAAGGCTCGTCGACGCCGTAGCGCAGCAGGGAATTCTTTTCAGTGGACGACAACGGCGTGCGCGCCACCGGCTCCGGCAGTGCGTCGGGCTGGAACACGATGTCGCCGTAGGTCTTGGGGTCGTCTTCCCAGAACTTGGTGCGGAAAAACGAGCGCGTCAGGCCGTCGCCACCGGTCAGCGTCAGGCCATCCGGCAGGCGCATGTCGGTGCCGCGCAGCAGGCGGTCAAACGCATTGCAGGCAAAACTGCCTGGGACGGCGGCGGCCTGCAGGAAGTGCTGGTCGATGCAGCCGTCCGGGAAGGTCGCGCGCAGTGGCTCGATAAACCCGTCATCCCAGCACGCGTGGACCACCCGGAAACGCCCGGCGTCGACAAACAGCGGCATGTCATAGAACCAGCCGAGGAAGTCGTGCCAGTCGGCCGGGTGGTGTTCGAACTGGGTCAGCGTCTCGTGGATCAACCGCGCGTGCCGTGGGTTGCGCTCACGCACGAACTGCTTGCCGCTGCCCGGCGGTGCTGGCGTGCTCCAGCCCAGTGCGTTGAATTCGTGGTTGCCCATGATGCACAGCGCCTGGCCAGCCTCGGCCATGTCGTGGACGATATGTAACGCCTCGCGGATACGAGGGCCACGGTCGATGATATCGCCGAGGAACACCGCCATACGCGAAGGATGACGCCAGGTGCCGCCCTGCTTGTGGTACCCCAGCCGCTCGAGCAAGTGCTCAAGGGTATGAGCGCAACCGTGCACGTCACCAATCAGGTCGTAGCTACGCGCGGGATCGAGCATCAGTCGCCTCCACCCCCCAAGCGGCTGCCCCAGCCCAACTTGGTGCGGCACACTTCGTAGTAGTTGTGGTCCAGCGGGTGGATCAACCGCAACTTCTGTGCCTTCTTGCTCACGGTGATGGTGTCACCGGGCGCGCAGGTGAAATGGTTCTGACCGTCACAGGACACCTGCGGGTAGATCTGCATGTCTTTGGACACCACGATTTTCAGCTCACTGTTGCCGTCGACCACGATGGGCCTGCTGGACAACATATGGGGATACATCGGCACGATCACAATGGCATCCAGCTTGGGATGCATGATCGGGCCACCCGCCGACAGCGCGTAGGCGGTGGAGCCGGTCGGCGTGGCGACGATCAGGCCGTCGGCCTTCTGGCTGCACACGAACTGGCCGTCTATATAGAGTTCGAACTCGATCATTCGCGTGGACTTGCCGGGGTGCAGCACCACGTCATTCAAGGCGTCGCCCTGGCCGATGGCTTCGCCGTGGCGGCGCACTTCGGCCTGCAGCAGGAAGCGGTTTTCCACCAGGTAATGGCCGTCGAGCACCTTGGCCACTTCGACTTCCAGCTCATCGGGGCGGATATCGGTGAGGAACCCCAGGCTACCCCGGTTGATCCCCAGTACCGGCACGTTATGCCGCGCCAGGGCCCGGGCGGCGCCGAGCAGGCTGCCGTCGCCGCCAACCACGATAACCATGTCGCAGACTTCGCCGAGCATCTTGCGCGACGAGGTTTGCAGGCCATGGCCTGGGAGGATTTCGGCGATGGTGTCTTCGAGGATCACGTGCAGGTGGCGTTCCAGCAGGAATTTTTTCAGCCGGCGGACGGTGTCCAACACCTGGGTACTGCCCAGGCGACCGATAATGCCGATATTGCGAAATTGCTCCATGGGGCTCCTGCGGGATTTGGGGTGGGGCAAAAAGAACGATTATGGGCGAAAGGCTGCCCCAGGCAAAATCCTTTGTCGCCATGAACCCTTGATGACAACGGTTCTCAGCCACCTGAGCCCCCGTTAAAAGGCTATGCTCGGACCATGACTGTGTTCCCGGATCTGCAGACCCTGCCCCGCCAGCTGCGCCACCCTGAAGTGCGCGACTTGGCGTGGGTGATGCTCGCCCCGCCAATGCTGGCGCAGACGCCGTGGCCGCAACGCCACCCGTTGGCCGGGAGTGATTGGGTGCAAGCGCCACACCTGCTCGAACAATGGCTACGTGCACTCGATCACGACAGCAGCCCCTTGCAACACTGGCTGAGCCTGGCCCGTACCCGTCGTCTTGGGCTTTATTACGAGCGGTTATGGCAGTTCGCCGTGCAGCATGCGCCGGGCGTGGAGTTGCTGGCCGCCAACCTGCCGATCCGCCGCGCCGGGCATACCCTCGGCGAGCTGGATATGTTGCTGCGCGACCGCGATGGCGTGCATCACTTGGAACTGGCGATCAAACTCTATCTGGGGCCGCAGGACGGCGACGGCCAGGACACGGCGCAGTGGCTGGGGCCGGGTTGTCATGATCGGCTGGACCGCAAGCTGGCGCATCTGGCCCAGCACCAATTGCCAATCTCGGCGCGGGCGGAGAGCCGCGAGGTGTTGGCGGCGCTGGATATCCAGCAGTTCGATGCGCATTTGTGGCTGGGCGGGTATTTGCTGTATCCCTGGCCCGGTGAAGCGCAGGCACCCGTGGGTGCCCACCCGCAGCATTTGCGTGGGCGCTGGTTGCATCAGCGCGACTGGCGGGCATTTGTCAGCGCCAGCGCCCCCGGCCGCTGGCAACCCCTGCCCCGGCATGCATGGCTGGCGCCGGCGCATTACCCAGCGGATGAGGTATGGAGTGAGGAGCAGATGCAGGGTTGGCTGGCGGACCTGGATCCGATGGCTCCAGCGCAGCTATTAGTACGGCTGGTTCAGGCGGGTCAGGATTGGGAAGAGGCTGAGCGGCTGTTTCTGGTGGCGGATCTTTGGCCGAATGTGCCGGGGGCGGGCTGATAACCTTGTGGTGTAGTTGAGGGCTTGCTCGCGAAGGCGGCGGCCCAGGCGCTAAACCTTATCGATATGCTGATAATCCAACTGCAACCCAGCCGCCAATTCCTCAGCCCGGCCCAACCTGATCGGCCCACGCTCGATGTCTATCAATAATCCCGAGCACTCCAGCAACGGCAGTCCTGCGACATCCTTAAGCCGCCCATCGGTGATCACCAACAAGCGCTGCTGCTCAGTCGGAAACCGCTTACGCCGCACCGCCAGCCAATTCCCAGCCTCAGTCAGCGCCGCGAACAACGGCGTGCCCCCGCCCGCCCCCAACAGGTCCAACCATCCGGCCAAACCCTTCGCAGCTTTCAGTCCCTGTACCTGCCATTTGGGCGATTGCCCGCTGACCGTCAACAAGGCCATCCGCGCGCGTTGGCGGTAGGCGTCATCAAACAACTGGGCCAGCAAACCTTTGGCATCGGTGAGCGCACGATGGCGCCGGGTTGACGCCGACGCATCGACAATCACCAGCCACAACTCATGGGCCGAGCGACTGCGCAGGTGAAACCGTAGATCCTCTCGCGATTGCGGCCGGCCATCGAGCAGAGTGCCCGGCCAATTGATCGAACCCTGTTTCGCACTCCGGACCTTACCGTGCCTGCCTCTATCGAGTCGTCCTGCCTTGGGCCGGGCATCCGCCCCCGCGTCAGGTCGAGGGCGAATGCCTAGGGCTTTTTTGGCCAGGTGGGTACATCCCGGCGTGCGCCCGTGGGCAGGGCCGGTGCGGGCATGTCACCCCATTGGCCTTGACCCGGCGACGTGTCGGAGGACGTTGGCGACTGCCCTTTACTCGGCGCATTGGACGGCGGCGATGGTGCCTGGCGGCGATGGCGCAGGGCAAACTCGGCGACGGCTTCGATGTCTTCCTCGGCGATCGCATCCGCCCCGCGCCATGCCGCGTGCGCCCTGGCGCCGCGCAGCCAAACCAGATCCGCACGCAAGCCATCGACACCGGCGGCAAAGCACCGCTCTGTGATCTGCGCCAGTGCCTGGTCATCCAGTGCGATGGTGTCGAGTCGCGCCCGCGCCTGGGTACAGCGCTCGCGCAGAGCGGCTTGGGGCTCTGCCCAATGCGCGCAGAACGCCGCCGGGTCGCTGTCAAAGTCCAGGCGACGACGGATGATTTGCCCACGCTCGACCGGCAGGGTCTGCCCACTCAAGGCCACGTTGAAACCGAAGCGGTCGAGCAGTTGCGGGCGTAACTCGCCCTCCTCCGGATTCATGGTGCCGATCAGTACAAAACGCGCCGAATGGCGATGGGAGATGCCGTCACGCTCGATCAGGTTGGTGCCGCTGGCCGCCACGTCGAGCAGCAGGTCCACCAGGTGATCGGCCAGCAAGTTGACTTCATCGACATACAGCACCCCGCCGTCAGCCTTGGCCAAGACGCCGGGGGAAAACTGCGCGCGGCCTTCGCCCAATGCGGCGTCCAGGTCCAGCGTCCCCACCAGCCGCTCTTCGGTAGCGCCCAAGGGCAAGGTGACGAATTGACCACTGGCCAGCAGGTCTGCCAGCCCCCGCGCCAAGGTGGACTTGGCCATGCCACGCGGGCCTTCGATCAGCACGCCGCCGATCTTCGGGTCGATGGCAGTCAGGCACAGGGCCAATTTCAAGTCGTCGGCGCCGACCACGGCGGACAGCGGAAAATGCGGAGTATCAGTCATCAGCTGTCTTCTTCTATATCCAGCAACAGGTTTTCCAACGCCTCTTTATAAGCCCCCGGCGCCTGCCACTGGCCACGTTGCTGCGCTTCCAGCATGCGTTCGGTCATGTCACGCAGGGCGTCGGGATTGTGCTCTTGCACAAAGGCCCGTGTGTCAGGGTCCAGCAGGTAAGCGTCGGCGAGCAAGGCGTATTGATGATCGTCGATCAGCGCGGTGGTGGCATCGAACGCGAACAGATTGTCCACGGTCGCGGCCATTTCAAACGCACCTTTATAGCCATGGCGCTTCACGCCGTCGATCCACTTGGGGTTGGCGGCGCGGGAACGGATCACCCGGTTCAGCTCTTCCTTCAGCGTTCGGATCTTCGGCAGGTCCGGCTGGCTGTGGTCACCGTGGTAACTGGCGGCCTTTTCGCCACTCAGTTCTTCCACGGCGGCGAGCATGCCGCCCTGGAATTGGTAGTAATCATTGGAGTCGAGCAGGTCGTGCTCGCGGTTGTCCTGGTTCTGCAACACCGCCTGCACCTGGCTCAAGCGCTGGGCGAATTGCTCGCGGGCGGCGGTGCCCTCATCGGAGCCGCCATAGGCGTAGCCGCCCCAGTTCAAATAGACCTCGGCCAAGTCTTCGCGGCTTTGCCACAGGCGACCATCGATCGCGCCTTGCACACCCGCACCATAGGCGCCGGGTTTCGCGCCGAAGATGCGCCAGCCGGCCTGTTTCGCTGCGGCCTCTGCGTCCAGGCCCGACTTGAACAACGCCTCACGTTCACTGCGCACTTTGGCCGCCAGCGGGTTCATGTCGTCTGGTTCGTCCAGCGCGGCCACCGCCTGCACCGCCGCGTCGAACAGGCGGATCAGGTTGGCAAAGGCGTCACGGAAAAAGCCGGACACGCGCAACGTCACGTCAACGCGCGGACGGTCCAACAGGCTGATCGGCAGGATTTCAAAGTCATCCACGCGCTGGCTGCCCGTCGCCCACACCGGCCTCACGCCCATCAGCGCCATGGCCTGGGCGATATCGTCGCCGCCAGTGCGCATGGTGGCGGTGCCCCACACCGACAGGCCGAGCTGGCGCAGGTGGTCGCCATGGTCTTGCAGGTGCCGCTCAAGAATCAGGTTGGCCGACTGGAAGCCAATGCGCCAGGCCGTGGTGGTCGGCAAGTTGCGCACGTCGACGGTGAAAAAATTGCGCCCGGTCGGCAGCACGTCCAAACGCCCGCGACTCGGTGCGCCACTGGGGCCGGCAGGCACGAAGCGGCCGCTCAAGGCGTCCAGCAACCCGCGCATTTCTGCCGGCCCACAGGCGTCCAGGCATGGCGCCACGACTCTGCGCAGGCTCTCGATCACCGCCTTCACCTCCTCCCAACCGGGCGCTTCCAATTGTTCAAGCGGCCCTTCCAACGCCTGTTCGATCAGCCGCGCTGCATACAACTCCAGGCGCTCACGGGTATCGCCGGCGGTGCGCCACAACTGCTCATCGATTTTCAGCAACACGTCGGGCCGGCGCCCGGTCCAGGGTTCGGCCAGGGCGCAGTCGAGTGGGTCGAAGCCCAGCTCGAAAGCCTTGGCCAACACTCGCAGCACACTCGATTGCGGACCTCGGCCGTCACCACGCGGGATGCGCAGTAAGGCGAGCAAGGTGTCGATACGCAAGCGGCCTTCAGGCGACTCGCCAAAGATGTGCAGGCCGTCGCGGATCTGCGATTCCTTTAAGTCGCACAGGTAGGTATCGAGGCGCGGCAGCCAGATGGCGGCGTCGGCGTCCTTGTCCAGCTCAAGCTCCTGGTCGATACGGGTTTCGCGCACCAGCGTGAGGATGTCTTTCTGCAATTCCAGGGCGCGGCGTGGGTCGAGCAGTTGCGCCTCGTAATACTCGTCGGCCAACAACTCCAGGTCACGCAACGGGCCATAGGTTTCGGCGCGGGTCAGCGGCGGCATCAAGTGATCGATGATCACCGCCTGGGTACGCCGTTTGGCTTGGGCGCCCTCACCTGGGTCGTTGACGATAAACGGATAGATATTCGGCAGCGGCCCCAGCAGCGCATCGGGCCAGCAGTTTTCCGAGAGGCCCACGCCCTTGCCCGGCAGCCATTCGAGGTTGCCGTGCTTACCCACGTGAATCACAGCGTGGGCGCCGTAGGTATGGCGCAGCCAAAAATAGAACGCCAGATAGCCATGGGGTGGCACCAGGTCCGGGTCGTGGTACACCGCGCTGGCGTCGACCTGATAACCCCGCGCCGGTTGGATACCGACGAAGGTCAGTCCCAGGCGCAGGCCGGCGATCATCATCCGGCCGTCGCGGCACATCGGATCGTTATGAGGCGTGCCCCAGCGTTCCATCACGGCTCGACGATTAGCCTCGGGCAAGCGACTGAACAGTGTCTCGTAGTCGTCCAGGCCCAGGCTTTGATGGCACGGACGCAGGTCGAGACTGTCCAGGTCGTTGGTGACACCGCCCAGCAGTTGATGAATCAGCGCAGTGCCGCTGTCGGGCAACGTGTCCGGCAGCGGATAGCCTTCGGCCTGCAGGGCACGCAGGATATTCAGCGCCGCTGCGGGCGTATCCAGGCCTACGCCGTTACCGATACGGCCATCGCGAGTTGGGTAGTTGGCGAGGATCAATGCGATACGCTTGTGCGCGTTCGGCACCCGTGCGAGTTCGACCCAGCGCCGCGCCAGCTCAGCCACGAAATCCATACGCTCGGGCGCTGCTCGATAGCACACCACATCCGACTGGCTGCGCTCGCTGCGCCAGGCCAGGTCCTTGAAGCTGATCGGCCGGCTGATGATGCGCCCGTCCAGCTCCGGCAACGCAATGTGCATCGCCAGATCGCGCGGGCCGAGGCCTTGCTCGCTGGCCTCCCAGCCGGGCTGATTGTCCTGGGCGCAGATCGCCTGGATCACCGGGATATTGCGGCGAAACGGCCGCAAATGCGGCGCTTCGGGGCTGGATTGGGCAAAACCGGTGGTGTTGAGGATCACCGCCGCGCCGACCTCATCCAGCAAGTCCTCGACCACCGTCAGGCAGCCGGGCTCTTTAAGACTGGCCACCGCCATCGGCAACGGGTTCAACCCCGCCGCCTGCAAGCGCTCGCAGAACACATCAATAAAGCCGGTATTGGCGGCCTGCAAATGCGAGCGGTAGAACAGCACCGCCGCCACCGGCCAATCAGCGTTCCAATCCGCCTGCCAATCATTCAGGCGGGCAGTGGCGTTGTGCGGGTGATAAATCGCCGTGCGCGGCAGGGTTTGCGGTTCGGCCCAGGCGTAGTCTTGGCCTAGGTAGGCACTGGCCAGGCAGCGGTAAAAATCCAGCGCGTTAGCCAGGCCGCCCTGGCGCAGAAAGTGCCACAGGCGGTCACGTTCCTGTGCGCCAACAGTGCTCAAGCCGCTGAGCTCAGGGTCCGGGCGATCACACCCCGGCACCAGGATCAGTTGCACGCCGCGTTCCGCCAACGCCACCAGACGCTCGATGCCGTAACGCCAATAACCAATGCCGCCATGCAGCGAAATCAGGATGACCTTGGCGTGGCGCAGCACCTCATCGACGTACAGGTCGACCGAGGCATGGTTCTGCACTTGCATCGGGTTGGCCAGGCGAAACGTCGGGTAATCATCCGGCAAGTGCTGGGCGGCTTCGGCCAGCAGTGCGAGGCTCGAATCACCGCTGCACAAGATCACCAGTTCAGCGGGGGTTTGGCCAAGGTCGGCAATATTGTCGTCTGAGACGAAACCACCGGGCTGGGTCCTGAGCAGGTGCATGGGTTAAACGCTGAGGGCGGCGCGCAGTTGCGCTTCAAGGCCCGCTGCGTCCAGCGCCTGGCCGATCAGCACCAGTCGCGTTATGCGGGCTTCGTCGGCGCCCCAGGCGCGGTCAAAGTGTTTGTCGAAACGCGTGCCCACGCCCTGGATCAGCAGGCGCATCGGCTTGTTCGGGATGGCAGCGAAGCCTTTGACGCGCAGGATGCCGTGTTGCACGACCAATTGGTTCAGCGCATCGAGCAGCAGCGCTTCGTCAGCCTGCGGCAGGTCGATGGAAATGGAGTCGAAGGCATCGTGGTCATGATCGTCCTCGCCCTCGTGATGGTGATCGTGATGGCTGTGACGGCCGTCGATGTGCTCTTCAGAGCCAGCGCTCAGGCCAATCAACACGTCCAACGGCACGCGACCGCTGCTGGCTTCGATGATCTTCACCGCTGGCGGCAGCTCTTCGGCGACTTCAAGGCGTACGCGGGCGAGGTCTTCAGGGCTGATCAGGTCGGATTTATTGAGGATAACGAGGTCGGCGCTGGCCAGTTGGTCAGCGAACAGTTCGTGCAGTGGCGATTCGTGGTCCAGGTTCGGATCGAGTTTGCGCTGGGCATCCACTTGATCCGGGAATGCCGCAAACGTGCCAGCGGCCACGGCCGGGCTGTCGACCACGGTAATCACCGCATCAACGGTGCAGGCGCTGCGGATCTCCGGCCACTGGAAGGCTTGTACCAACGGCTTTGGCAGGGCCAGCCCGGAGGTTTCGATAAGGATATGGTCAAGGTCACCGCGACGCGCGACCAGTTCGCGCATCACTGGGAAGAATTCTTCTTGCACGGTGCAGCACAGGCAGCCGTTCGCCAGTTCGTAAACACGGCCGCTGGCTTCTTCTTCGGTGCAACCGATGGAGCACTGCTTGAGGATTTCACCGTCGATGCCCAGCTCGCCGAATTCGTTGACGATCACGGCAATACGACGGCCCTGGGCGTTGTCGAGCATATGGCGCAGCAAGGTGGTTTTGCCCGAGCCGAGAAAGCCGGTAACGATGGTGACGGGGAGTTTGGCCAGTGTTTTCATCGGATGCCCTTTGGGGCGGGCATACGGGACGATAGGCCCTGCGACGGCGCGCAGCAGCGGTTTTCGTCACCGGATCACCCCGCCCGGTTGAATTGAAAATCGGTTGCGAGGCAGGTCTCCTGGCTTGGGGCTTGCGGGTCTTGCGACCGGCGCTGGCTGCGCCTTCCCGCCGTATCGGCAGTGGCGTGGCAGTCAGATAAACCCTTCACAGTTGCGGGGGCAGCCGCGGATTGGACCGCGTTCCCTTCTTAGCTTCGGCCTGGGCCGAAGAACCTCGAGGGTGCAAGGCTACGCAGTGCTTGGGGGATGGTCAATGATGGGGTTGGGTTGGCGTACATATCCGTTTCTGCGGTTACAGCTGCTATTGGTTCCGCCCTCACGCCGGAACCAATAGCAGCCATTACCCAAATAACGGATATGCCCTCCCCAATTGACTCCCCTCCCACCCCCATGCTCTCCTACACACCTTGTTTCGGGTGCCCTTCACAGGGTGAAACGGGAAACCGGTGAGCCATAACATATGGCAAGTCCGGTGCTGCCCCCGCAACGGTAAGCGAGTGAAGCGTCAGATCCACTGTGCCTCTAAGGCATGGGAAGGCGATGCTTAATTAGGCACAATGCCCCTCGCAAGCCCGGAGACCGGCCCGAAAATCAGATAACAAACCCGCGGTGGGCGGGCGCTGTTCAAAACCCTGCGAGCCTGGCTCGCGGGGTTTTCATGCGCTCGTTTCACCCTGATACCTGAAAGGGACGCGCCATGTCGATCATCAGCAGCACTTCGCACTCCGCCAGCAGCACCTCTACCTTGAGCCAACGCCTGACCGCCGCAATCGGCGCGTCGATCCTGGGCGCGTGCCTGGTGTATTTCGCCGGCTTCTCGCACATCGAGGCGGTGCACAACGCTGCCCACGATACCCGCCACAGCGCCGCGTTCCCGTGCCACTGAGACCTGCCGACATGATCAAGCGTATTGCGCAAACTGCCGGTTTCACCGGTCTTCTGGCTGCCCTGCTGCTGACCCTGCTGCAAAGCTTCTGGGTCGCTCCGTTAATTCTGCAGGCGGAAACCTTTGAAAAGGCCCCGGCAGCGACTGAAGTGATGCATGAGCACGCAGCCGGTGCTGCCGCGCATACCCATGACCTCGAAGCCTGGGAGCCGGAAGACGGCTGGCAGCGCGTGCTGTCTACCACCGGCGGTAATCTGGTGGTCGCTGTCGGTTTCGCGCTGATGCTCGCCGGTCTCTATACCTTGCGCGCACCCACCCGCACTGCCCAGGGGCTGCTCTGGGGGTTGGCCGGCTACGCAACCTTCGTGTTGGCGCCGACAATGGGCCTGCCGCCTGAGCTGCCGGGCACTGCTGCCGCTGATCTCGCACAACGGCAGATCTGGTGGGTAGGCACCGCCGCCTCCACCGCTGCGGGCATAGCGCTGATCGTGTTCGGCCGCAATTGGCTGCTCAAAGCGCTGGGCGTAGCGATTCTGGTCGTGCCACACGTGATCGGCGCGCCCCAGCCGCAAGTGCATTCGATGCTAGCCCCCGAAGCCTTGGAAGCGCAGTTCAAGATTGCTTCGCAGTTGACCAATGTCGCCTTCTGGCTAGCGCTGGGCCTGATCAGCACTTGGCTGTTCCGCCGCAATCGTGATGATCAATACCCAGCATGATTTTAGTGGTCGGCCTGGGGTGCCAGCGGGGTTGTGACGTTCACACCCTGCTGGCCCTGCTCGAGAGCGCCCTCGCCGAGGGCGGTATCGAGCCCCAACGGATCACCGCGCTGGCCAGTATCGACCGCAAGCGCGATGAACCTGGCCTTCGAGCCCTGGCCGATCTGTTGAACGTGCCGTTCCAGTGTTTCGACGCTGATCAGTTGGCGGGCTATGCAGAACAGCTGAGCCACAAATCCGCGATCGCGTTTGCCCATACAGGCTGCTACGGCATTGCCGAAAGCGCCGCCCTGGCCCTGGCTGAACACCTCGCCAACGCCCCTGCCCGGCTATTGATTACCCGCAAGCAAACCGCCCAGGCCACCTTCGCATTGGCTTGCGCCGGCTGAAAACCTGATAATCGCCCGCTCCGATCATGAGCGTTCTTCATGCTCGTGCGTTTTTCCATAGGATATTCCCATGACCGTCTACTTCATCGGCGCAGGCCCCGGCGACCCGGAATTGATCACCGTCAAAGGCCAGCGGCTGATCCGCAGTTGCCCGGTGATCATCTATGCCGGCTCGCTGGTGCCGACGGCAGTGCTCGAAGGCCACCAGGCAGAACAACTGGTCAACAGTGCCGAATTGCACCTTGAACAGATCATCGACCTGATCAAGACCGCCCACGCGAAAGGCCAGGACGTGGCACGCGTACATTCTGGCGACCCGAGCCTGTACGGGGCGATTGGCGAGCAGATCCGTCATTTGCGTGAGCTGGGCATCCCATTCCAGATCATTCCCGGCGTCACGGCAGTGGCGGCTTGCGCAGCGTTATTGGAAACCGAGCTGACCCTGCCGGACATCGCCCAGAGTGTGATCCTGACCCGTTATGCAGATAAAACCAGCATGCCGGATGGCGAGGACTTCGACAGCCTGGCGCGACATGGCACCACCATGGCGATCCATCTGGGGGTCAATCACTTGGAGAAAATCGTCGCTCAACTGCTGCCGCACTATGGCGCGGACTGCCCGATTGCCGTGGTGCACCGCGCGACGTGGCCGGATCAGGATTGGGTGGTGGGGGCGCTGAGCGATATTGCCGGGAAAGTGGCGGCGAAGGGATTTCGGCGAACGGCGTTGATTGTGGTGGGTCGGGTGTTGGGCAGTGAGGGTTTCAGTGAGTCTTCGCTGTATCGCGCAGGGCATGCGCACCTTTATCGATCTTAATAAACTGAATCAGCTTACAGATTCAAGGCACTGATTTAATTGAATAAATTATAATAAAACCGCTGGAGCGGGTTTGTTCCCACAGTTGATCTGCTTTCTTAGCTAAGTATCTCAAACCATTGAATTTAAACAATAAAAAACGGCGCTCACGGGGCGCCGTTTTTTTGTCCGCAGTGAACACCTTACTCAGTAGTAGGCGTTTTCTTTCTGCGTGTGGTCGGTCACGTCACGTACACCCTTGAGCTCTGGAATACGCTCCAGCAGGGTCCGCTCGATGCCTTCGCGCAGGGTCACGTCCGCCTGGCCGCAGCCTTGGCAGCCGCCGCCAAACTTGAGCACGGCAATGCCGTCATCCACCACGTCGATCAGGCTGACCTGACCGCCGTGGCTGGCCAGGCCCGGGTTGATCTCGGTTTGCAGGTAGTAGTTGATGCGCTCGTTCACCGGACTGTCGGCGTTGACGTTCGGCACCTTGGCATTCGGCGCCTTGATGGTCAGTTGGCCGCCCATGCGATCGGTGGCGTAGTCGACCACGGCGTCGTCGAGGAAGGCTTCGCTGAAGGCGTCGATGTACGCGGTGAAGCTTTTCAGCCCCAAGGCGGTGTCTTCAGGCTTCTCTTCCCCTGGCTTGCAGTAGGCAATGCAAGTCTCGGCGTATTGGGTGCCGGGTTGGGTGATAAAGACGCGAATACCGATACCTGGGGTGTTCTGCTTGGACAGCAGGTCAGCCAGGTAATCGTGGGCGGCGTCGGTAATGGTTATGGCAGTCATGGAAACTCCTCACAGGCTTGCCGGCAGTTTACGCCAAATCATTACAGAGGTACAAAGTCCTAGTATTTTTGTCGGGAAAGAGCTGCGGGATCATCAATGCCAAACCAACGCTTAAGCGTGCGATAGGTCGATTTTTCCAGCCATTGGTAGCTCGCAAAGGCGCAAAGCGCCGTTAATACGATGCAAACAGGCAGCATCGCATAGGGATCTATTCCCGTACGCTTGACCACCCACAGCCCAGCGCACAGAACCAGCACGTGGATCAGATACACCGAGTAAGAGCAGTCCCCCATCAGCTTCAACACGCGTGAGCCTTGGAAGTAAGGCTCCAGTGCCACGCAACTGATGACCAGGATCGCGCTGGGCACGCCCCATTCAAACGCACGGGGCAGATCCGCCCCGTGATAAAACGCCACTGATGCCGCCACAATCCCCAACAACGGCACCCACGCCCTGGCCCGACACAGGCCGCGGCGATACAGCATGCCGATGACCATGCCCATCAGAAACTCCAGGACAATATCATTGCTGTAAAAACCGTCGGCCAAGTCAAGGGCGGGAGCGATGAGGTAGCACACCAGGTACAACAGCACGGCCACCACCCATAACCGATAGTCCCCACGAACCCACAAGGCGACGGCGAACAGGCCATAGAACAGCATTTCGAAGTTCAGGGTCCAGCCGACATCCAGCAGCGGATAGACGCCGTAGCCTGCCGGGTGCTGGGCAGGGATAAAGAGCATCGACAGGAGCACATGGCCCAGCGCGAGTTGAACATCGGGAAACATCGACGGCACAGCCAGGGTCAGGAGGGCCAGCAGCAAGGTATAGAACCAGTACGCCGGAGCGATCCGTGCCACGCGCATGAGCATGAAGCACCAAGGTGTCAGGGCTTTGTCTGCGGTCGCAAGGAATATCACCAGGCCGCTGATGACAAAGAACACATCCACCCCTGCGCCGCCTTTTTCGACGAACAGATACTCCAGCGCGTTGTGCACCTCAAAGTTGAAAAACAGCTGCATGACATGGTGACCCACCACCAGCCATGCAGCCAAGGCGCGGAGAAATTGCACTGAAATCAACATTATCGGAGTACCTTTTCGAGCCCCGCGCACTGGATATCCGACTGCTTCAACTTCCGCCTGGAGAGATGACTGGATCAATGAGCGTCGTTATAGGTTCTCATAGCGGTTCATGTCCAATACCCCCTCTTCCACGGGCGCGACTTCGTGGAGGTACTGCGACAGATCGTGGAAGTACTGCCAGAACAACGGATGACTGCGCCGCACGCCCCAGCGGTCGACGATCTTTTCGAAACGATCGGCATCTTTGGCCCGCTCCATTTCAGCCACGAACTCGGGCACTTCCTGGGCGGGTATATTGAACATGAAGTTCGGGTAACTGCTTAGTACGCCGGGGTAAAGGGTCAAGGTGTCGAGTCGCGGCTGGTAGCGATAGGCTTCGCCCAGCAAAAACGCGACATTACTGTGGGCGCGGTTGCGCAGCAGGCTGTAGATCTCGCGCTTGCCGCTGGCAGTTTGAATGCGCAACATCGTGGCTTCGGGCAATTGATCGATCACCTTGAGCCCGGCGGCCGGGCGTGAGGTCAAGCGGCTCAACGCCTGCTCCGCATCCTGCAAGACCGGATCAATACCGCTGCGCGAGCAATACGCACTCACACAACGGTTAAATGGGTCCGGGCTGGCGTTCAAGCTGGCATAACGGGTCAACAATTGGTTGGCGAAATCGCGCTTCGGGTCGTTTTGGTTCAGGTGCAAACCCGTGGGTTTTTCATCATCAATGGCCTCATAGTCCAGCCAGAGCTTGATCTTGCCGCTGTTCTGGTACCAGTCGTCGAGGAAGTCTTCACGGGTATCGGCGGGCATCAGGCGCAGGAAGTTCTGCTCGGCGCCGTTACGGATCAGGTCGAAGTACAACCGGGTCTGGGCCTGGTGCGAGACATTGCCGAACACGTCGAAATTCACCGCCAATTGGTAGTACGTACGCTCCAGCAGCGGATAGTCGAACAACCACATCGTCTGCGGCACATCGCCGATCAGGCCTTTGGTCACCGAGGCGCTGTCGAAGTGGCGGAAAATGCTCAGCAAGGCATCGTCATTGCCCGCCCACAGGCTCGACCAGCTTGGCGGCGGCAGGTCAGCATAGCTGTCACGGCGCAGGGCCTCGTATTCATTGCGTTTATCGCGGTAGGCCCGCCACAGGCTGAGCACGCTGCCCACATCGTCATTCTGTCCCGGCATGGCCAGTAATGGCGTGGCCTGGCCGCGATAGCGCGCATCGGTGATGTAGAGGTCGTGGTCCGGGTCTTGGAACAGGGTCCAGAAGTTATCGCGGATCACATCCGTGGCAATCTGCCCGCGGCACACCGGCCCACGAATGAACGTGCGTACGAAGTATTCGGCGTTATCCAGCATGAACTGGTAACGCGCCTTGGCGGGGATGGCCTCGAAGGTTTCGAATGGATTGGCGCGACGGGCTGGGCCGTAGCCAGGCAAGGCGCTGACCTGCCAGTCGCCGGCGTAGAACAGCGCTTTGATGCGCGCCATTTTCGCAGCACTGAAGGGGTAAGTGATGTGGGTTTTATGCACGATCACGCCCTGCACTGGCCACAGGCGGTAATACACATGAGTACCAGGGTCATCGTTAGGGCGACGGGTAGTGATCAGATCAATCGGCTGCCCGCTCGGGGTGCGCGACCGCACCCACTGGAAGAAATGCCCCGGCTCGCCATTCTCGAAGTCAATATGCGCCAGGTACAAATGCTCAAATAACCAGCGTGCCACCAAGCTTTCGCGGGCGCCTGGCTTGTTGAACAGGTTCTCCCACTGCTGCACCTGCAAGGCTTCGCTGGCACTCGGCGCCAGGCTTTGTTCATCTATAGGCGCGCCGGACGCGAGCCAGCGTTGCAGCGCCTGGTACTGCTGCTCGGTCAGGCCGGTGACGGCGAGTGGCATGCCTTCCGTGGGGTGGGCGCCGGCGTAGGCGTTGAATTCGCCGGGTATTGCGCACATGTTCGCGCGGTTCAGGCCCAGGACGATGTCTTCAGGCAACTTGGCATTGGGTGCCAGTGCAGCGTTGTGCCCCAATTCGAGCATGCGCGCCATCAATGCAGCCTGGCTGCCCTGCGCGTCCAACACCGAGTAAAAGCCATTCTGTTGCCAGGCCGCCTTGCCAGAAGCATCTATAAACAGGCGGGTGGTCGGCGCCGCCTGGCTGCGCTCGCCATCATACACCGGCATTTTGCTCGCACCGCGCACCGCGCCTTCGGCACTGCCCAGGTTGAGCTGGCAGGCGGAGTCGTAGCAGGCATGGCAGGCCACGCATTTCTCGGTGAAGATCGGTTGAATGTCGCGGGTATACGAAATCGCCGGGGCGGATCCGTCGGCCTGAGCAGTGCAGGTAACCAGTGCCAGGACGGCGCTGGCGATGAGGCGAAATGACATGGATCCGGTCCCGATTCAATGCGTGCGGCGAAAAGTGCCGGTGATTCTACCGGGCCATGCCCCCAGCCAACATGAACGATATTCATGTAAAACCCGTACATGCTCCAAATCGGCACAGGTTTGCTATGATTCACGCCCTCCGAAATGCCTGACCAGAGTAGTCCCATGTCCGATCGTAGCGCTCGTCTGCAAGCCCTTCACCAAGCCCTCAAGGACCGCATCCTGATCCTCGACGGCGGTATGGGCACGATGATCCAGAGCTACAAGCTTGAAGAACAGGACTACCGTGGCAAACGCTTCGCCGACTGGCCAAGTGACGTCAAGGGAAACAACGACTTGCTGGTGCTCACCCGTCCGGACGTGATCGGCGGTATTGAAAAAGCCTACCTGGATGCCGGTGCCGACATCCTCGAAACCAACACCTTCAATGCCACCCGCGTTTCCATGGCCGATTACGGCATGGAAGAACTGGCCTACGAGCTCAACGTAGAAGGCGCACGCCTGGCGCGCAAGGTCGCTGACGCCAAGACCCTGGAGACACCGGCCAAGCCGCGTTTCGTTGCTGGCGTGCTCGGCCCGACCAGCCGTACCTGCTCGCTGTCGCCCGACGTGAACAACCCCGGCTACCGCAACGTGACCTTTGATGAACTGGTGGAAAACTACACCGAAGCCACCAAAGGCCTGATCGAAGGCGGCGCTGACCTGATCCTGATCGAAACCATCTTCGACACCCTCAACGCCAAGGCGGCGATCTTCGCCGTGCAGGGTGTGTTTGAAGAGCTGAATATCGAACTGCCGATCATGATCTCCGGCACCATCACCGACGCCTCCGGCCGCACGCTGTCGGGCCAGACCACTGAAGCGTTCTGGAACTCCGTCAGCCACGCCAAGCCGATTTCCGTGGGCCTAAACTGCGCCCTGGGCGCCAGCGAACTGCGCCCGTACCTGGAAGAGTTGTCGAACAAAGCCAGCACCCATGTGTCCGCGCACCCCAATGCTGGCCTGCCCAACGAATTCGGCGAGTACGATGAACTGCCATCGGAAACCGCCAAGGTTATCGAGGAGTTTGCCCAGAGCGGCTTCCTGAACATCGTCGGCGGCTGCTGCGGCACCACGCCGGGCCATATCGAAGCCATCGCCAAGGCTGTGGCCGGTTATGCGCCGCGCCAGATCCCGGACATCCCCAAGGCCTGCCGCCTGTCGGGCCTGGAGCCGTTCACGATTGATCGCAGCTCATTGTTCGTCAACGTCGGCGAGCGCACCAACATCACCGGCTCCGCGCGTTTCGCGCGCCTGATCCGTGAAGACAACTACACCGAAGCCCTGGAAGTCGCCTTGCAGCAGGTAGAAGCCGGCGCCCAGGTGATCGATATCAACATGGACGAGGGCATGCTCGATTCGAAGCTGGCCATGGTGACCTTCCTCAATCTGATTGCCGGCGAGCCGGACATCTCCCGCGTGCCGATCATGATCGACTCCTCCAAGTGGGAAGTGATCGAGGCCGGCCTGAAGTGCATCCAGGGCAAGGGCATCGTCAACTCCATCAGCATGAAGGAAGGCGTCGAGCAGTTCATTCACCACGCCAAGCTGTGCAAGCGCTATGGCGCCGCCGTGGTGGTGATGGCGTTTGACGAAGCCGGCCAGGCCGACACCGAAGCGCGCAAGAAAGAGATCTGCAAACGCTCCTACGACATCCTGGTGAATGAAGTCGGCTTCCCGCCGGAAGACATCATCTTCGACCCGAACATTTTCGCGGTCGCCACCGGTATCGAAGAGCACAACAACTACGCCGTCGACTTTATCAACGCCTGTGCCTATATCCGTGACGAGCTGCCGTATGCGCTGACCTCCGGCGGCGTGTCCAACGTGTCGTTCTCGTTTCGTGGCAACAACCCGGTGCGTGAGGCAATCCACTCGGTGTTCCTGCTGTACGCGATCCGCAACGGCCTGACCATGGGTATCGTCAACGCCGGCCAGTTGGAGATCTACGACCAGATCCCGGCCGAGCTGCGTGACGCCGTGGAAGACGTGGTGCTCAACCGCACCCCGGAAGGCACCGACGCCCTCCTCGCCATCGCCGACAAATACAAAGGCGACGGCAGCGTCAAGGAAGCCGAGACCGAAGAATGGCGCGGCTGGCCGGTCAACAAACGTCTGGAACATGCGCTGGTCAAGGGCATCACCACCCACATCGTCGACGACACCGAGGAATCCCGGCAGTCATTCGCACGCCCGATCGAAGTGATCGAAGGCCCGTTGATGTCCGGCATGAACATCGTTGGCGACCTGTTCGGCGCCGGCAAAATGTTCCTGCCCCAGGTGGTGAAGTCCGCCCGTGTGATGAAGCAGGCCGTGGCCCACTTGATTCCGTTCATCGAACTGGAAAAAGGCGACAAGCCGGAAGCCAAGGGCAAGATCCTGATGGCCACTGTGAAAGGCGACGTGCACGACATCGGCAAGAACATCGTCGGCGTGGTGCTGGGATGCAACGGCTATGACATCGTCGACCTCGGCGTGATGGTGCCGGCGGAGAAGATCCTGCAGGTGGCCAAGGAGCAGAAGTGCGACATCATCGGGCTGTCCGGCCTGATCACCCCGTCCCTGGACGAGATGGTGCATGTCGCCCGTGAGATGCAGCGCCAGGACTTCCACCTGCCCTTGATGATCGGTGGCGCCACCACGTCCAAGGCGCACACGGCGGTGAAAATCGAGCCCAAGTACAGCAACGATGCGGTGATCTACGTGACCGACGCCTCGCGCGCCGTGGGCGTGGCCACGCAACTGCTGTCCAAGGAACTCAAGGCCGGTTTCGTCGAGAAAACCCGCCTGGAATACATCGACGTGCGCGAACGCACCTCCAACCGTAGCGCCCGCACCGAACGCCTGAGCTACCCGGCCGCCATCGCGAAGAAGCCGCCGTTCGACTGGAGCAGCTACACGCCGGTGGTGCCGACCTTTACCGGCGCCAAGGTGCTGGACAATATCGACCTCAAGGTGCTGGCCGAGTACATCGACTGGACACCGTTCTTTATCTCCTGGGACCTGGCCGGCAAATTCCCACGCATCCTTACCGATGAAGTCGTGGGTGAAGCGGCCACCGCGCTGTACGCCGACGCCCAGGAAATGCTCGCCAAGCTGATCGACGAAAAACTCATCAGCGCCCGCGCGGTATTCGGTTTCTGGCCGACCAACCAGGTGCAGGACGATGACCTGGAAGTCTACGGCGACGACGGCCAACCGATCGCAAAGCTGCACCACCTGCGCCAGCAGATCATCAAGACTGACGGCAAGCCGAATTTCTCCCTGGCCGACTTCGTGGCACCCAAAGACAGCGGTGTAACCGACTACATCGGTGGTTTCATCACCACCGCCGGCATCGGTGCCGAAGAAGTCGCCAGGGCCTATCAGGACGCTGGCGACGACTACAACTCAATCATGGTCAAGGCCCTGGCCGACCGCCTGGCCGAAGCCTGCGCCGAGTGGCTGCACCAGCAAGTCCGTAAGGACTACTGGGGTTACGCCAGGGACGAGCAACTGGATAACGAAGCGCTGATCAAGGAGCAATACAGCGGCATCCGCCCTGCCCCGGGCTACCCGGCGTGCCCGGATCACACCGAAAAAGCCCAACTGTTCCAACTGCTCGATCCCGAGGCCCGCGAAATGCAGGCCGGGCGTAGTGGCGTGTTCCTCACCGAGCACTACGCAATGTTTCCGGCGGCGGCCGTCAGCGGCTGGTACTTCGCCCATCCGCAGGCGCAATACTTTGCTGTGGGCAAAGTCGACAAAGACCAGGTGGCGAGCTACACCGCCCGCAAAGGCCAGGACCTGGCCGTGACCGAGCGTTGGCTGGCGCCGAACCTGGGTTACGACAACTGATTGACCGCCCCCCAGGTTCTGTAGTGAGCGGGCTTTCCCCGCGCGGGGCAAGCCCGTTCACTACAGATCAAAACATCGTCAGCTATGCTGTCCCTCACACACCTTGTGTCGAGGGATTTATGGACGATCCAGTCAACAACAAGCCCCCTACTTTCTGGCAGATGCTGCACAGCGTCTTGGCGGCCGCCTTTGGCGTGCAGAGTGGCAAGAACCGCGCCCGCGACTTTACCCACGGCAAGCCCAGCCACTTTGTGCTGCTGGGCATTCTGTTCACAGCGGTGTTTGCCTTGGCGTTGTTCGGCATCGTCAAGCTGGTGCTGCTCCTGGCCGGGGTCTAGCGCAGCAGCAGTTGCAAGCTGAAGGGATAACGGTAGGACGCCGGCTTGCCGACGGCAGACAGCGCACGAAAGTCAACGCGCGCAGTAGCGCCCAGTAAGCGCTGCGCCTGGGCGGCGTCAATCAGCTGGAATAACGCTTCCTGGCGATCACGTCCGCCGAAGGTGCCAATGTCCACACCCTTGGCATCATCATGAATCAACACCATCGCCCACCCGCCCAGGGTGAAATGCCCGGCGACCAGCGTACTCAGTCGACCGTCCAACCGCGCCTGCAAGATCTGCGGTGAACTGTTGGCCGCACTGAACAACACGTGCTTGCCCGGCATTTGCCCGCTGCCCTGCAGCGCCTGCATCGCACCCAGTGCCATCTCATCGTTGGCCGACCACACCAGCGCCGTCTTCGGGTAGCGCTTGAACAGTTGCGTGGCTTGCTCGAACGCGCGCTGACGGCTCCATTCGCCATAGACCAACTGGCGCAGCCGCACCTCGGGGTGCTCGGCCAGGGCGCGATGCAGGCCCTGTTCACGCAACTGCGCGGCCGGGGTGTTCTTGACGCCGGAGAAGGCCAACAAATCAATGCGCTCGCCAGGCGCGACAGGGCCGTGCTGGCGCAGTAGATCGCTGAACATCAGGTACCCGGCCTGCTCGTCGTCGGGAACGATGCTGCCGAGCCAATCGACGTCGTGGCCGAGCATTTGCACTTGGTCGGCAGTCAGCGCGTTATTCACGATCAGCAGCTTGACCCCCCTGCCCTGGGCCATGCGCAGAATCTGTGGGGCAACGTATTGTTCATTCACCAGCACCAGGTAATCCGGCCGCTCGCTGCCTTGCAGCGCCTCACGGGCCTGGATCAGGGTGTTTTGGGTATCGCGCTCGGAATAGCGCACGCGTAAATGCAGGCCGAGGTCCTTGGCACCGGCCTGCATGAATTGCGCGTAGCTGACCCAGAAGGTTTCCGTCGACATGCCCGGGTTGAGAAACACCACCGACGTGGCATGGGCCGTTGCCCCATACGCCGACCCCAGCAACCAGACACACGCAATCAACACCTTCAACATGGTTATCAAACCTTGAATATTGACCGCCATGATAGTGGCAATGCGACAGTCACCCGAGGACGTTTACTGGTGGCTCACCCAGAATACGGCAGTTCCCACCACCAGTATGATCAAAAACAGAATGGCCCAGGCATCAACGGTACTGTCGGGTTTACGGGCTTTTGTAGGATTGCTCATCGCATCGCCTCTTATCGGTTTTATAGGTGATTGCTAGGGGGCGTTCTTATCGATTTTCCCCGCTGGCGGGGAAAATCGATGAGAACGCCCCCTAAACACGCTCACAGTAAAGTTGACGATTGCCCGTATGACAAATGTGGGTATCGCAATAATGGCTCTAATTAGGCGATTTGGTTATTTGCATATACTCAAACATCACTTTTGCGCATAAACGCAAACTGGTATCGTGCCCCGGCTCCGTTGGGAGTGCGCGGCCGTGCGCGCAGATTTGCCGAGAACAGGACCTATATGTACGTATACGACGAATACGATCAGCGCATCATCGAGGACCGCGTCAAGCAGTTCCGTGATCAGACCCGACGCTACTTAGCAGGTGAACTGAGCGAAGAAGAGTTCCGCCCTCTGCGCCTGCAAAATGGCCTTTATGTGCAGCGCTTTGCGCCGATGCTGAGGGTGGCCGTGCCCTATGGCCAACTGACGTCACGTCAGACGCGCATGATGGCCAAGATTGCCCGCGACTTCGACAAAGGCTACGCCCACATCAGCACCCGCCAGAACGTCCAGTTCAACTGGCCGGCACTGGAAGATGTGCCGGACATCCTGGCTGAATTGGCGACCGTGCAAATGCACGCGATTCAGACCAGCGGTAACTGCCTGCGTAACGTGACCACCGACCAATTCGCCGGCGTGGCCGCTGACGAACTGATCGATCCACGCCCTTGGTGCGAAATCGTCCGTCAGTGGACCACCTTCCACCCGGAATTCGCCTACTTGCCACGCAAGTTCAAGATCGCCATCAATGGCTCGACCTCGGACCGCGCGGCCATCGAAGTGCACGATATCGGCCTGGAGCCAGTGCACAACGCAGCCGGCGAACTGGGCTTCCGCGTACTGGTGGGTGGTGGCCTTGGCCGGACCCCGGTAGTCGGCGCCTTCATCAACGAGTTCCTGCCGTGGCAGGACCTGTTGAGCTACCTCGACGCGATCCTGCGGGTCTACAACCGCTATGGCCGTCGTGACAACAAATACAAGGCCCGGATCAAGATCCTGGTCAAGGCGCTGACCCCTGAGGTGTTTGCCCAGAAAGTCGACGCTGAAATGGAACACCTGCGCGGCGGCCAGACCACACTGACCGAAGCCGAAGTGCACCGCGTGGCCAAACACTTCGTTGATCCCGAGTACAAGGCCCTGACCAATCAGGACGCCGAGCTCGCGGCACTCGACCAGCAGCACCCAGGTTTCGCCCGTTGGCGTACCCGCAACACCCTGGCGCACAAGAAGCCGGGTTATGTCGCGGTGACCCTGTCGCTGAAACCTACCGGCGTTGCTCCGGGCGATATCACCGACAAGCAGCTGGACGCCGTCGCCGACCTGGCCGAGCGCTACAGCTTTGGCCAACTGCGCACCTCCCACGAGCAGAACATCATTCTCGCGGACGTTGAGCAGAGCCAATTGTTTATCCTGTGGGGCGAGCTGCGCGAAGGCGGTTTCGCCACACCGAACATCGGCCTGCTGACCGACATCATCTGCTGCCCGGGTGGCGATTTCTGCTCCCTGGCCAACGCCAAGTCGATCCCGATTGCCGAATCGATCCAGCGTCGTTTCGAAGACCTGGACTACCTGTTCGACATCGGCGAGCTGGACCTGAACATCTCCGGTTGCATGAACGCCTGTGGTCACCACCACGTCGGCCACATCGGCATCCTGGGCGTGGACAAGAAAGGCGAAGAATTCTACCAAGTGTCCCTGGGTGGCAGCGCCAGCCGCGATGCGAGCCTGGGCAAGATCCTCGGCCCGTCTTTCGCCCAGGAAGCCATGCCCGAGGTGATCGGCAAACTGATCGATGTGTACATCGAACAGCGCACCGAAGATGAGCGTTTTATCGACACCTACCAGCGCATCGGCATTGACCTGTTCAAGGAGCGCGTCTATGCAGCGAATCATTAAGAACAACGAAGTCCTCGACGAAACCTGGCACCTGCTGCCCAAGGACGCGAGCTTCGACGGCATCTCCAATTGCGACGACCTGATCGTGCCGTTGGCGCTGTGGCGCGAACACGGCCACGCCCTAAAGGCCCGCGACGGCGGCCTGGGTGTGTGGCTGGACGCCGATGAAGAAGCCGAAGAGATCGGCGACGACGTGGAACACTTCCAAGTCATCGCCCTGAACTTCCCGGCCTTCACCGACGGTCGCAACTACTCCAACGCGCGCCTGTTGCGTGACCGTTACGGTTACAAGGGCGAGTTGCGCGCCATTGGCGACGTACTGCGCGACCAGTTGTTCTACCTGCGCCGCTGCGGGTTCGATGCCTTCGCCCTGCGCGCCGACAAAGACCCGTACGAAGCGCTGGAAAGCCTCAAGGACTTCTCCGTGACGTACCAGGCTGCAACGGATGAACCGTTGCCGTTGTTTCGTCGTCGCTGAGTCTTAGCGAAAGAAGAAGCCCTGGCATGCCAGGGCTTTTTTATGGTTCATCAGCGAATCCACTCGCCGCCTGCCCCACCGCTATCGCGGCCTCGCTAAAGCTCGACGGCTCACACAGGGGATCGGCGGTGGCGGCTGAATCTCGGCTCCCAGGCATTCCTTACGGACACCATTCCTATCAGCAACGCAGATCAAAGGTGGGAGCTGTCGAGCTTTAGCGAGGCTGCGAAAAGGCCGGCACTGCCAACATAATCATCGCCTGCCCCACCGCTATCGCGCCCTCGCTGAAGCTCGACGGCTCCCACAGGGGGCCGGCGGTGAAGCCCCTCTCTGACGCAATCTTCACATTAAAGGCGGAGCATTCGCCGTGATCGAACTGTCCCCTATTGATCAGCAGTTTTTAACCTCACTGACGATTGGAGTTCTCCATGGCGAAAATCAACCTGGCCCAGCAATTGGCGAGCACCCTTGAACAGGCGGGCGTCAAGCGCATCTGGGGCCTGACCGGCGACAGCCTCAACGGCCTCACCGACGCCCTGCGCAGCATGGACAGCATCGAGTGGATGCACGTGCGCCACGAAGAAGTGGCCGCGTTCGCCGCCGGTGCCGAAGCCGCGGCCACGGGTGAGCTGACGGTCTGCGCCGGCAGCTGCGGGCCGGGCAACCTGCACTTGATCAATGGCCTGTTTGACTGCCATCGCAACCATGTGCCGGTACTGGCGATTGCCGCGCAGATTCCGTCTTCGGAGATCGGCCTTAACTACTTCCAGGAAACCCATCCTCAGGAACTGTTCAAGGAATGCAGCTACTTCATCGAGCTGGTGACCAACCCCGAGCAGATGCCCCATGTGCTGCACCGCGCCATGCGCTCGGCGATCCTCAATCGCGGCGTCGCGGTGGTGGTGATTCCGGGCGACGTCTCGCTGCTGGAAGTGGAAGACAAGCTCAAGCCCTGGCCCGCTCTGCACGCGCCGCGCACCTTGCCAGCTGAACAAGACCTACAACGCCTTACCGAAATTCTTGAAAGCAGCCATAAAACCACCCTACTCTGCGGCAGCGGCTGTGCCGGTGCACATGACCAAGTGGTCGCCCTGGCCGACGCACTCGGCGCTCCGGTGGTGCATGCGCTACGCGGCAAGGAGCACGTGGAGTGGGACAATCCGTTCGACGTGGGCATGACCGGCCTGATCGGCTTCAGCTCCGGTTACCACGCCATGCTCGACTGCGACACCTTGATCATGCTCGGCACCGACTTTCCGTACCGTCAGTTCTACCCGACTGACGCGAAGATCATCCAGGTTGACCGCAACCCGCAGGCGCTGGGCCGTCGTGCCACGCTGGACTTGGGCATCGCCGCCGACGTCAGTGAAACCATTGGCGCGTTGCTACCGCGCCTGACACGCAAGACCGATCGCAGCTTTCTCGAAGCGTCCTTGAAGCACTACGAAAAGGCCCGCCAAGGGCTGGACGACCTTGCTCAACCGTCGAAAGCCGATCGACCAATCCACCCGCAGTACGTGGCGCGCCTGCTCAGCGAGCTGGCTGATGATGATGCGATCTTCACCGCCGACGTCGGCTCGCCCACCGTCTGGGCGGCACGCTATTTGAAGATGAACGGCAAACGCCGCCTGATCGGTTCGTTCAACCACGGTTCGATGGCCAATGCCATGCCCCAGGCCATTGGTGCCCAGGCAGCCTTCCCGAATCGCCAGGTGATCTCGATGTCCGGTGACGGTGGATTCGCCATGTTGATGGGGGATTTCATCTCGCTGGCGCAGTTGAAGCTGCCAGTGAAAGTCATCGTGTTCGATAACTCGTCGCTGGGGTTTGTCGCCATGGAAATGAAAGCATCGGGTTACCTGGATGCTGGCACCGAGCTGAAAAACCCGGACTTCGCCGCCATGTCCAATGCCATGGGCATCCTCGGCATTCGGGTGGAACAATCCGAGGACCTGGAGCCGGCCCTGCGCCGCGCCTTGGCCCATGACGGCCCGGTGCTGGTGGACGTGATCACCGCGACCCAGGAGTTGGTGATGCCGCCGACGATCAAGCTGGAACAGGCCAAGGGGTTCAGCCTGTATATGCTCAAGGCGGTGATGAGTGGGCGTGGCGATGAAGTGATCGAGCTGGCGCGCACCAACTGGCTACGCTGAACCCAATGTGGGAGCGAGCAAGCCCGCTCCCACATTCTGATCTCATTGCCAAATCAAGCGTGCTGTTTTTCCACCCACTTGCCGTAGGCATCAATGAACGCTTGCAGAAACGGCTTGGTCTTTTCCGAGACCTTGCCTGCGTCATCGAACACGCTCCCCGCCCCCCCCAAGTAGGCCTCCGGCTGCTGCATGCACCACACATCCAGGAACACCAGGGATTGGCGCAGATGATGATTGGCGCCAAAGCCACCAATGGCCCCCGGCGACACGCTGATGATCGCACCCGGCTTGCCACTCCAGGCACTCTGCCCGTACGGCCGGGAACCCACGTCGATGGCATTCTTCAACGGAGCGGGCACGGAACGGTTGTATTCCGGGGTCACGAACAGCACCGCGTCGGATGAGCTCACCTGTTGGCGGAAAGTGCTGTAGGCTGCGGGCGGTGCAGCGCCGTCGATGTCTTCGTTGTAGAGCGGCAAATCGCCAATTTCCACAATGTTCAACCTAAGGTTGACAGGGGCCAGTTCGGCCAATGCCAAGGCAACCTTGCGGTTAATCGAGTCTTTTCTCAAGCTGCCAACCAGGACGGCTACCGTGTAGACCTTGCTCATTGGGGTTTCTCGACGTCTGACTAAAGGAACGTGTAGTTATAAAGTCTTCGCGGCGTGTTCACCAGAAGGTTTTGCTCATCCCCCGGACGTTTGCATCGCCCTACAACGTGTAGGAAGCGTCCAAAAAGATCAGCGAATAGTATTTTTATTCCGTAAGTAAACTACCCCGCTCCATAACGGTCTACAGAACCGCAAATCGAGTGTTTATCTCCAGAGGTTCTAAACAGATGGCAGCAGTACTAGTCGGACAGTTTCATGCCAGAGACGCAGAAGGACGCGTGTATTCGGTGCATGAGTTCCAGGAATCCAACCCGGCGCAAGGCGACCTGGCTGGCTCGGCACCTACCACCACCTACAAGCTGGCCATTGGCGACCGTGTAGAGAAACTGGAAGGCGACGAATTCAAGCTGATTCAGTCGGGCACCATTCTCGTGCGCGAATCGCAAACCACCCTCGCTTCATAAGATCTCGCCCTATCCACCTGCTCAGTCCTGGCCATTGATGGCATTGACTGGGCTGGGGTGATCACGGGCGGCGGATCTCCGTGACTTCAATGCCCTGCTCCCCCTCGACCTCTTTCAACGTCACCACTACCCGCCCACGCTCGCCTTCCACCGCAAACATCGAACGCTGGTAACCCGCCGAGTTGTAACCGGGATGCGCGACCACCTGCCTGATCAACTCAATGCCAAGGACTGCCCCCACCTGTTCGGCCACCTGTTCCTGGGAACGGATAAACGTTTCAAGTGCCAGCTTTTCCGGCGTGGTTTCGCTGTGGGTATTGAAGAGATAAGCAGCCACGCACCCTACGGTCACCAGAACCAGCAGTTGCTTGGCCGTTACCCCGAGGAATATCGAGGGTAGAGGCATTTGAGACCAGACCTGTTTTTGTTGTTAATGCCGGTAGCCGGCTGTGGTCGTTGATGATCAGCGTAGCCATTCTATTGAATACGCGGCGCGCTGCACATAGACTCCGGCGATGCGTTTACGTCATATCGAAGTGATTCAGGCCATCTTGCAGACCGGACACCCCGGCTTGGCCGCCGAGTGGCTGCAACTCCCCGTGGGCGACGTGGACGCGGCGCTCAAGGAAGCCGAGGCGCAACTGGGCTTTATGCTGTTCGCCAGCATCCGCGGGCGATTGCAGGCGACGCGGGAAACGCTGGAGCTGCAGGCAGAAATCGCCCATGTGTATGAGGCGCTGGAGCCGGTGCAACGCCTGGCCAGTCGCTTGAAACACCATCACGCCCCGACCCTCCGTGCCCTGTGCACGCCGCCCCTGGCCAACCAACTGTTGCCGCACAGCATTGCGGTGCTGCGCCGACGTTTCCAGGACACACCTTGCAACCTGTCGAGCCAGACGACACGGGAGATCGTCAGGAGCCTGCTGCTGCACGAGGCTGACGTCGGTTTAAGCCTGCATGACCCGGAACACCCACAGATCCACAGCACCGTACTGGCCCAGGGCAAGCTGCAATTGCTCGCGCCCCGTGGCTGGCTAAAGCCCAAGCAAAAGTACATCGCGTTGCAGGACCTGGCCGGGCAATCGATGATTGGCCTGGAGGGCCAGGACCCGCTCAGCCGCCAGCTGGACGCCAAGCTGCAAGCTTTGCGCCCGCTGCCTGTGGTGCAGACGCGCGTACAGACCTATCAGATGATGCGCAGCATGGTGGAAGCGGGAGAAGGCTTGGCGGTGGTTGACCCGTTCACCGCGTTTGGCGCGCGTGAAGCCGGGCTGGATGCGTGCCCGGTGTCGCCGCCGATCATGGTTAACCTGTATGCGCTGACCCTCAAGGATGGCGTGACTTCCCCGGCGCTGAATGCACTGCTGGAGATCGTGACGCAGAAGGCTGAAGGCCTGTTGGTGGGCTAAGCCTATTCGACTTCGCTTTTGAATAACCGATACCAGAAGATCGCCACTTCGCGGGTTTGCGGATCGATGCCGCGATAGCGCAGCTGGTCGATGCCCCCCATCACGTAACCACAACGTTCATACAAACGGCAGGCGCCGAGGTTGTTGTTCTGGGTTTCCAGCATCAAGCCGGGCAGGTTTTTCTTGCGGCTCCAGAACTGCGCCACATCCAGCAATGCCTTGGCCACCCCATGACGCCGCGCGGGCAACACCACCGCCAGTTCATCGACATGGGCATAGCCGTTCCAATTGGTACTGACCACGATATGCCCCACCGGACGGTCGTCCAGGTAGGCCATGAAGATCGCGCTGTCGGGCGCATCGCGAAAACTGGCGAACTCCTCCGGATCGATGCCATAGCACTTGCGGTACGGCACGATGCGCTCCACGGGCCATTGATCGACCCGCGTGCCCATCTGCGGCTGCCCATAGCCGCTGACCTCAAAGCTGAAGTCATTGCCCCACACGTAGGCATCAAAACCTTCATCAGCGACCCGTACACTGAGCCCCGGATACTTCGGGTTCATTACAGCTTGCATAAACATTCTTAACCCTTGATGCAATCGACGGTGTAACAACGACCACTGCCGTCATCTTCGTGTTGTAACCCATGAACATCGGCGACAAAACCGGGGAAACTGCTATCGAACGTCCGGGCAAAGGCCAGGTAGTCGATGATCGAGCGCGTCGAATCAGTAAACCGCTCGCCCGGCATAATCAATGGAATGCCAGGTGGATACGGCACCAGCATTACTGCTGCGATGCGCCCTGGCAAGGCGTCAATCGATACCGCTTCGACTTCACCTCTCACCAATTGGTCGTAGGCGTCGGCCGGTTTCATCGCAATTTCCGGCAACACCGTGTACATGCGTTTGAGGTGTTTGGCGGTGGCATTGTGGCGGTAACAGCTGTGCAATTGATCGCACAGGTCGCGCAAACCCAGACCCTGATAGCGCGCCGGCCCTTGTGCGAAGACCGATGGCAAACAATTGGCGAGGCTGACATTGGCATCGTAACTGCGCTTGAACTCAAGCAATTCGGTGAGCAGCGTACTCCATTTGCCTTTGGTAATACCCATGGAGAACAGCACGAGGAAGGAATACAACCCGGTTTTTTCCACTACCAGGCCACGCTCCCACAGGAATTTGCTGACCACCGCAGCAGGAATGCCGCAGTCGCTCAGAGCGCCCCCGGCGGTTAGGCCGGGCATCACCAGTGTCACTTTTATCGGGTCCAGCAGCACGTAGTCCTCGGCCACATCACCAAAGCCATGCCAATCGTCCTCAGGATGCAACAGCCAATCGTCGGTAACCACCTGATCGATACCCGCCACCGACGGCGGCTGCCAGATGGAGAACCACCAGTCCTCGGCGGCAATGTGTTGGCGCAGGTTGGCCAGGGCACGGCGGAAACTCAAGGCTTCGTCGAACATTTCCTGCAACAGCGAGCGCCCGGCCGGGCCTTCCATCATCGCTGAGGCCACGTCCAACGAAGCGATAATGCTGTATTGCGGCGAGGTTGAGATATGCATCATGAACGCTTCGTTGAAACGATCACGGTCCAGCTGGCGCGCACCGCCGTCCTGCACGTGGATCATCGAGGCCTGGCTGAAGGCTGCAAGCAGTTTGTGGGTGGAGTGAGTGGTGAACACCAACGGGCTGTCCGGCGTGCGCGAAGTGCCCATGCCGTAGCGCCCGGCAAAGAACTCGTGAAACGCCGCATAGGCATACCAGGCCTCGTCAAAGTGCAGCACCTCGACACTGCTGCCCAATTGCTGCTTGATCAGCTCGGCGTTGTAACACAGGCCGTCGTAGGTGGAATTGGTGACCACCGCCATCTTCACTTTCGGCACTCGGCCACGGGCAAGCGGGCTGGCGTCGATCTTGGCGCGGATCGACTCGGGGTTGAATTCGCTCAGGGGAATCGGCCCGATAATCCCCAGTTCGTTGCGCTCCGGGCACAGGTACAGTGGGATCGCGCCGGTCATGATGATCGAGTGCAATACCGACTTGTGGCAATTGCGGTCCACCAGCACCAGGTCATCGCGGCCGACCATGGAATGCCAGACAATCTTGTTGGCGGTGGACGTGCCGTTGATCACGAAGAAGGTGTGATCGGCGCCAAAATTGTGTGCAGCGCGGGCTTCCGCTTCAGCCAAGGGGCCGGTGTGATCCAGCAGCGAGCCCAGTTCCGGCACCGAGACGGACAGGTCAGAACGCAGGGTGTTTTCCCCAAAAAACTGATGAAACGCCTGCCCCACCGGACTTTTTCGATAGGCCACGCCACCGCCATGGCCGGGGGTGTGCCAGGAATAGTTGGAGTCGGCGGTGTGCTGCACCAGCGCCTTGAAGAACGGCGGCAACAAGCCATCCAGGTAAGTGCGGGCCGCGCGGGCGACTTGCCGGGCGAGAAACGGGACGGTGTCTTCGAACAGGTACAGAATGCCGCGCAGTTGGTTGAGTTCGCTCATGGCGTCGGCCGGCGCGTTTTCCAGGGTGACTTGCTCGCCTAGGGCAAAAATCGGCAGGTTCGGCGCCCGTAACCGCGCCAGGCGGATCAGTTCGACCATGTTTTGCAGCAGGTGGGTGTTCTCACCGGCACCTTCGGCGGCAATCAGCATGCAGGCCAAGCCATGATGGGTAGAAGCAACCAGCCGGCCTTCGGCGTAGTCCACGGCGGAAAAGATACTGAAGCCCTCTTGTTCCAACTCCCGGGCGATGCCTCGGACCCGGTCACCGGCGACGCTGTCGGCTTTGATATCGCGGTGCACGATGAGGATCGGAAACTTCAGGTCTTTGTACATAAGGGCATGGCGTCCTGACGGCTATGCACTCAAGGGTAGAAGCTTGGGGGCGATGACGCGAATGAAGATTTTGAAAGCAATGGAGATCCAGTGTGGGCTGCGTTCAGTCTTGGGGGTTATTGCTGGGTCAGCTGGGTCCACAACGCCGGCGCACCCGCCGACTTGGCAATTGCCTCCAACCGCGCCGCATGCTCGGCCAGGTCTTGCTCACTGGCGCGGATAATCGGGGTCGGCTTGCGATCCGCCGGCAGGCGGCGGATTTCCGAAGGGCGGTTACCCGAGCCTTCCGCCGAACCATTTCCATCGGACGCATTGCCGGCCAGGGACAGGCTGGTCTGCCCGCCGGTCATGGTCAGGTAAACGTCGGCGAGGATCTCGGAGTCGAGCAAGGCGCCGTGGAGTTCACGGCCGGAGTTATCGACGCCATAACGTTTGCACAAGGCATCGAGGCTGTTGCGTTGGCCCGGGTGACGCTCCCGGGCCATCATCAGGGTGTCGAGGATCGAGCAGTGCCTGGAGATGTCGGCGCGATCCGTCTGCCCCATCAGGGCAAACTCGTTATTGATGAAGCCGACGTCGAACGCTGCGTTATGGATGATCAGTTGGGCGCCATTGATGAAATCGAAAAACTCATCGGCGACTTCGGCAAAGCGCGGCTTGCCCTTGAGGAATTCGTCAGTGATGCCGTGGACGCCGATCGCGCCTTCGTCACTGTCCCGGTCTGGTTGCAGGTAGACGTGGAAGTGACGCCCGGTGAGGCGGCGGCCCATCAGTTCGACACAGCCGATTTCAATGATCCGGTGGCCATCAGTCACCGGCATGCCGGTGGTTTCGGTATCGAGTACAACAGATCGGATGGCCATCAGGGTTCAGCTCTCAACGGTGTGGTGTGAATCAAAGGGCGCGATGTTAACACGTGAGCCGGCATCAGCTCTGCTTGTAGCCGCGCACTTCGTCCACGCCACGGTTGGCCAGTTGGTCGGCGCGTTCGTTGCCAGGGTGGCCGATGTGACCACGCACCCACTTCCACGTGATGTCGTGGCGATTGCATTGCTCATCGAGCAGTTGCCACAGGTCAGCATTTTTAACCGGCTCCTTGGCCGCGGTCTTCCAACCACGCTTCTTCCAATTGACCATCCACTCGTTGATGCCCTTCATTACGTACTGCGAGTCGGTCACCAGCAGCACGTTGCAGCGGCGCTTGAGTTCTTCCAGGCCGCGAATGGCACCCATCAGCTCCATGCGGTTGTTGGTGGTATTGGGTTCACCGCCCCACAATTCCTTCTCCACGCCCTTGCACACCAGCAATGCGCCCCAGCCGCCAGGGCCCGGGTTGCCCTTGCAGGCGCCATCGGTGAAGAGTTCTACGCTATCGGTCATCGGTTGCTCGGTCTGAATTCAAAAAATAAGTTACGTATCGATTTGCTCACGGTTGACCTTGGCCAGCGGCATCGGCAGCAGCTTGCCGATAGGCTCGCGACGTACCTGACGCACCGGCCGCAGCCCGACCGCGATCTTGCGTGCGACCAATAAATAGAAGCCGCCGCCCGACAGTTGCCAGGCACCTGCGCGCCGCTCCCAGCCAGCCAGGCGGCCTTGCCACTTGGTCGAAGCAAGCGGCGGACGATAGCACCCGAAGCGGCGTTTCTCCAGCGCGAAGCCCAGCAGGTTCAGCCAGTCCCCCACCCGTTGCGGCGAGATGCAGCGCGCCTGGCGCAGGCCGTCATGGGCAAACACATGGCGCAGCCCCCAACTACTCCAGGGGTTGATGCCCACTATCAGCAAATGGCCACCTGGGCGCACACTGCTCGCCGCTTCGCGTAACAAACCGTGGGGTGACAGGCAGAAATCCAGCCCATGTTGCAACACCACCACGTCGGCGGCGTGCTCGCTCAACGGCCAGGCCTGTTCCTCGCACACGATCTCAACCCCCGGCAACGGTGCGCCCAAGCGTACATTGCGTTGCACTTGGGGCGCGGCGGGTGGCGTTTCAGCTGATGGCCCGTAATGCACCAGGTAGCCGCCAAAGAACCGGCCCAACTCGTCTTCGAGCATGCGCCGTTCTTCGTTCAGCAGAAATTGCCCGATGGGTCCGGACAGCCATTCACGGGCTGCGCTGATCAGGGCCAGCCACTCAGGATCGGCCTGGGCGAACGCTTTATCAGTCATTGCATTCTCCAACTCGCCTAGACGTTCTAAGATGCACCAATGTGTTCAGCTTGGCGAATCGAAGAATGATACAGATCACTGCCCTGCCCGCCTTCACCGATAACTACATCTGGTTGTTACAAGACCCCCGCACCCAGCGCTGCGCCGTGGTCGACCCCGGCGACGCCGCGCCCGTACAGGCCTGGCTCAAGCAAAACCCTGGCTGGGCCCTCAGCGACATCCTGATTACCCATCATCACCATGATCATGTCGGCGGTGTCAAACAACTCAAAGGTGCTACCGACGCCAAGGTCTACGGCCCGGCCAACGAGATGATCCCGGCGCGGGACGTAGCGTTAAACGATAATGACCGCATCACGGTGCTCGGCTGGGACTTCGACATTTATACAGTGCCTGGCCATACGCTGGGCCATATCGCCTTTTATCACCAAGGCGTGCTGTTTTGTGGCGACACCCTGTTCGCCGCCGGTTGCGGGCGCCTGTTCGAAGGCACGCCGGAACAGATGTACGCCTCTCTTGAGCGTCTGGCCTCGCTGCCTGCCGATACCTTGGTGTACTGCACCCACGAATACACACAAAGTAACCTCAAGTTTGCCCAGGCGGTGGAACCCCACAACGCCGATATCGCCGAACGCGTGGAAAACGTCCTTCAACTGCGGGCCCGCGGCGAGATCACGCTGCCTTCCAACCTGGCCCTGGAAAAGCGCACCAATCCCTTTCTGCGCACCTCTGAAACATCCGTTAAACAAAAAGCGGACGAACGGAATGGGCGCGACAACCGCTCTGGGGCCGAGGTGTTTGCTAGCTTGAGGGCCTGGAAAGATAAGTTCTAACGGAAAACAATCTGATACGTAATTTCTGAATGGTTGACCGGAACCAATGCGCTTTCTAGAATCGCCCGACATTTTTGCCCGGAACTTACTTCCAGCCAATGTCGTCATCTATTCGTAAATCCAACCATTCAGACGCATTGACCCGCCTGGCTCAAGCTGTGGCGGTGGCTGTGTCCGCCACGCTGGCGGGCTGCCAATCAAACAATTTCACCGCACAACCCACCGTGCAACCCAAGCCAAACCTTACCGCCAAGATCAAACAGAAACCCGTCATCTGGCTTTCAGAGAAGCCGGCTCCCGACGTCCCACAAGACGTCTGGGAACGCATGCGACGTGGCTTTCAATTGCAGGACGACGTAGGCGTCAACCCGCGCATCGAGCAACAGCGCCTGTGGTTCGCCAGCAACCCCTCCTTCCTGGAAAACGCCGGCGAACGCGGCAGCCTCTACATCCATTACATCGTCGAACGCCTTGAAGAACGCAACATGCCCCTGGAGCTGGCGCTGCTGCCAGTGATTGAAAGTGCCTATAACCCAATGGCCTACTCGCGCAGCAATGCGGTCGGCCTGTGGCAGTTCATTCCCTCCACCGGGCGCTACTTCAACCTGCGCCAGACCCGCGCCTACGATGGCCGCCGCGATATCACCGCTTCCACCACCGCCGCCCTGGACTACCTGACCCGCCTTCACGACATGTTCAACGGTGACTGGTTGCTGGCCCTGGCTGCCTATAACGCCGGCGAAGGTACGGTGAGCCGGGCAATCGAGCGCAACGAGAAACTCGGCCTACCGACTGACTACTGGAACTTGCCCCTGCCCCAGGAAACCAAGGACTACGTGCCCAAGTTCCTGGCGCTGTCCCAGGTAGTGCTGGCGCCGGAAGCCTACGGCGTCAACCTTAACCCGATTGCCAACACGCCGTACTTCAAAGTGGTTGAAGTCAAGCAAAGCATGGACCTGTCACGGGTTGCCGCGCTGGCCGAGATCGACGAAGACGAATTGTTCCAGCTCAACCCGGCCCTGAAACAACGCACTACCTTGGACGGCCCGCAGCATTTGCTGGTGCCAAGTTCCAAAGCGCAACTGCTCACCAGCACCCTTTCGACGATGAAGCCGGAAGAATTACTGGCGATGCGCCCCAAAAAACGGGTGTTCGACGAAGTTGAGACCGCACGGGTTACCGGGCGTACCCGCAGCTACAAAGTGCGTAAGGGTGACAACCTGACGCTGATCGCCAAGGCCAACAAAGTCAATGTGCATGACCTGCAACGTTGGAACCAGCTCAACGGCCAGGCCCTCAAGGTCGGCCAGACCCTGGTGATGCAGGACACCCGCCGCGCGGTAGCCAGTCGCAAGAAGCCGGTGCAGTACAAGGTCAAGAAAGGCGACTCGCTGTACATCGTCGCCAAGCGCTTCAACGTGGAGATGCAACATCTCAAGCGTTGGAACCCACGCACTGGCCAGGCGCTCAAGCCGGGGCAGATGCTGGTGGTTTCCGGGCCAAGATAAGCCGCATGAGAGCTGGCTTGTGTGGGAGCTGGCTTGCCTGCGATGCAGACACCGCGGTGTATCAATGACACCCAGGTGATGCTATCGCAGGCAAGCCAGCTCCCACATTTGATCTTCACACCGTTCAATACCGCGCCAGCCCTCAAAGGGCCTTCCCAACGGCCTTTTTCCAACCGGAACAAGCTGTTACTGTACCGATCATAAAGCCCAAGCCGCCTGGATCGGATCTCTGACTTGAAGCGTCCCCTCCTTCTACTAATAAGTCTGGCCTTGAGCTTTGGTGCGAACGCGACAATTACCGAGAGCCACGGGTATACGCAGTTCGGCAGGCTCAAGTACCCGGCCAAATTCACCCACTTCGACTGGGTAAACCCTGCAGCGCCGAAAGGCGGCACATTGCGGGTGATGGCCTTTGGCACCTTCGATACGCTCAACCCCTATACCTTCAAGGGCTCCAGCCCGGTTTCCACCCCCAATTTCCTGCAATACGGCGTCAATGAGCTGAACGAGCCATTGATGGTCGGTACCGGCCAGTACGCGCCCTCCGGCGACGAACCCACCTCCAGCTACGGGCTGATCGCCCAATCGGTGGAGTACAGCGAGGACCGCAGTTGGGTGGTGTTCAACCTGCGCCCGGAAGCACGCTTCCACGATGGCAAGCCGATCACCGCCTATGATGTGGCGTTTTCCTATCGCACCCTGCTCACCGAAGGCCACCCGCAATACCGCACCAACCTGCAGGAAGTGGCGCGGGTGGACATCCTCAATCGTCACCGCATCCGCTTTGTGTTCAAGCGCGCCGGCAACCCGCTGCTGATCCTGCGCCTGGGCGAGTTGCCAATATTGCCCCAGCACTACTGGAAAAATCGCGACTTCAAGGCCACCACCTTCGAACCACCGCTGGGCAGCGGGCCGTACCGCATCAGCAAAGTCACGCCAGGCCGGCAACTGATGTTCGAACGGGTCAAGGATTACTGGGGCAAGGACCTGCCGGTCAACCAGGGCTTCTATAACTACGACAAGGTCGAAGTGGAGTTCTATCGCGACAGCGATGTGGCGTTCGAAGCCTTCAAGGCCGGGGAGTTTGATATCTATATCGAACACCAGGCCAAGAACTGGGCCAATGGCTACAACTTCCCGGCGGTGAACCGTGGCGATGTGATCAAAGCGCAGATAGCCCACCAGATCCCGACGCAAAGCCAGGGCCTGTTCATGAACACCCGTCGGCCAACCTTCAGCCAGACCAAGGTGCGCGAAGCACTGGGGCTGATGTTCGACTTTGAATGGACCAACCGCACCCTGTTCAGCAACGCCTACAAGCGCACATTGAGCTACTACCCCAACAGCGAATTCGCCGCTACCGGTGTTCCAACCGGCCGTGAGTGGCTGATGCTCTCACCGTACCGCGAGCAGTTGCCGGCCAGCCTGCTTACCCAGCCTTTCAGCCTGCCGCAGACCGATGGTCGCGGCATCCCCCGCGAGACGATGCGCCATGCGCTCACCCTGCTCGGTAAAGCCGGCTGGAAGCTATCGGGTCAACGCCTGCTGAACAAGGATGGGCAACCGCTGCGCTTCGAAATCCTGTTGGTCAACCCGAACCTTGAGCGCATCCTGCAGCCCTATGTCGAGAACCTGATCAGCATCGGTATCGACGCGCGCCTGCGCACCGTCGACCGCGCACAGTACAAGCAGCGCCTGGATCAATTCGACTTCGACATGATCCTGATCACCCTCAACCAGACCCTGAGCCCGGGCCTTGAGCAGTGGCAGTACTTCCACTCCAGCCAGGCCGCGATCAAGGGCAGCAAGAATTACGCCGGCATCAATAACCCGATTGTCGATCACCTGCTGGAACAACTGCTGGCGGCGCAGACCCGCGAAGAGCAACTGGCCGCCGGCCGTGCCCTGGACCGTGTGTTGCTGTGGCAGCACTACAGCATTCCCAATTGGTACCTCAACTATCATCGCCTGGCCTACCGCAACCGGTTCGCCTTTGTCACCACGCCGCCCTACAGCCTGGGCCTGAGCGCATGGTGGCTGAAAGCTTCGGAGAAAGCCCAATGATGTATTTGCGCAACGCACTGCTCGGCAGCCTGCTGCTGTGCACCGCAGCCCATGCCGCGCCGCAACACGCACTGACGCTTTACAACGAACCGCCGAAGTACCCCGCCGACTTCAAGCACTTCGACTACGTCAACCCGCAAGCGCCCAAGGGCGGCACGTTCCGCGAGTCGGCCATGGGCGGTTTCGACAGCCTCAACCCCTACATCAGCAAGGGCGTGCCGGCCGACAACCTGGGCCTGATCTACGACACCCTGGCCATGCAAAGCCTGGATGAGCCAATCACCGAATACGGACTGGTCGCCGGCAAGATCGAAAAAGCCCCGGACAACAGCTGGGTGCGCTTCTACCTGCGTCCCGAGGCGCGCTTCCACGACGGCCACCCGATCCGCGCCGAAGACGTGGTGTTTACCTTTCAGGAGTTGATCAAGGACGGCTCGCCGATCTACCGCACCTATTACGCCGACGTCGACGAAGTGATCGCCGAAGCCCCACTGAAGGTGTTGTTCAAGTTCAAGCGCACCAACAACCGCGAACTGCCGCTGATCCTCGGGCAATTGCCGGTATTGCCCAAGCATTGGTGGGCGACCCGCGACTTTGCCAAGGGCAACCTCGAGATACCACTGGGCAGTGGGCCGTACAAAGTGGCCGAGGTCAAGGCCGGGCGTATGATCCGCTACGAGCGGGTCAAGGACTACTGGGCCAAGGACCTGCCGGTCGCCAAAGGTTTCTACAACTTCGATAACCGCATCACCGACTACTACCGCGACAGCACCGTGTCCCTGGAGGCCTTGAAGGCCGGGCAGTTCGACTACTGGCTGGAATTCAGCGCGAAGAACTGGGCCAACGCCTACAACACACCGGCAGTCAAAGAAGGCCGTTTGATCAAGGAAGAGATCCCCAACGGCAACCCTACCGGCATGCAAGGGTTTGTGTTCAACATGCGCAAGCCGATGTTCCAGGACGTGCGCGTGCGCAAGGCCATCAGCCTGCTGCTGGATTTCGAGTGGAGCAACAAGCAGCTGTTCAACGGCGCCTACACGCGCACCCGCAGCTACTTTGAAAACTCGGAGATGGCGGCCACCGGCCTGCCCGGCCCGGGTGAGCTGAAAATCCTCGAGCCCCTGCGCGATAAAATCCCGCCCGAAGTTTTCACCCAGGCGTTTGAGCCGGCCAAAACCGATGGCAGCGGGATGATCCGTAAACAGCAGCGCGAAGCCTATCAACTGTTGCAGGAGGCCGGCTGGCGCATTGTCGATGACAAGATGGTCGACACCACCGGCAAACCGGTGACCATCGAGTTCCTGCTCGCGCAGACCGAGTTCGAACGTATCCTGCTGCCGTTCAAGCGCAACCTGGCCGACCTGGGCATTGAACTGGTGATCCGCCGGGTTGACGTCTCGCAATTCGTCAACCGCATTCGCTCGCGGGACTTCGACATGCTGGTGGGCAGCTTTCCGCAATCCACCTCGCCGGGTAACGAACAACGGGAATTCTGGAAGTCTTCAAGCGCCGACAAACCCGGCAGCCGTAACTACATGGGCCTCAAGGACCCGGCTGTCGACCAATTGGTGGAAGAGCTGATCGACGCCGATTCGCGCAAAAGCCTGGTGGCCCATGCCAAGGCCCTGGACCGCGTACTGCAGTTCGGCTACTACGTGATTCCCAACTGGCACATCAAGACCTTCCGCGTGGCGTACTGGGACCATCTGGGTCACCCCAAAGTCGCGCCGCGCTACGACGTCGGCACCGCCACCTGGTGGGAAAAACCCGATGTCAAACCGGCTGTCACCCTAGACACAAGCACAAACACGAGCGCCGATTCGGCGAGCGGAGGCGATTAAATGCTGGCCTATATTCTTCGTCGCCTGTTGCTGATCATCCCCACGCTGTTCGGAATTCTGCTGATCAACTTCGTCATCATCCAGGCCGCTCCCGGTGGGCCGGTGGAACAGATGATCGCCAAGCTTGAAGGCTTTGAAGGCGCCACCAGCCGCATTGCCGGTGGCGGCGCCGAGGTCTCGGTGGCCGGCTCCAACAGCTACCGCGGCGCGCAGGGCCTGGACCCGGCGCTGATCAAGGAAATCGAAACGATGTACGGCTTCGACAAATCGGCGCCGGAACGCTTGTGGATCATGGTCAAGAACTACGCCACGCTGGATTTTGGCGATAGCTTCTTCCGTGACGCCAAGGTCATCGACCTGATCAAGGAAAAGATGCCAGTGTCGATTTCCCTTGGGTTGTGGAGCACGCTGATCATGTACCTGGTGTCGATCCCCCTGGGGATCGCCAAGGCCACGCGGCATGGCAGCCATTTCGACGTGTGGACCAGTTCGGCAATCATCGTTGGCTACGCAATCCCGGCGTTCCTGTTTGCGATCCTGTTGATCGTGGTGTTTGCCGGGGGCAGTTATTTCAACTGGTTCCCCTTGCGCGGGCTTACGTCGAACGACTTTGACGAACTGAGCTGGGGCGGCAAGATCCTCGATTACTTCTGGCACCTGGCGTTGCCGATCACAGCGTTGGTGATCGGCAACTTCGCCACCATGACCCTGTTGACCAAGAACAGCTTCCTCGACGAGATCAACAAGCAGTACGTGGTCACCGCCAAAGCCAAGGGCCTGACCAACCACCGCGTGCTCTACGGCCATGTATTCCGCAACGCAATGTTGCTGGTGATCGCCGGTTTCCCATCGGCGTTTATCGGTATTTTCTTTACCGGTTCGCTGTTGGTGGAGGTGATCTTCTCCCTCGACGGCCTGGGTCTGATGAGCTTTGAAGCCGCGATCAACCGCGACTACCCGGTGGTGTTCGGCACGCTGTTTATCTTCACCTTGCTGGGTCTGGTCGTAAAACTGATCGGCGACCTCACCTACACCTTGGTCGATCCGCGTATCGACTTTGCCAGCCGGGAGCATTGAGATGAACCTGTCCCCCCTCAATCGCCGCCGGTATGAGCGGTTCAAGGCCAACAAGCGTGGCTGGTGGTCGCTGTGGCTGTTCCTGGTGCTGTTCGTGCTGAGCCTGGGCGCGGAGCTGATTGCCAACGACAAGCCGCTGGCCGTGCACTATGACGGCGGCTGGTACTTCCCGGCGCTCAAGCGTTACCCGGAAACGACGTTCGGCGGTGAATTCCCGCTAGAGGCCAACTATAAGAGCCCGTACATCCAGGAACTGCTCAACGCCAAGGATGCCTGGACCTTGTGGGCACCGATCCCATTCAGCTACCAGAGCATCAACTACGACCTAAAAGTGCCAGCTCCGGCGCCCCCCTCTAGCGTCAACCTGCTCGGCACCGACGACCAGGGCCGCGATGTGTTGGCGCGAGTGATCTACGGCTTTCGTGTGTCGGTGCTGTTTGCCCTGACACTCACCGTGCTCAGCTCAATCATCGGCGTGATCGCCGGCGCGTTGCAGGGCTTCTACGGCGGCTGGGTCGACCTGGCCGGGCAACGTTTCCTGGAGATCTGGTCCGGGTTGCCGGTGCTGTACCTGTTGATCATCCTCGCCAGTTTCGTGCAGCCCAACTTCTGGTGGTTGCTGGGGATCATGCTGCTGTTTTCCTGGATGAGCCTGGTGGACGTGGTGCGCGCGGAGTTCCTGCGCGGACGCAACCTGGAATACGTGCGCGCGGCCAGGGCCTTGGGCATGCAGAACGGCGCGATCATGTTCCGGCATATCCTGCCCAACGCCATGGTGTCGACCATGACCTTCATGCCGTTCATTCTTACCGGCGCCATCGGCACCCTCACCGCGCTGGACTTCCTTGGCTTTGGCTTGCCCGCCGGTTCGCCGTCGTTGGGTGAACTGGTGGCTCAGGGCAAATCCAACCTGCAAGCGCCGTGGCTGGGCATGAGTGCCTTTGCCGTGCTGGCGATCATGTTGAGTTTGCTGGTGTTTATCGGCGAGTCCGCTCGCGATGCCTTCGACCCGAGGAAATGAGATGAATCAGGACAATCTGATCGAAATCCGCGACCTCTCTGTCGAGTTCGTCACGGGCGAACATCACCACCGCGTGGTGAACAACGTCAGCTTTGATATCAAGCGCGGCGAAACCCTGGCCTTGGTCGGCGAAAGCGGCTCGGGCAAATCGGTGACCGCCCACTCGATCCTGCGCCTGCTGCCCTACCCGCTGGCGCGGCACCCATCCGGCACCGTCAACTACGCCGGGCAAGACCTGCTGACGCTCCAGGAAAAAAGCCTGCGGCACATTCGCGGCAACCGCATTGCGATGATCTTCCAGGAGCCAATGACCTCGTTGAACCCCCTGCACAACATCGAAAAGCAGATCAACGAAGTGCTCGGCCTGCACAAGGGACTCACCGGCAAAGCCGCCACCCTGCGCACCCTGGAACTGCTGGAGCTGGTGGGCATTCCCGAACCGCACAAGCGCCTCAAGGCCCTGCCCCACGAACTGTCTGGCGGCCAGCGCCAGCGGGTGATGATTGCCATGGCGCTGGCCAATGAGCCGGAGTTGCTGATCGCGGACGAACCGACCACCGCCCTCGACGTCACGGTGCAGTTGAAGATCCTCGAATTGCTCGAAGCCTTGCAGGCACGCCTGGGCATGGCGCTGTTGCTGATCAGCCATGACTTGAACCTGGTGCGGCGTATCGCCCATCGCGTGTGCGTGATGCAAAAGGGCTGCATCGTTGAGCAGGCCGATTGCGAGACACTGTTCCAATCACCTCAGCATCCGTACACCCAGGAACTGCTCGCGGCTGAACCCAGCGGCGGGCCGGCGACCAATGAAGTCGGCCCCCCGTTGCTGGAGGTGGATGACCTGAAAGTGTGGTTCCCGATCAAGAAGGGCTTTTTGCGCAACACCGTCGACTACGTCAAGGCGGTGGACGGCATTAACTTCAGCCTGCCTCAGGGGCAAACCCTGGGCATCGTCGGCGAAAGCGGCTCGGGCAAATCCACCTTGGGCCTGGCGATTCTGCGGTTGATCGCCAGCAAGGGCGGGATTCGCTTCGAAGGCCAGCAACTGGACACGCTGACCCAGCAACAGGTGCGCCCGTTGCGCCGGGAAATGCAGGTGGTGTTCCAGGACCCGTTCGGCAGCCTGAGCCCGCGCATGTGCGTCAGCGAGATCGTCGGCGAAGGCCTGCGCATCCACAAGATGGGCACAGCCGCCGAGCAGGAAGCGGCAATCATCGCTGCGCTCAAGGAAGTGGGCCTCGACCCGGATTCCCGGCACCGCTACCCCCACGAGTTCTCCGGCGGCCAGCGCCAGCGCATCGCCATCGCCCGCGCGCTGGTGCTCAAGCCTCGCCTGATCCTGCTTGACGAGCCCACCTCCGCGCTGGACCGCACGGTGCAACGCCAAGTAGTGGAACTGCTGCGCAGTTTGCAGGCCAAGTACAACCTGACTTACTTGTTTATCAGCCATGATTTGGCGGTGGTGAAGGCGTTGAGTCACCAACTGATGGTGGTTAAGCACGGGCAGGTGGTAGAGCAAGGCGATGCACGGGCGATTTTTGCTGATCCGCAGCATGCTTACACGCGGCAACTGCTGGAGGCAGCCTTCCTCGTACCCGCCTGACGTACACAGGCTGACGACCCTGGCGGTCTGTGCAATGATCGTCCCCCGGTCTCTAAAGGGATGGAACCACCGCCATGTCGTTGAACAACACCGCGCAACCCGCACACGCACCACGCTTTTGGCGTGATGAGCGCTTGCCGTTCATTGAAGCACGTACCATCGATGATGGGCGCAAGGTCACGTACACCCGTCATGCTCATGAGCACTTTTCCATCGGTGCGATCACGACCGGAAGGAGCTATTACCACTACGGCGCGGACACCTTCCAGGTCAACACCGGCACCGTGGTGTTGATGAACCCAGGTGATGTCCACGCCTGCAACCCCTTCGAAAACGAGCCGTGGTCCTACCAGATGGTGTACCTCGACACGTCGTGGCTGACCGACTTGCAGCACCAGTTGGGTTTCAGCACGGACCAGGGTTACCGGCCCTTCGACACGCCTTACACTCGGGACACGCTGCTGTACAACGGCCTGCTGGCGTTGTATCGAATACTGGTGGACGAACAGGCTGAACACCTGCAAAAACAGAGTGCGCTGGTGAGTTACTTCACTGAGGTGCAACAACGCCTCAACCCCTCCGACACCCCGGTACGCGAGGTCAACCACAAGCTGGAGCGCGCTGCCGAATACATCCGCGCCCACTGCACCCAGGCGTTGAAACTGGAAGATATCTGCGCGGCGGCCGAGTTGTCGCCGTCCTACCTGATCCGCGCCTTCAAGCAGTATTACGGGCTGACGCCCCATGCATTCCTGGTCAACCAGCGCATCCAGTTTGCCCGTACGCAATTGCGTCAGGGCGAGCTGATCGCCGATGTGGCCCTGGCCGCAGGTTTTGCCGACCAGGCGCATTTCCAGCGCACGTTCAAACAGCATTTCGCCGCCACGCCGGGGCAATACCGCGACCGGCTCACGCCATCAGCAAATAACCCACACTGGCCACCAGCAACGCGGCCATTGAGCGGTTGAACAGCCGCACGCCCTGGGGGTTGCTGAGGTAGCGGCGCAGGAACGTGCCGGCGTAGGCCCAGCAAGCGACCGACAGGTAACAGATCACCAGATAAATCGCCGCAAACAGCCAGACCTGTGCGGTATCGCCATCCGCCACAAACAACCCCATCCCCGCCACGCAGGCCAGCCAGGCCTTGGGATTGAGCCACTGCATGATTGCGCCATAGAGCATCGACGGCGCAGTGGCCGTGCCGTCGGCGTCCAGCCGGCCGTTGTCCACCGCCAGTTTCCAGGCCATGTACAGCAAAAACGCCACCCCACCCCACTGGATCAACTGGGTCAGGATCGGCCAGCGCAGCAGCACTTGATGCAAGCCGAGGCCAATCAACACCAACAGCAACGTAAAGCCCACGGCGGCGCCGAGCACGTGTTTCTGGCTGGCGGCAAAACCGAAGCGCGCGCCTGTACTGAGCGCGACGACATTCACCGGCCCCGGTGTGATGGAGGTCGCCAGGGCGAAGGCAGCCATGGAAATGATCAAGCTCATGGGGGTTCCCTTTTAGGGTGATGGGTGCAGATGGCTTCACGGTAAAGGGCAAAACGGCGGCGGTATTGAAGAAAATGCCCCCGCAGGCTTATTTGACAAACAACTCCCGATCCCGGGCTTTCACGTGCCCGGCGCGGTAGTAGGCGTCGAACCAAGGCTGGGGTCCAGGGGCAGCGCGCAATCGGCATGGGGCGCGAAGCACAGTGACACCCTGGAGCCTGGCTCGTCGCGTACCACCCACCACTGTTGCGACAAGGGGTTCTTGCGAAAAGTCGTGGGCTGAGTTGTTCCAAGCGACGCAGGATGTCCGGTTCCTTACTTTCGCCATCAAGCCAGTGCCGTCTGGGCGCCTCAACCGTCGATCAACGAGAAGTGCACGCCCACGCCGGCACACACGCCCTCGGCCACGGCCAGCGCGACGGAACCGGCGGCAAGGGAGACATCACCACCAGCAAACACACCGGGCACGGAAGTCTGGCGCAGTTGGCCGAGGATTTTGACGAGCGCTATCGCGTCGCGATGATGCCCTAGCGCTGGGCGGGAATGCGGATATCGCCGTCGCGGCACTGGGTTTTGACGCTGCGCGGGCAGCCGGCGAAGGCCAGGTCCTTGGTCAGGCACACGCGCACTTCCGATAACACGTTACCTTTGCAGATCACCGCCAGCCCATGGCTGCCCATGCGCGGGTTGCTCTCACGAAACAACGCCTCGATCTCACGGGCTTGTAACGATGGCGGCGTATTGAACGGCTGCAGTTGCTGCGCAATGGTCACCACACCCAGCGCCTCGTCGGTTTTTTCCAGATACGCCAGCGGCTCCAGCCCGCTGCAGGTGCCATGCTTGGCCCATTCGTGCCGAAGCAGTGAACGGGTCGGGAACAATGCAGCACCTTTTTCGATTTCTTCGCGACTCAACTGCGATCGCGCTGAGCACGAAGCCGGCCACCCACCCCGTGCGTACTGCGGCCATAAGCCATGCAGCACAAAGCCGTAGCCCTTGCCCGAACACTGTTCATTGTCCGGGTGCGTGAGGCAGAAGGTTGGCGACCATGACAACGACAGCACATAGAAATCAAACTCTCCCGGCGTGCCTTGACTACGCGGGGCCGCCACTGCACTTGTGGCGAGTACCAGCCACACCATCATCCAGTATTTCATTGGTCTGTTCCTTGGAAAAACAAAACCCTATCGCGACTACCCAGGATGATGGGGGTTACGTTGTAGCACCTTGTCCAGGATCCGATCGGTCTTCAACGCTTCGATGGCCAATGACGGATGCTCGGCTTCGCCACGGATATGCGCATTCATGGCCAATACGTGATGCCACTGGATATGCGCGTGGCAGGGTACTTCCAGCACCTCATGGGTCTCGCCCTCAAGGTGCAGGGGCTGGTCCTCGAACACCGAGAACCGGATGCGCCCACGACTGCCGATCATCTCGACCACATCTTCACGGCGGTCCGCGACGAAGTTCCAGCAGCCCATGCCCAACGCGCCGGAGCTGAAGGTCCAGCACGCCGTCACTGCATCCTCGGCCGCATAGCGCCCGGCCTGGCGCGCGGTGAAGCCCGAGACTTCGATGATGTCCCCGGCCAGGTACTGGAACAGGTCGAAGCCATGGCTGGCCAAGTCGGCGAAATAGCCGCCACCGGCAATCGTCGGGTCGGTACGCCAGTTAGCGGCGCTGGCGTCGTCGACTCCCGCAGGTTTGCACAAGGTCCAGGTCAGGTGACGCAGCTCACCGATGCGCCCGTCCAGCAGCCAGTCACGCACTTGCTGGAAGCGCGGCAGCGAGCGGCGGTAGTAAGAAACAAACAGATGCAGCCCGGCACGCTCGAACGTGCGCTGCATCAACGCGCTCTGCTCGGCATTCAGCGACATGGGCTTCTCGACGCAGCAATGTTTGCCGGCTGCGGCCACCATCAGGCTGTATTCAAGGTGGCTGTCGGGCGGCGTGGCGATGTATACCGCGTCAACGTCGGGGTCGTTGATCAGTGCCTGGGCTTCGGTATAGAAGCGTGCGATACCGTGGCGTGCCGCATAATCACGCACAACAGCTTCACGGCGCCCCATCACGGCCACCAGCGCAGAACCTGGCGCTTTGTAGAAAGCCGGTCCACTCTTCAATTCAGTGACACTGCCACAGCCGATCATGCCCCAGCGTACGGTGCTCATCTGCTCTCCTCGTTCGTTTTGATCAATCGGGCAGTATCCACATCCCCACACGTCAGCGCTATAACCACTTAGCATGACAATTGAATTACAATTTTATGACACTCATTCCGCTGCGGGGCTAAACGATGAAAATACGCGCAACGGTCATCTGCGAACACGAGGGGCATATCCTCTTCGTGCGTAAGGCCAGATCAAAATGGGCCTTGCCGGGCGGCAAGGTAGAACGCAACGAGCGCCCGGTCGGCGCCGCCGAACGCGAGCTGCAAGAAGAAACCGGGTTGAACGTGGACGGCTTGCTCTACTTGCAAGAGCTGAAAGCCCGCGACACCGTTCACCACGTTTTCGAAGCGTCCGTTGTGAACATCGCCGATGCAAAACCTTGCAACGAAATAATCGATTGCCAGTGGCATCCCTATGGCGCGATGGAAGAACTCGACACCACCGACGCTACCCGGCACATCGTTAAATCCTTCCTACGTCGCCTGTAGTTCAGCGCTCTGCCCGCTGGCGACCAATCCTCGCTTCACCAAACCATTCTCTTTCTGCCGTTCGACAGAGGATCTGACGAACGCGGCTGCGGCTGCGTGCGCAATCGGTACTGCCATGGCCTGGCGCAGGCCGTGCTGGCTGACCATCGCTACAGCGGGCTTGGCGTTAACCCTCCAATGGTAGAGGCCTGCGCCCACGCCGCCGATCAAAATACATTGAGCAATACCGAGACAAACAACCACGGTTTCAGGGATTTAGCGGTCATTGCTGGGTGTTCTCGGCGTTGGCGGTAAAGATGACTTGCGCATCGCCCTGATCGAAGACACAGGGCAACACGTCGGATGACAACATCGGCAGTGGCACGCTCATCGACGCTACCAGCGTCCCGGTAACAATGCCGGCAATGCTCACGCCCACCAGGCCCACAGGCGACAACCAGTTGGCGTAGCGCGACCAGAACGACCTGCGGCGCGACGCAGACTGGCGGATCTGCCTCGCCAGTGCCGGGTCGGTAAGCGCCAGTTGATAGCTGTTCAGCTGGGCGTCGAGCCAACGGCCTCCTCCAAGGCCGCACGGGCACTGGGATGAGCACTTTCAAGCAGGGCTTGCGCCGCGCCTCGCTCCGCCAGAGGACACACCATGTATCGTCGACTTTCCATGCTAGTTGCCGCGTTGCTGATCGTCAGCCTCAGCGGCTGCGTAATCCTGCCGGAGCACCGCCATTGCTGCTGGCGCTATTACGGCGCGCTCGATACGCCGACCCACTCCGTCAACGGCTAGCCGACCACCGCAAACCCAAGGCGCCCGGCCGTGATCTCGGTGCGCAACTCGCCAATCAGGTTTGAGATGGAACGGATGCTGTCCAAAACCTCGGGGGACACGCCGGTCAGCAGCAGGTCGACCCGGCCGGAAACCGCTCGAAAATGTCGATTCGCTGACGTCAAAAACCCTGCCTGCGACCTCTCGTCTGCTGTTTCGGAGGGCACTTGACTCCACGCGTCAATCACAAGAGGCTCTTGGCCTTTCGCCATCATTCTGAGCAAAGCCCCTATGAGCATCGACCCTCCCAGCCAGCCCGACAGCGATGTGTACAAGACATTATTGGAGTCGACCAAGGCCATCCCCTGGCGCATTGATTGGCAAAGCATGACCTTCAGTTATATCGGCCCGCAGATCGAGACCTTGCTCGGCTGGAGCCCGCAAAGTTGGGTCAGCGTGGACGATTGGATCGAGCGCATGCACCCGGACGACCGTGAAAATGGGCCAGCGCCCAGCGCAGTCAGTTGCCACTGTCGCTGATCATCCTGGATATCGATTTTTTCAAGCAGTACAACGACCACTATGGCCATATCAAGGGCGACGAATGCCTGCGCCAAGTCGCGCACACCCTGTCACAGGCCGCCAACCGGCCACGGGATTTCATTGCGCGTATCGGCGGCGAAGAATTTGTGTGGTTGCTGCCGGAAACCGATGCGGCGTCGGCCAGGCAAGTGGCGCAACGCTGCCTGCACCTGATTCGCCAACGGCAGATCGAGCATGGTTTTTCGGCGGTATCGAACCTGTTGACCTTGAGCCTGGGCGTCGGCACACACATCGTAAAACCCGATAGCCCGATGCTGGGGTTTGTCGAAGAGGTCGATAAGTTGTTGTACCAAGCCAAACGCAATGGGCGGATGCGTGCAGCGTTCGCCACAGGTGAAGTTTGACGTTGAGGTCAATTTGCAGGCAAAAAAAATCCCAAGTAGCTGATGGAAACTTGGGATTTAAAAATGCATAAACCGTGGGAGGTGAACGCCCGGCTATAGTAGCGACTGTAAAAAGCTGTAACAAGATTATTTTAATCCTTTCGTCGGATTAAAAGCGCTGTAAGTCATTCAATAACCACACATTTTTTAAGGTGGCGGACTCTATGAATGCCACTTTTTGGTGCGAATACCGCCAAAATTCCCCCCTTCTAAAAAAGGGTTATTGAATTAAGGCGGCGTCACACTTTTCGACATGCGCTCGTTCAACGGCTCACATGTCTCGCGTGTATCAAGGCTATTAGGCAGTAGTGAACGCGCGATACTTTCTACCTGCCGACAGAGTGCCAGGCGCTCGTTGGCGGCTTGCCTCGCGCGGTCAACCTGGGCGTTGAGCTGGACAAAATAAATCCCCAGCAATACGGCAGAGCAAAGCACTCCGAGCACGAAGTAGCGCACGCTGTTAGAAGACGACGGCTCGGGCGCGTTCATTAGACTACTGCGTCCTGCTCTTCTCGTATCGCACATCATCGCCGTCAACCTGACCGACCACGACCCAACCGAGCCGCTGATAAAAACCGTTGGCGCGTATTTCGTCGCGGCCATCGGTGATCAGATACAGCCGGTCATGGTGTTCAAACAGCGCGGCTTCGGCGACCGCCATCAGCTGACGGCCCAGGCCCAGGTTTTCGTGAGTGGGCCGTACGAACATCGCAAATACCTCGCCTTCGGCCAGGTCGACCATGGCAAAGGCGACGGCCCGGCCATCCACTTCAGCGACCCACACGCAGGGCGCTGCCTCGATGCTCTCGGCCAACACCTGCGGCGTGATGCCCAGCCCAGCCATCTGTTCGACACTCAAATGGTTCTGCACCACCGACGTGCGGATGCTGAACAGCGTGTCGATATCGTCCTGCGTCGCCGTGCGGATTAGCGTTTGCATACTGGCCCCCGTGATAGAGGACGCAATTGTATGCAAATAGAAACACAGTGAATGTCGTGGATTTGTAAAGCGCTCTGCAGGCACTTGTCATGCTGCTTTCGCGAATAAGGAGAGCAGCACGGGGACGAAATAGTCCAGGCCAGCGTGCGTTTCAACACTGCCCTGGAAAGCAGCTTTGGCCCGCGAGTGATTAACGCTACCCGCAAGGGCATGGGCGTATCGACCCTGCTGCGTTCAGTGCTGTATTTCCAGGAGGATGCCAGCTCAGCGCCGTCGCACTAAGCGGTTATTTGCGGGCAACTTTGTAGCGCACACAGTCCTGATAGAAACTCTGGCGAATCGCCTCGGGTTTCAGCCGTGAGCCGCTGTCGTAGGTCTGTTCAGTGATGCCCATGGCCATCATGCGCATCCAGGATTTATTGAATTTGATGGTTTGGATTTTCTGCCGCGCGGCGTACAGCGACACCCCCGACAACTTGAGTTTCTGGGCCCTGGCGGCGGTGCCTGCGCCCCAACTGCACATGTACTTGTCACCCTCGCGCAACTCCCGTGCCTGCACGGCAGTTGCGCCGCCGGCCAGGGAGCAGGCGATCAGCATGATTCCAACAGTGCGCATTTGCATCCCCACCTAACCACCTGAAAATAAACGCGATTCTGGCGAGGATTTTGTTAGAAAGGGGCCATTAAATTGCCTTATTGCGTGCCATCACCACTGGTAAGTGGCGCTCGCCTGCACGGTGCGCTGCGAGCCATACCAGCACCACGAGTAGGAGTAGCAGGAGGCGACGTACTCTTTATTCGCCAGGTTGGTTGCGTTGAGCGCCAGGCGCAGGTTGTCCTTAAGGCTGGTGAGGTTTGGGATGTCGTAGTGCACCGCCGCATCGAACAAGGTGTAGCCCGGCACTTTCAGGGTGTTGGCGGTATCGCCCCAGGACGAGCCGATGTAGCGTGCGCCCGCACCCGCGCCGAAGCCCTTGAGGTGGCCCTCGTGGAAGGTGTAGTCGGCCCATGCCGACGCAGTGTGGCGCGGTACGGCGTAGGTGGTGGTGCCTTCGGCGGCGAGGTTCGGGCCTACGCCGATATCGCCGATGGGCGAATAGCGCACGGTGTTGTTGGACTGGCTGATGCGGTTGTCCAGATAGGCGTAGGCCGCAGTAATGTCCAGGTTATCGTTGAGGCTAGCCTTGCCTTCCAGCTCAAAGCCACGCGATTGCACTTCGCCGTCCTGGCTCTGGCAGCGCCCGCTGCCGCACAGGTGGGTGGGGTCCGGGTCGGTGGTCAGTACGTTGGTCTGGCGCAGGTCGAAGATCGCCGCCGTAATAAAGCTGTTGCTCCCCGGCGGCTGGTACTTGATGCCGATTTCATACTGTTTGCCTTCAGTCGGCTTGAACACCGAACCGCCATACCCGGTGCCCGATTGCGGGTTGAAGGACTCCGCGTAGCTGGCATACGGAGCCAGGCCATTATCGAACAGGTAGACCAGGCCGATACGGCCAGTAAACGCCTTGCTATCCAACGAAGATTTACTCTTGGCGCCGCTGCGCAGGGCCTGGGTACTGCTATCGGTGCTGGCCCAGTCATAACGACCGCCCAGCAGCAATACCCACTTGTCCCACTTCATCTGCTCTTGCAGGTAGACACCGGTTTGTTCGCTGCGCGAGGTGCCGTCGGTGGTATAGGCCGGCACGGGGACCGCCGCGCCGTAGACCGGATCAAAGATATCCAGTGTGGGCCCGGCCTTGTAAACGCCTGAGCCGGACAGCGTATCGGTGCTGGTGTTCTGGTAATCGAGCCCCATCAACAAGGTGTGCTGCAACGGCCCCGTCTCAAATTTGGCCTGCAACTGGTTGTCGAGGGTGTAGGCATCCATATCGACATCACTGGCAATGGTCGAACGCTGGATGGTGCGGTAATCCGATAACAGGATATTGCTGTAAAGGCTGCGGTATTGGCCTTCGGTGCGCAGGTATCGGGCATTCTGGCGCACGGTCCACACGTCATCGACATGATGCTCGAACGCCCAGCCGATCGAGTAATACTCGCGGTCGCTTTTCTCGAACTTCTTTTCGCCATCGTAGAGATCCACATCGATGCTGCGCCCGATCGGGCTGTGCAGCACCGAGCCCCAGGCCGGCACCGAGCCGTAAGACGCACCTTTGGGGTCCTTCTGGAAATGCCCGAGCAGGGTCAACGACGTGGCGTCATCCGGGCGCCAGGTAAAGGCGCTGGACAATGACTGACGGCGCGTCTCGGTGTGTTCCACCTGGCCATCGGCATCGTCGAAAAGCCCGGCCACGCGGTACGAATACACACCCTGATCATCCAGCGGGCCGCTCAAGTCAAAAGTGGTGCGCTTCTTGTTGAAGGTGCCGTATTCCACACCCACTTCATGAAACGGCGCGTCTAACGGGCGCTTGCTGACCATGTTGATCACCCCGCTCGGCGTGCCCTGCCCATATAACACCGACGCTGGGCCGCGCAGCACTTCGACGCGTTCCAGGTCAAACGCGTCCTTTTGCGGCAAGGCGTCACGGCTCGAAGGCATGCGCAAGCCATCGAGGTAAGTGGCCGGGGCGAAACCGCGAATGGTCAACTGATCGAGACGCGACGCGGTAGCGCCACGGGTTTCCGGGATAACAGCGGCGCTGTAGCGCAGGATCTGGTTAAGGCTCTCGGCGTTTTGCGCACGCATCTGGTCTTTGGTGACGATGGAGATCGACTGCGGGGTTTCGATCAACGCGGTATCCGTCTTGGTGCCCGACAAACTGCGCGTGGCCACATAACCCGACACCGGACCGGTCGGGCTTTCGGCTTGGTACGCACCGCTGATGGTGGTGGCCTGCAGCTCCATGGCCGCGCCGTTATCCGGGATAGCTTCCAGGCGGTAGCGATCGGCGGAGAGTTTCATCGCCTGCAGGCCGCTGCCAGCGAGCAGTTGGTTCAGCGCAACTTCGGTGTCGTATTGCCCGCTCAACCCCTTGCTGCGTTTGCCCCGGGTCAAGCTCGCATCGAAGGCCAACACCAGGCCCGCCTGCTCGGCCAGGCTATTGAGCGCCTGGCTCAGGTCACCGGCAGGAATCGAGAAACCGCGCACGGCGCTGCTGCTTTCTTCGGCGAAGACGGTTTGGGCAGTCAGCAACGGCACGGCGGCAAAAGCCATCGCCACTGACAGGGTCAGTGGATGCAAGGGACGAGCAAGGCGCGACATGGGAAATCCTGCGTAATGGAGGTTCTATTAACCATGACGGCCATGTCGGGGAATCGGGCAAGGATGAGAGCGATTTTTATTTGAGAGTGGTTGCTGCAATCAGTTTTATCGCTTTTTTGTGTAGCTCTTGGGGTTGGTATTGCGCGGTTTTTTCCCCTTTGTAGTGGGCCTTTTCTGAATTTCTCAACCGTTCATCCAGCCGCTTTTTGCTCCGGCATGCTCCGACGCCTTGCCCTTTGTCGAGCCGTCACGGATGACCCACGCTTCCCACATCAGCCTTATCGAATTTGAGCTCGATGGCTTTCATCAGAGCGTGGAGATTTATCGCCAGCAGATGGGCGCCTGGTATTCGCGTGCGCTGGATTCGGTGAGCCACGGGTTGGACATGCCGTCGTTGCTGGGGATGGATCGGGTGTTGCGGGTCGAGGGTTCGCAGCGGTCGCAGTGGGCTGGGTTTAAGCCGCATTGGGAGCGATCTACTGCCAGCGCGATTGGCAGCGGCCTATTGGCGGGCAGTTGGGCGGCGATCCGTGATGTGTGGGACAGCATCAAGCTGGTGCAGGCAATTCTTGAGGACCCGCTGAAGTTCGTCGGGCAACTGGGTGATCAGGCCGACAAGTTGGCACAAATCGCCACCGACGCCCCCAAGGTCATGGAGCAGGCGATGTTGCTGGCCAGTGATGAGGCGGCGCTGTTCCTGTTGGTGCGCACGGCGATGATCTGGCTGGACGCGTTACCGCCCGGTGAAATGGCCGAGGTGGCGGCAGGGTTCGTGGTGTCGTTGCTGGTTGATCTGGTAATTGGCGTGGTGTTGACCATCGCATTGCCAGCTGCGGGCGTGGCGTATTTGAGCTTGCGGTTGGTCAAGTATGGCGCGCAGATCCTCGAGGCGGCGGTGAGCTTTGTCAGGGGACTTCTGGCGACTCTGAAGAAGTTTATGCAGGCCATGGATCGCTACAAGGCGGTGGCCGTTCGCGGGGTGGTTGGCGGGCTGAAGCAAGGCACGATGCAGATGCGCTGGAAGGCCCAGCAAAACGCGGTATTGAAGCAGACAGAGCATGTAGATGACGTGCCTGCTGGTTCGAAAAATCCGGCGGGGGATGCGACGGCTTCTTCGGATAAGACCGCAACCAATGGCTGCCCGGTGTCGATGGTCACTGGCGAGGAACTGCTGACACTGACCGATGGCGCACTGGACGGGATTTTGCCGTTCGAGTGGACTCGGTTGTACCGCACCAGTGCGGTGGAAGTGGATTGCGGGCTGGGGTTTGGCTGGAGTCATTCGCTGGCGCATCGGCTTGCTGTTTCCGGTGACTCGGTGGTGTGGACGGATCATGAGA
>NZ_CAXAPA010000014.1:0-182632 GCF_963970835.1 Pseudomonas sp. EA_15y_Pfl1_P101 | reverse complement strand
CCACTCGGGTGCTGACACACCAGTGCTGGCTACGGCCTTTGCCCCGCACGCGTTCTATAACCTTACGATGAACCAGTTTGATGCGCGACAGCGCTACGTCGAAGATGTAGTGGGGCCTCCCACATTTAATCTCCTTCGTTTTCAAGACAGCAAAAAGGCGCCTTTCGGCGCCTTTTGCTTTGTTGCGGTCAGCTATCAGGCCATTTCAGCCGTGGTTTCGAACTCGAAGGCCAGCTCGCCGTCCTTCAGGTCGATGTGCACCACGCCACCATGGTCGGAAAGCTCGCCAAACAGGATCTCTTCGGCCAGCGGCCGCTTGATCTTGTCCTGGATCAGACGCGCCATCGGGCGTGCGCCCATTGCCGCATCGTATCCGCCTTCGGCGATCCAGCTGCGCGCCGCTTCCGAGACTTCCAGTTGCACGCGCTTGTCTTCCAACTGCGCCTGGAGCTCGGTGAGGAACTTGTCCACCACACTTTTGATGACCTCATGGCTGAGGCGACCAAACTGGATAATAGTATCCAGGCGGTTGCGGAACTCCGGCGTAAAGCTTTTCTTGATCACTTCCATGGCATCAGAAGAGTGATCTTGATGACTGAAGCCAATCGAAGCCCGCGCGGCCGTTTCGGCACCGGCGTTGGTGGTCATGATCACGATCACGTTGCGGAAGTCCGCTTTGCGCCCGTTGTTGTCGGTCAGGGTCCCGTGGTCCATCACCTGCAGCAGCAGGTTGAAGACTTCCGGGTGGGCCTTCTCGATTTCATCGAGCAGCAACACGCAATGCGGCTGCTTGGTGATCGCCTCGGTCAACAGGCCGCCCTGGTCGAAACCGACATAGCCCGGAGGCGCGCCGATCAGACGCGACACGGTGTGCCGCTCCATGTATTCGGACATGTCGAAGCGCACCAGCTCGATGCCCATGGCCTTGGCCAACTGCCGCGCCGCTTCGGTCTTGCCGACGCCGGTCGGGCCTGCGAACAGGAACGAACCGACAGGCTTGTCCGGCGACTTGAGGCCAGCACGCGATAGCTTGATCGCGGTGGACAGCGCATCGATGGCCGCATCCTGGCCAAAAACGGTGAGCTTGAGGTCGCGCTCCAGGTTGCGCAGCAGCTCCTTATCGGAACTGTTGACGTGTTTAGGTGGAATCCGCGCGATCTTCGCCACGATGTCCTCGACTTGAGGCACGTCGATGCGTTTCACACGCTTCTCGACCGGCTGCAGGCGCTGGTAAGCCCCCGCCTCGTCAATCACGTCGATCGCCTTGTCCGGCATGTGCCGGTCATTGATGTAGCGCGACGCCAGCTCAGCCGCCGCACGCAGGGCCTCATCGGTGTACTCGATGCCATGGTGCGCTTCGAAGCGCCCCTTGAGCCCGCGCAGGATGCCGATGGTGTCTTCGACCGAAGGCTCGGACACATCGACTTTCTGAAAGCGACGCGCCAGGGCACGGTCTTTCTCGAAGATGCCGCGAAATTCCTGGAACGTGGTCGAGCCGATGCAACGGATATCACCCGAGGATAACAACGGCTTGAGCAGGTTGGAGGCATCCATCACCCCACCGGAGGCGGCACCGGCACCAATGATCGTGTGGATTTCGTCGATGAACAGAATCGCCTGCGGGCGTTTTTTCAGCTCGCCGAGCAACGCCTTGAAGCGCTTCTCGAAATCGCCCCGGTACTTGGTCCCGGCGAGCAAAGCGCCGAGATCAAGGGAGTAGACGACGCTGTTGGCCAGCAGGTCTGGCACCTGGTTATCCACGATGCGCTTGGCCAGGCCTTCGGCGATCGCGGTTTTACCCACGCCCGCCTCACCCACCAGCAACGGGTTGTTCTTGCGACGACGCGCGAGGATCTGCGCCACGCGCTCAACTTCCAGCTCTCGCCCCACCAGCGGATCGATCCGCCCCTGGCGCGCCAGTTCATTGAGGTTGCTGGCATAGGCATCCAGTGGATTGCCCGAAGAAGAAGACTCACCACCCTCTTCGTCCTGCATCTCCTGCTCACCCTCGGAATGATCGCCGTGCCCAGGCACCTTGGAGATACCGTGGGCGATGTAGTTGACGACATCAATACGGGCAACGCTCTGCTGTTTCAGCAGGAACACTGCCTGGCTTTCCTGCTCGCTGAAAATCGCCACCAGCACGTTGGCGCCTGTGACTTCACGCTTACCGGAGCTCTGCACGTGGAAAACAGCACGTTGAAGCACCCGCTGGAAGCCCAGGGTTGGCTGGGTTTCACGGTCTTCATCGTGGACGGGAATAAGTGGCGTCGTGGAGTCGATAAACTCCTGCAGGTCATGCTTGAGTTTGTCGAGGTTAGCGCCGCACGCACGCAGAACGGTGGCGGCAGCTTCGTTATCCAAAAGTGCCAGCAGCAGGTGTTCGACGGTCATGAATTCATGACGCTTCGAACGGGCCTCCTTGAAGGCAAGATTGAGGGTGACTTCGAGCTCGCGGTTTAACATAGCTTCACCTCATACCCAAGTGGTCGGCGTTAACCGTCCTTCTCGATTTCACAGAGTAGCGGATGCTGGCTTTCCCTGGCGTACTGGTTGACCTGCATGGCCTTTGTCTCGGCGATGTCGCGGGTAAACACTCCACATACTGCCCGTCCTTCTGTATGAACGGCCAGCATTACCTTGGTGGCCAACTCGCGGTTCAGGTTAAAAAACACCTCGAGCACTTCGACGACGAAATCCATCGGTGTGTAGTCATCATTGAACAAAACCACCTTGTACATCGGCGGCGCCTGTAAAGCAGGCTTGGCCTCCTGAACAGCAATGCCTGCAGAACCGTCGTCATCATGTTCATGATCCGGTCGATCCTGATTGAATGTTAGTCGAATCTGGCTGTTTGCATGCATGGAAAGAAAGGTTCGTCAGTGGTTCAAATACAGTGGTGGGGGCGACCTGTCAGAATTTCAACTCTGACCGACTGGTCGCCTTGACTATCGGCAAATCGGTGTTACAACCAATAGAACCCACAGTGGGTAAAAAAGGTCCGCGCAGTCAACCTTATTTATTCGGGTTAGGACGGATAAACTGGATGATACTCCAGTGATGGAGTCTGGTGCAGAGGGATATGGGTATGTCTGGCGTCAAGATCAATGGAAAGAAAAAGGGCAAGGTCAAGTGGTTCAATAATGCCAAGGGGTACGGCTTCATTATTGAAGACGGCAAGGATGATGACCTTTTCGCGCACTACTCAGCGATCGAAATGGACGGGTACAAGACCCTGAAAGCGGGCCAAGCGGTAAGCTTCGAGATCATTCAAGGACCAAAAGGGCTGCACGCCGTGGGAATCTCTGCCGCTAAGGTTGATGCGCCTGAAAAACCAGCCACATCAAACGCTCCCAGCCAAAAAACGTTAACGACCTAAAAGCCCCTGAGTGCGAATATTGCAATGAAAAAACCGGTCAACTCAACCCAATGAGGTGACCGGTTTTTTTGTGCCCTTCCTTTACATATGCGAAATCAACGCATCGCCGAAGGCCGACGAAGACAGCAACTTGGCGCCCTCCATCAAGCGATGGAAGTCATAAGTCACTGTCTTGGCCGAAATGGCACCATTGGTGCCCTTGATGATCAAGTCCGCCGCCTCGATCCAGCCCATGTGGCGCAACATCATTTCCGCCGACAGAATCAGCGAACCCGGGTTGACCTGGTCCTTGCCCGCGTATTTCGGCGCAGTACCATGGGTAGCCTCGAACATCGCCACGGTGTCGGACAGGTTCGCGCCCGGCGCAATACCGATTCCGCCCACTTCTGCCGCCAAAGCATCGGACAGATAGTCACCGTTGAGGTTGAGAGTCGCAATCACGTCGTACTCAGCCGGACGCAACAGGATCTGCTGGAGCATGGCGTCCGCAATGGCATCCTTGACGACTACATTCTTGCCAGTCTTCGGGTTCTTGAACTGCATCCAAGGGCCGCCATCGAGCAGCGTTGCGCCGAATTCTTTTTCAGCAATACCGTAGGCCCACTCCTTAAAGGCGCCTTCAGTAAACTTCATGATGTTGCCTTTGTGCACGATAGTCAGCGAGTCGCGATCGTTGTCCACTACGTACTGGAGAGCTTTGCGCGCCAGACGCTCAGTGCCTTCCTTGGAGACCGGCTTCACGCCAATCCCGCAATCCTGATCGAAACGGATCTTGGTCACACCCATTTCTTCCTTCAGGAACTTGATCACCTTGATCGCCTCGGGCGAACCGGCCTTCCACTCGATCCCGGCGTAAATATCTTCGGAGTTCTCGCGGAAGATGGTCATGTCCACATCGCCAGGCTTTTTGACTGGGCTGGGCACACCTTCGAACCAGCGCACCGGACGCAAACACACGTAAAGGTCGAGTTGCTGGCGCAGGGCCACGTTCAACGAACGGATGCCGCCACCGACCGGCGTGGTCAGTGGGCCCTTGATGGACACCACGTAATCCTTGACCGCATCCAGGGTTTCCTGGGGCAGCCAGGTGTCTTGGTCGTAGACCTGGGTGGCTTTCTCGCCAGCGTAAACCTCCATCCACGAGATCTTGCGCTTGCCGCCGTAAGCCTTTTCAACAGCTGCGTCGACCACCTTGATCATCACCGGACTGATGTCGACGCCGATACCGTCACCTTCGATATAAGGGATGATCGGTTGGTCAGGAACATTGAGAGAATGGTCTGCATTGACGGTGATTTTGTCGCCGACTGCCGGAACCTGAATCTTCTGGTATCCCATGCTGAACTCCATCTATGGATTAAACATCTGGCTGCGTTCGAGCCTACTCCAGATAAATGACGACTGAAACCTCACGCCAGGCTCATTTGCATCGAAAACAGCACATTTAGTCGCCTACAAGCTTGAAAGCAAAGGTAAAAGCGCCAATCTTGAGCACAACGTACGACTTTAGGTGCAACGTGGTACCTGCGACCTTTAGACCAATGGACGACACACCTTTTGTATGAAGGCTCGGCGTAAGCATAGCGACCTATGTATAATGCCGCCGCTGACCAAAGAGTCACGACAGCCGACCGCTCTAGAACAGATGCCCTCGGCTCGCAAAGCAGGACTATTACAATAGTCCACCCGCTTGACGCTCGACTGATGCAACCCAACATCACCGCGAAGAAACCTCGACATTTCGCTCATGGATGACTTTGAACGAACGCGCTCCACCCGGCGCATCTCGAGTTTCTGCGCACGCTTTCAGCAAAGAAGAGAGTTAATCCGAATATGCCCACCCGCTCGAAGATCATCTATACCTTCACCGACGAAGCCCCGGCCCTCGCCACCTATTCACTGCTGCCTATCGTAGAGGCCTTCACCGCTTCCGCTGATATTGCCGTGGAAACCCGCGACATCTCTCTCGCCGCGCGCATCCTCGCAAGCTTCCCCGAGCAACTGGGCGCCAAGGCTATCGCGGACCACCTCGCCGAACTGGGCGACCTGGCCGTTACGCCTGAAGCCAACATCATCAAACTGCCTAACATCAGCGCCTCGACCCCGCAGCTGCAAGCCGCGATCAAGGAACTGCAGGCCCAGGGCTACGCCCTGCCGGACTACCCGGAAACCGTAACCACCGACGCGGAAAAAGAAACCCGTGCACGTTACGACAAGGTCAAGGGCAGCGCCGTGAACCCGGTACTGCGCGAAGGCAACTCCGACCGCCGCGCACCGCTGTCGGTCAAGAACTACGCACGCAAGCACCCGCACAAAATGGGCGCCTGGGCTGCCGACTCCAAGTCGCACATTGCTCACATGAACAGTGGCGACTTCTACGGCAGCGAAAAAGCCGTACAGATCGAAGGTGCTGATGCCGTCAAAATCGAGCTGATCGCTCAAGACGGCACTGCGACCGTCCTGAAGGAAAAAACCTCGGTACAGGCTGGCGAAATCATCGACACCGCCGTACTGAGCAAGAAAGCCCTGCGCAGCTTCATCGCCGCTGAAATCGAAGACGCCAAGAAACAAGGCGTACTGCTGTCGGTTCACCTGAAAGCCACCATGATGAAGGTCTCCGACCCGATCATGTTCGGCCAGATCGTTGCCGAGTTCTATAAAGACGCCCTGGCCAAGCACGCGACCGTGCTGGAGCAGATCGGCTTCAACTTGAACAACGGCATCGGCGACCTGTACGCACGCATCAAGGCCTTGCCGGCTGACCAGCAAGCGCAGATCGAAGCTGACATCCAGGCGGTCTATGCCGCTCGCCCTGCCCTGGCGATGGTCAACTCCGACAAAGGCATCACCAACCTGCACGTGCCGAGCGACGTCATCGTCGACGCCTCGATGCCTGCCATGATCCGTGACTCCGGCAAAATGTGGGGCACCGACGGCCAGTTGCACGACACCAAGGCTGTGATCCCGGATCGCTGCTACGCCACCATTTACCAAGCCGTCATCGAAGACTGCAAGGCCAATGGCGCGTTCGACCCAACCACCATGGGCAGCGTGCCAAACGTTGGCCTGATGGCGAAGAAAGCCGAAGAGTACGGTTCCCACGACAAGACGTTCCAGATCAAAGCTGACGGCGTAGTCCGCGTCACCGACGGCAAGGGCAGCCTGTTGATGGAACAGAAAGTCGAGGCTGGCGACATCTTCCGCATGTGCCAGACCCAAGACGCGCCGATCCAGGACTGGGTCAAACTGGCCGTCAACCGTGCCCGCGCCAGCAACACCCCGGCCATTTTCTGGCTGGACCCACAGCGTGCACACGATGGCGTCGTGGTCGAGAAAGTTCAGGCTTACCTGAAAGACCACAACACCGAAGGCCTGGACATCCGCATCATGTCGCCCGTCGACGCGATGAAGTTCACCCTGGAGCGCACCCGCAAGGGCCTGGACACCATCTCGGTGACGGGTAACGTGCTGCGTGACTACCTGACCGACCTGTTCCCGATCATGGAGCTGGGCACCAGCGCCAAGATGCTGTCCATCGTGCCGCTGATGAACGGCGGCGGCCTGTTCGAAACCGGCGCTGGCGGTTCGGCCCCGAAACACGTTCAGCAACTGGTCGAAGAGAACTTCCTGCGCTGGGACTCCCTGGGCGAGTTCCTGGCCCTGGCCGCCTCCCTTGAGCATTTGGGTGTGACGTACAACAACCCGAAAGCCCTGGTACTGTCCAAGACCCTGGACCAGGCCACCGGCCAGTTCCTCGACAACAACAAGTCGCCATCGCGCAAAGTCGGCAACATCGACAACCGCGGCAGCCACTTCTACCTGGCGCTGTACTGGGCTCAAGCCCTGGCCGCTCAGACCGAAGACACTGCACTGCAAGCGCAGTTTGGCGAATTGGCAAAAACCCTGACCGCGAACGAAGCAACCATCGTTGCCGAACTGAACGCCGTACAGGGCAAGCCAGTGGACATCGGCGGCTACTACGCGCCAAGCCCTGAGCTGACCAGCAAGGCCATGCGTCCGAGCAACACGTTCAATGCAGCAATTGCCAAGTTGAAGTAAGGTTGTAAGGATGCAAAGAAGCCCCGGCCTTGTGCCGGGGTTTCTGTTCCTGGACTCTGCGGCTTTGCTGAAGAAACCGGATCAAAATGTGAGAGTGGGCTTGCTCGCGAATGCGGAGTGCCAGTTGCCCGATGCCTATCTGACCCATTGCATTTGCGAGCAGGCTCACACTGACTGCAATCCTGACTAAAGACCGCACCGCGCCATGAATCGAGGTTTTGAATGACCTGGCAACCCCACATCACCGTCGCCACCCTTGTCGAAGACAACGGCCGCTTCCTGATGGTCGAAGAGCTCAAGGGCGGCCGCGCCGTACTCAACCAGCCCGCCGGCCACCTCGACCCGCATGAAACCCTGACCGAAGCCGCCGTGCGCGAAACCCTTGAAGAAACCGGCTGGGACGTCGAAGCCACCGGCATCGTCGGCATCTACCTGTACACCGCCCCCAGCAATGGTGTGACTTACCAGCGTGTGTGCTTTACCGCCAAAGCCCTGAAACACCACCCGGGCTATCAACTCGACGAAGGCATCATCCGCGCCCGCTGGCTGACCCGCGACGAATTGATGGACCTGCGCGACAGCTGGCGCAGTGAGCTGATCATCCGCTGTATCGACGATTATCTGGCCGGCCAGCGGCACAGTCTCGAATTGATCCGCCCTTCTCTTTAGCCTTGAAGGCTCGGGCCTGATAGAATCGCGTCCTTTTTCAAGACACCCGTTGAAACCTATGCGTGATCCAGCCCCTTCTGACACCCAAAAGAAGCGCGTCATCGTCGGCATGTCCGGCGGCGTGGATTCTTCCGTTTCCGCCGTTCTGCTCATGGAGCAGGGTTATGAGGTGGAAGGCCTGTTCATGAAGAACTGGGAAGAAGACGATGGAACGGAATATTGCACCGCCATGGACGACCTGGCGGATGCCCAGGCCGTGTGTGACAAGATCGGCATCAAGCTGCACACCGCCAACTTTGCCGCCGAGTACTGGGACAACGTGTTCGAGCACTTCCTGGCCGAATACAAGGCCGGCCGCACGCCGAACCCGGACATCCTGTGTAACCGTGAAATCAAGTTCAAGGCGTTCCTCGACTACGCGATGATGCTCGGCGCCGATCTGATCGCCACGGGTCACTACGTGCGCCGCCGCGACATCGAGGGGCGCACCCAACTGCTCAAGGGCCTGGACCCAAACAAGGACCAGAGCTACTTCCTGCACGCCGTCGGCGGTGAACAGATCGCCAAGACCCTGTTCCCCGTGGGCGAACTGGAAAAGCCCGAAGTGCGCAGGATCGCCGAGAAACACGGCCTGGCCACCGCCAAAAAGAAGGATTCGACCGGGATCTGCTTTATCGGCGAGCGCCGCTTCAGCGACTTCCTCAAGCAATACCTGCCGGCGCAACCGGGCGAAATCAAAACCACCGAAGGCGACGTCATCGGCCGTCACCATGGCCTGATGTACCACACCATCGGCCAGCGCCAGGGCCTGGGCATTGGCGGCTTGAAAGACGCCAGTGAGGAGCCGTGGTACGTGCTGGTCAAAGACCTGGAACACAACGTGCTGATTGTTGGCCAGGGCAACGAACATCCATTGCTGTTCTCCGGCGCCCTGCTCGCCTCTGAAATCTATTGGGTCAACCCGATCGACCTGAGCACCCCGCGCCGCTTGACCGCCAAAGTGCGCTATCGCCAAAGCGACCAACCATGCACCCTGGAAAAAACCGCTACTGGCTACCGCGCAACCTTTGATGACCCGCAACGCGCGGTCACCCCTGGCCAGTCCGTGGTGTTCTATGACGGCGAAATCTGTCTGGGCGGCGGCGTGATTGAAGTCGCGCAAGCCTGGAGCAACCCGGCATGAGCCCGACCCAGGAGCAATTGACGGCACTCGGCGGGGTTTTCCTCGCCGCAGTACTGGTGGACAAGATCGCCAAGACTGGCCAAGTCACCGAGGCAGGCCTGACCTGCATGCTCGGCAGCTTGTTGATCCGCGACCCCAAGGACACCCTGGAAGTCTACGGGGGTGACGATATCGCGCTGCGTGAAGGTTACCGCGCCCTGATCGGCGCCCTGGAGCGCGACCCCAGCACCTTGCAGCGCGAGCCATTGCGCTACGCCCTGTCGATGCTCGGCCTTGAGCGTCAACTGGCCAAGCGTGAAGACATGCTCGAGGTCATCGGCAAGCGCCTGCCACAGATTCAGTCCCAGGTGGAACACTTCGGCCCAGCCCACGAAAACGTGGTCGCGGCCTGCGGCGCGCTGTACCAGGACACCTTGAGCACCTTGCGCCAGCGAATCCAGGTGCACGGCGACATGCGCAACCTGCAACAACCGAACAACGCCTCGAAAATCCGCGCCCTGCTCCTGGCCGGTATTCGCTCGGCGCGGTTGTGGCGCCAGCTGGGCGGTCATCGTTGGCAGTTGGTGATCAGTCGTCGCAAATTGCTCAAAGAGCTTTACCCGTTGATGCGCAACGAATAAGTCGCACCAGCAGGCCATTTTCAAGCCGTTACGCGTAATACGCCGGTCAGTTGGCAACGGACCGGCGGATTTTTTCATGTATGATACGCGCCCCATTTCGTTGCCCGACTGTCCGAGAACACCCCATGCAGCTTTCTTCGCTCACTGCGGTTTCCCCTGTTGACGGCCGCTACGCCGGCAAAACCCAGGCCCTGCGCCCTATTTTCAGCGAATACGGTCTGATCCGTGCTCGCGTACTGGTTGAAGTGCGCTGGCTCCAGCGCCTGGCCGCTCACCCTGCCATCAGCGAAGTGCCGGCGTTTTCCGCCGAAGCCAACGCTGTGCTCAACACCCTGGCGGAAAACTTCTCCCTGGAGCACGCCGAGCGTGTGAAAGAGATCGAGCGCACCACCAACCACGACGTCAAAGCCATCGAATACTTGCTGAAAGAGCAAGCGGCGAAGCTGCCGGAATTGGCCCAGGTCAGCGAGTTCATCCACTTTGCCTGCACCAGCGAGGACATCAACAACCTGTCCCACGCCCTGATGCTGCGCGAAGGCCGTGATGACGTCATGCTGCCGCTGATGCGCCAGACCGCTGAAGCCATCCGCGAACTGGCTATCCGTTTCGCCGATGTGCCGATGCTGTCGCGCACCCACGGCCAGCCGGCATCGCCAACGACCTTGGGCAAAGAACTGGCCAACGTGGTGTACCGCCTGGAGCGCCAGATCGCTCAGGTCGCAGCCGTGCCCCTGCTGGGCAAGATCAACGGCGCCGTAGGCAACTACAACGCCCACTTGTCTGCCTACCCTGAGATCGACTGGGAAGCCAACGCCCGCGCCTTCATCGAAGACGAACTAGGCCTGGGCTTCAACCCGTACACCACGCAGATCGAACCGCACGACTACATTGCCGAGCTGTTCGACGCCATTGCGCGCTTCAACACCATCCTGATCGACTTCGATCGCGATATCTGGGGCTACATCTCCCTGGGCTACTTCAAGCAACGCACGATTGCCGGTGAAATCGGTTCGTCGACCATGCCGCACAAGGTCAACCCGATCGACTTCGAAAACTCCGAAGGCAACCTCGGCATCGCCAACGCGCTGTTCCAGCACCTGGCCAGCAAGTTGCCGATCTCCCGCTGGCAGCGCGACCTGACGGACTCCACCGTACTGCGCAACCTCGGTGTGGGCTTTGCTCACAGCGTGATCGCCTACGAAGCCAGCCTCAAAGGCATCAGCAAGCTTGAGCTCAACGCGCAGAAGATCGCCGCTGACCTGGACGCGTGCTGGGAAGTCCTGGCCGAGCCAATCCAGACCGTGATGCGCCGCTACAACATCGAAAACCCTTACGAGAAGCTGAAAGAGTTGACGCGCGGCAAGGGCATCAGCCCCGAAGCACTGCAAACTTTCATCGACGGCCTGGACATGCCAGCCGCGGCCAAGGCCGAGCTGAAACTGCTGACCCCGGCCAACTACATCGGCAACGCTGTAGAGCAAGCCAAGCGCATCTGATTACCGCATGCCCCTTGAGACGCCCGGCCGCGCCGGGCGTTTTTATTTCAGTCTGAAAAGTGCATTTTTTCAATAGGTTACAAATGAATCCTGATATTCCTCTTCAACTTCTGGGCGGCATCACGGCACGGGAATTCCTGCGGGACTACTGGCAGAAAAAACCATTGCTGATCCGTCAGGCCATCCCTGATTTCGAAAGCCCGATCGACGCCGATGAACTGGCCGGCCTGGCCCTGGAAGAAGAAGTCGAATCGCGCCTGGTGATCGAACACGGCGAGCGTCCGTGGGAACTGCGTCGTGGCCCGTTCGCTGAAGACGCCTTCAGCACCCTGCCCGAACGTGAGTGGACCCTGCTGGTGCAGGCCGTCGACCAGTTCGTACCGGAAGTGGCCGAGCTGCTGGAGCAGTTCCGCTTTCTGCCGAGCTGGCGCATCGACGATGTGATGATCAGCTTTGCTGCCCCGGGTGGTAGCGTTGGTCCGCACTTCGACAACTACGATGTGTTCCTGCTGCAAGCCCAGGGCAAGCGCAACTGGAAGATCGGCCAGATGTGCAGCTCCGAAAGCCCGCTGCTGCAACACGCTGACCTGCGCATCCTCGCCGAATTTGAAGAAAGCGCCGAATGGGTCCTGGAACCGGGCGACATGCTCTACCTGCCGCCGCGCCTGGCGCACTTCGGCATCGCCGAAGATGACTGCATGACCTACTCGGTCGGCTTCCGCGCGCCAAGCGCTGCTGAAGTGCTGACCCACTTCACCGACTTCCTGGCCCAGTACCTGACCGACGAAGAGCGTTACACCGACGCCGACGCCCAACCCGTCAGCGACCCGCACCAGATCCAGAGCGACGCCCTCGACCGCCTCAAGAGCCTGCTGGCCGAGCACATGAGCGACGAGCGCATGCTGCTGACTTGGTTCGGCCAGTTCATGACCGAGCCACGCTACCCGGAACTGGTGGCCGGCGAAGAAGTGGGCGAAGAAGACTTCATCAGCAGCCTGCAAGACGGCGCGATCCTCGTGCGCAACCCGAGCGCGCGTATGGCCTGGTCGGAAGTGGACGACGACGTGCTGCTGTTCGCCAGCGGGCAAAGCCGTTATTTGCCGGGCAAACTGCGCGAATTGTTGAAGCTGATCTGCGCCGCCGACGCCTTGCACGCTGAAAACCTCGGCCCATGGCTGGCGGATGAAGACGGTCGCGACCTGCTGTGCGAATTGGTCAAGCAAGGCAGCCTGGGATTTGCCGATGAATAAGATTCACGTACGTGTCGCGGACTGGCGAATGGATATCGACGAGATTCGGCGCATTCGTGAAGCGGTGTTTATCGCTGAACAATCGGTTCCACCTGAGCTGGAGTGGGACGCTGACGACGCTGGCGCCATGCACTTTCTAGCATTTGAAGGCGACTTTCCTATCGGCACTGCTCGCCTGCTGCCCAGCGGCGAGATTGGTCGCGTATCAGTGCTCAAGGACTGGCGCGGACTGAAGGTCGGCGACAAGCTGATGGAAGCTGTGATCGGCGAGGCCGAGAAACGCGGCCAGACCAAGCAGTTTCTGAGTGCACAGGTTTATGCTGCGCCGTTCTATGAGCGGTTGGGTTTCAAGATTGTCAGTGATGAATTTCTTGAAGTCGGGATTCCGCATGTGGATATGGTGCGCGGGGACTGATCCGAAACCGCGTCGCCTGCGATAGCGATATCAGCAACACCAAAAATGCCCTGCCATGCCAGGGCATTTTGCCGTCCAGAATTCAATTTGCGACCCGCCAGGCCGACAAACTGGCAAACTCAAGCCCAAATGACTCGCAGAGATCACGGACATGTCCCTACGCACCCTGCTCACCGCCGTTCTCCTGACCACCAGCTTCGCGGCTGTGGCCGACACTGAAGTCGTCAACCTGAGCAACCGCACCAGCGCCGACCTGCTGCCTGTGGCACAGAACTTCATTGGCAAGGACGGCACCGTCAGTGCCTACGGCAACCAACTGATCGTTAACGCTGACCCCGCCAAGATCCAGGACTTGCGCGCCCTGCTCTCGCAACTGGACACCCCGACCAAGCGTTTGCTGATCACTGTCGACACCAACGAAAGCAATCAGCAGAACAGCGGCGACAGCCAGACCCGCATCATCAGCTACGGCACGACCAGCCGCGACGGCGGTATCCAGCAGATCCAGGCCAGTGAAGGTGTACCCGCCTTGATCCAGGTGGGTCAAAGCGTACCGCTCACTACCACCCAGCAAGACAGCTATGGTCGCCCGCAAAACCAGACCCAGTACCGCAACGTCACCCAGGGCTTCTACGTCACAGCCAGCGTCACCGGTGAAACCGTGCACCTGGCAATCAGTACCAACCGTGACCGCATGAGCCAGGAACGTCCCGATGTAGTGAACGTACAAAGCACCGACACAACCGTCAGTGGGCAGTTGGGTGAGTGGATTACCCTGGCCGGCATCAATCGCCAGACCCAGGCCGACAAATCCTCTACAACCCGCAGCTACTCTACTCAGGGCCGCGACGACCTGACAGTGCGAGTCAAGGTCGACACCCTGAACTGAAGCACCAAAAACTGACTGATGAGTCGTATTAGACTAAAGATGTAGTGCTGCAAAAAAATCACTACAAAACATTTGACGATCCAAAAAAGCATGGGCATGATGGCCTCGCTCCCGCTGATCAGGGGCCCTGGCAAGGGCCTTCGGATCGCTGCTCTAAGCTACCCACCTGAGCCGATTCGTGTCTGTACCGCCCACAAGGTGTGTTTGACGAGGTTGCGACTGGAACGAAGTTGTCCCGAGGGACGGAAGCTAACCAGGTAACCCGGCTACACGCTGCTGAACACCTAAGGGCCCACGACGCCTGAAGACTGTTCCTGGTCTGCCTTTACCTGCTCCCCCCTCTCGCCAATCGTTCATCCCGTCGCATTCCCCGCCAGACCCGACATGACCGCCTAAGCTTCTGGTCAGCGAGCAGCCCTGCCCACGCATTGAATGCAGGGCTGGCAAATGGATTTTTCCACCACACGAAGACGCGACGAGGTTTACTCCCATGGCACTGACACGCGAACAGCAAATTGCAGCCCTCGAGAAAGACTGGGCTGAAAACCCACGCTGGAAAGGCGTGACCCGCGCTTATTCCGCTGCTGACGTCGTCCGCCTGCGTGGCTCGGTTCAACCTGAGCACACCTTTGCAAAACTCGGCGCCGAGAAGCTGTGGAACCTGGTCACCCAAGGTGCCAAGCCTTCCTTCCGTCCCGACAAAGATTTCGTCAACTGTATGGGCGCCCTCACTGGCGGCCAGGCAGTCCAACAGGTCAAAGCCGGCATCCAGGCAATCTACCTGTCCGGCTGGCAAGTGGCGGCGGACAACAACTCCGCTGAATCCATGTACCCCGACCAATCGCTGTACCCGGTGGATTCGGTTCCAACCGTGGTCAAACGCATCAACAACTCGTTCCGTCGTGCCGACCAGATCCAATGGAAAGCCGGTAAAGGTCCGGGCGACGAAGGCTACATCGACTACTTCGCACCCATCGTGGCTGACGCTGAAGCCGGTTTCGGCGGCGTACTGAACGCCTACGAGCTGATGAAGAGCATGATCGAGGCAGGCGCTGCCGGCGTGCACTTCGAAGACCAGCTGGCTTCGGTGAAGAAGTGCGGCCACATGGGCGGCAAGGTACTGGTGCCAACCCAGGAAGCCGTACAGAAGCTGACCGCTGCTCGCCTGGCCGCTGACGTTGCCGGCACACCGACCATCATCCTGGCGCGTACCGATGCCAACGCCGCTGACTTGCTGACCTCCGACTGCGACCCGTACGACAAGCCATTCGTGACCGGCGAACGTACCCAGGAAGGTTTCTACAAGGTTCGCGCTGGTCTCGACCAGGCAATCGCCCGCGGCCTGGCCTACGCGCCGTACGCTGACCTGATCTGGTGCGAAACCGCCAAGCCGGACCTGGACGAAGCCCGTCGTTTCGCCGAAGCGATCAAGAAGGAATACCCGGACCAACTGCTTTCGTACAACTGCTCGCCGTCCTTCAACTGGAAGAAAAACCTGGACGACGCGACCATTGCCAAGTTCCAGCGCGAACTGTCCGCCATGGGCTACAAGCACCAGTTCATCACCCTGGCCGGCATTCACAATATGTGGCACAGCATGTTCAACCTGGCGCACGACTACGCCCGCAACGACATGACCGCTTACGTGAAGCTGCAGGAGCAGGAATTCGCTGACGCCGCCAAGGGTTACACCTTTGTGGCGCACCAGCAGGAAGTGGGCACCGGCTACTTCGACGACATGACCACCGTGATCCAGGGCGGCACCTCGTCCGTGACCGCGCTGACCGGTTCGACCGAAGAAGAGCAGTTCCACTAAGTATCGAGTACACGGCCACTGCGTAACCGTTCAAAAGCTAAACGCAGTGCCGCACAACAATCACGCCCCGACTGGTTCGGGGCGTTTTTTTGCCCACTAAAATCCCCCTGACGATAAAAGTCAAAATCTGTGTGGGCTTGCTCGCTCCCACAAGGGAATGCATCCAGCCTGAAGACTTAGTGCAAAACATTGATCCAGAGCGGTATTCGCCTCGATCAAATCGGTTAAAAGATCCCCATCAGCAACTAAGTGCCCATCCAGCAAGTAACAACAACTCCCGCGCCACACGAGAAACATTCGCTTAAACCCCACGCAAACAATATTCATTATCATTTGACCCATGAAAACTTCTTTACAGGTTAAACAAAACACATTTGATTAAATGCCTGCTAATGCCCGCCCCATAAGGGCTACAGCCCCACGAAGGTGCACTATGTGCTTATTCCTTCGAATAATTTCGCTATCGGAATTTTACTTGCCCGGTGTTTAGCCATAAAATCACCGCGATTGATTGCAGTGCGACATATCGTCACTGCATCGTTACTTTTTCGAGCTCAGAGACCTTTGCTCTCTGTTAAGGATTTCTAGCATGACCGAAGCGACAGGACTCATGGCCCACAACTGGGGCTTTGCCATTTTCCTCCTCGGTGTTGTCGGCCTTTGCGCCTTCATGCTCGGCGTCTCCAGCCTCCTCGGGTCAAAAGCCTGGGGCCGTAGCAAAAATGAACCGTTCGAGTCCGGCATGCTGCCTACAGGTGGCGCCCGCTTGCGGCTATCAGCCAAATTCTATCTGGTCGCGATGCTCTTCGTGATCTTCGATATCGAAGCCCTTTTTCTCTTTGCCTGGTCTGTGTCCGTCCGCGAAAGCGGCTGGACCGGATTCGTCGAAGCCCTCGTTTTCATAGCAATTCTGTTGGCAGGCCTTGTCTACTTGTTCCGAGTGGGCGCCCTTGATTGGGCTCCGGAAGCTCGGCGTAAGCGGCAAGCGAAGCTGAAACAATGAGGCTTTGGCGATGCAATACAATCTCACCAGGATCGACCCGGATGCTCCTAACGATCAGTACCCTATCGGCGAACGGGAAACCGTTTCCGATCCGTTAGAAGATCAAGTCCACAAAAACATCTACATGGGCAAGCTGGAAGACGTGCTGAGTGGCGCGGTCAACTGGGGGCGTAAAAACTCCCTGTGGCCGTACAACTTCGGTCTGTCCTGCTGCTACGTGGAAATGACCACCGCCTTCACGGCGCCCCACGATATCGCGCGCTTTGGCGCCGAAGTTATCCGGGCATCGCCGCGTCAGGCGGATTTCATGGTTATCGCCGGTACCTGCTTTATCAAGATGGCGCCGATCATTCAGCGTCTCTACGAGCAAATGCTCGAACCAAAGTGGGTTATTTCCATGGGTTCGTGCGCCAACTCCGGTGGCATGTACGACATCTACTCAGTGGTTCAAGGGGTGGACAAGTTCCTGCCCGTGGACGTCTACGTGCCTGGCTGCCCGCCCCGCCCTGAAGCGTTCTTGCAAGGCTTGATGCTGTTGCAGGAATCGATTGGCAAGGAGCGTCGCCCGCTTTCCTGGGTCGTCGGCGATCAAGGCGTGTATCGCGCCGAGATGCCGTCGCAAAAGGAACAGCGCCGCGAACAGCGTATCGCAGTCACCAACCTGCGCAGCCCCGACGAAGTCTGATCCAGCACCGCTTCTTTTATAGAACGAAAACCTGGCTTCATTCTTTACGTTGACCGAAAGCGATAAAAAAACCATGACTACAGGCAGCGCTCTGTACATCCCGCCTTATAAGGCAGACGACCAGGATGTGGTCGTCGAACTCAATAACCGTTTTGGCCCTGACGCCTTCACCGCCCAGGCCACACGCACTGGGATGCCGGTGCTGTGGGTGGCGCGCGCCAAGCTCGTCGAAGTCCTGACCTTCCTGCGTAACCTGCCCAAGCCGTACGTCATGCTCTATGACCTGCATGGCGTGGACGAGCGTCTGCGCACCAAGCGTCAAGGCCTGCCGAGCGGCGCCGATTTCACCGTGTTCTATCACCTGCTGTCGATCGAACGTAACAGCGACGTGATGATCAAGGTCGCGCTGTCCGAAAGCGACCTGAGCGTACCGACCGTGACCGGCATCTGGCCGAACGCCAGCTGGTACGAGCGTGAAGTCTGGGACATGTTCGGTATCGACTTCCCGGGCCACCCGCACCTGACGCGCATCATGATGCCGCCCACCTGGGAAGGTCACCCGCTGCGCAAGGACTTCCCTGCCCGCGCCACCGAATTCGACCCGTACAGCCTCAACCTCGCCAAGCAACAGCTTGAAGAAGAGGCCGCACGCTTCCGTCCGGAAGACTGGGGCATGAAGCGTTCAGGCACCAACGAGGACTACATGTTCCTCAACCTGGGCCCGAACCACCCTTCGGCTCACGGTGCCTTCCGTATCATCCTGCAACTGGACGGCGAAGAAATCGTCGACTGCGTGCCGGACATCGGCTACCACCACCGTGGTGCAGAGAAGATGGCCGAACGTCAGTCGTGGCACAGCTTCATCCCGTACACCGACCGTATCGACTACCTCGGCGGCGTGATGAACAACCTGCCGTACGTGCTTTCTGTCGAGAAGCTGGCCGGCATCAAGGTTCCGGACCGCGTCGACACCATCCGCATCATGATGGCCGAGTTCTTCCGGATCACCAGCCACCTGCTGTTCCTGGGTACCTATATCCAGGACGTTGGCGCCATGACCCCGGTGTTCTTTACCTTCACCGACCGTCAGCGCGCCTACAAGGTCATCGAAGCCATCACTGGCTTCCGCCTGCACCCGGCCTGGTACCGCATCGGCGGTGTGGCCCACGACCTGCCGAACGGCTGGGAGCGCCTGGTCAAGGAGTTCATCGACTGGATGCCCAAGCGTCTGGACGAGTACCAAAAGGCAGCGCTGGACAACAGCATCCTCAAAGGCCGTACCATCGGCGTCGCCCAGTACAACACCAAAGAAGCCCTGGAATGGGGCGTCACCGGTGCTGGCCTGCGTTCGACCGGCTGCGATTTCGACCTGCGTAAAGCGCGCCCCTACTCCGGCTACGAGAACTTCGAATTCGAAGTCCCGCTGGCGGCCAACGGTGATGCCTACGACCGTTGCATCGTGCGCGTCGAAGAAATGCGCCAGAGCCTGAAGATCATCGAGCAGTGCATGCGCAACATGCCGGCCGGCCCGTACAAGGCGGATCACCCGCTGACCACGCCGCCGCCGAAAGAGCGCACGCTGCAGCACATCGAAACCCTGATCACGCACTTCCTGCAAGTTTCGTGGGGCCCGGTAATGCCGGCCAACGAATCCTTCCAGATGATTGAAGCGACCAAGGGTATCAACAGTTACTACCTGACGAGCGATGGCGGCACCATGAGCTACCGCACCCGGATTCGTACGCCAAGCTTCCCGCACTTGCAGCAGATCCCTTCGGTGATCAAAGGCGAGATGGTCGCGGACTTGATTGCGTACCTGGGTAGTATCGATTTCGTTATGGCCGACGTGGACCGCTAAGCATGAATAGCACGCTTATCCAGACAGACCGTTTCACCCTGAGTGAAACCGAGCGCTCGGCCATCGAGCACGAGCTGCATCACTACGAAGACCCGCGCGCGGCGTCGATCGAAGCCTTGAAGATCGTCCAGAAGGAACGTGGTTGGGTGCCTGACGGCGCTCTCTACGCCATCGGCGAGATGCTCGGCATCCCCGCCAGCGACGTTGAAGGCGTGGCGACGTTCTACAGCCAGATCTTCCGCCAGCCGGTGGGTCGCCACATCATTCGCGTGTGCGACAGCATGGTCTGCTACATCGGCGGCCACGAGTCTGTGGTCAGCGAGATCCAGAACAAGCTGGGCATCGGCCTCGGCCAAACCACCCCGGACGGCCGCTTCACGCTGCTGCCGGTGTGCTGCCTGGGCAACTGCGACAAGGCGCCGGCGTTGATGATCGACGACGACACATTCGGTGACGTACAGCCTGCTGGCGTGACCCAATTGCTCGAGGGCTACCCATGACCCTGACATCTTTCGGCCCGGCCAACCTGATCAAGCGTTCGGCCGAGACTCACCCGCTGACCTGGCGCCTGCGTGACGACGGCGAGCCGGTGTGGCTCGACGAGTACCAGGCCAAGAACGGTTACGCCGCTGCGCGCAAAGCCTTCGCCGACATGGCCCAGGACGATATCGTCCAGACCGTGAAAGACGCCGGCCTTAAAGGCCGCGGCGGTGCAGGCTTCCCCACGGGTGTTAAGTGGGGCCTGATGCCCAAGGACGAATCCATCAACATCCGCTACCTGCTGTGCAACGCGGATGAGATGGAGCCGAACACCTGGAAAGACCGCATGCTGATGGAGCAACTGCCCCATCTGCTGATTGAAGGCATGCTGATCAGCGCCCGCGCGTTGAAAACCTACCGTGGCTACATCTTCCTGCGTGGCGAATACACCACCGCCGCCAAGCACCTCAACCGTGCGGTGCAGGAAGCCAAGGCCGCAGGCCTGTTGGGCAAGAACATCCTCGGTTCGGGTTTCGACTTCGAACTGTTCGTGCATACCGGCGCCGGGCGTTATATCTGCGGTGAAGAAACCGCACTGATCAACTCCCTCGAAGGCCGCCGCGCCAACCCGCGCTCCAAGCCGCCCTTCCCTGCCGCCGTGGGCGTGTGGGGCAAGCCGACCTGCGTGAATAACGTAGAAACCCTGTGCAACGTGCCGGCGATCATCGCCGACGGCGTCGACTGGTATAAATCGTTGGCCCGCGAAGGCAGCGAAGACATGGGCACCAAGCTCATGGGGTTCTCCGGCAAGGTCAAGAACCCTGGCCTGTGGGAGCTGCCGTTCGGCGTGACCGCACGCGAGCTGTTCGAGGATTATGCCGGCGGCATGCGCGACGGCTACACCTTGAAAGCCTGGCAGCCAGGCGGCGCCGGTACCGGTTTCCTGCTGCCTGAGCACCTCGACGCGCAAATGTATGCCGGCGGCATCGGCAAGGTGGGCACCCGGATGGGTACCGGCCTGGCGATGGCGGTCGACAACACGGTCAACATGGTTTCGTTGCTGCGCAACATGGAGCAGTTCTTCGCGCGTGAATCGTGCGGTTTCTGCACGCCATGCCGCGACGGTCTGCCATGGAGCGTGAAGCTGCTGATGGCGCTGGAAAATGGGGAAGGCCGCGAGGGTGATATCGAAACCCTGCTCGGCCTGGTCGGCTTCCTTGGTCCAGGCAAGACCTTCTGTGCTCACGCACCGGGCGCCGTGGAGCCATTGGGCAGCGCAATCAAATACTTCCGCTCGGAGTTCGAAGCCGGCATCGCGCCTACCAGCGCCGCCGTCCCGCCTCTGGCAAGGCCGATCGTAGTCGGCGCGTAACGCTTTAAAAGGCGAAGGGTCCGTGCCCTTCGCTTTCTCATGTGCTGACGCCTTTAGGGCTGTGTAGATGCACATGAATAACAAGATTCCATTAGCCACGCCCGCTGACAACGGGCCAACGAAGAACTTTGAACCATGGCCACTATCCACGTAGACGGCAAAGCGCTCGAAGTCGATGGGGCAGACAACCTGTTACAGGCATGTCTCTCACTAGGCCTCGACATCCCGTATTTCTGCTGGCACCCCGCGCTTGGTAGCGTCGGTGCCTGTCGCCAGTGTGCGGTCAAGCAATACACTGACGAGAACGACACCCGTGGTCGTATCGTCATGTCGTGCATGACGCCAGCCACCGACAACACCTGGATCTCCATCGACGATGAAGAATCCAAGGCGTTCCGCGCCAGTGTCGTTGAATGGCTGATGACCAACCACCCCCACGACTGCCCGGTCTGTGAGGAAGGCGGTCACTGCCACCTGCAAGACATGACGGTGATGACCGGCCACAACGAGCGCCGTTATCGCTTCACCAAGCGCACCCACCAGAACCAGCAACTGGGCCCATTCATTTCCCACGAGATGAATCGTTGCATCGCTTGCTATCGCTGCGTGCGTTTCTATAAAGACTACGCCGGCGGCACCGACCTCGGCGTGTTCGGCGCCCACGACAACGTGTACTTCGGTCGCGTTGAAGACGGCGTGCTCGAAAGCGAATTCTCCGGCAACCTCACCGAGGTCTGCCCGACCGGTGTGTTCACCGACAAGACCCACTCCGAGCGCTACAACCGTAAATGGGACATGCAGTTCTCGCCGAGCATCTGCCATGGCTGCTCCAGCGGTTGCAACATCTCGCCAGGCGAACGCTACGGCGAACTGCGTCGCATCGAAAACCGCTTCAACGGTTCGGTCAACCAGTACTTCCTGTGCGACCGTGGCCGTTTCGGCTATGGCTACGTCAACCGCGAAGACCGCCCGCGCCAGCCACTGCTGGCCGGCGGCGCCAAGCTGAGCCTGGACGACGCGCTTGATAAAGCCGCCGAACTGCTGCGCGGCCGCAACATCGTCGGTATCGGTTCGCCACGCGCCAGCCTCGAAAGCAACTTCGCGTTGCGCGAACTGGTCGGCGCTGAGCACTTCTACAGCGGTATCGAAGCCAGTGAACTGGAGCACATCCGCCTGGTCTTGCAAGTGCTGAACGACAGCCCGTTGCCGGTTCCGAACATGCGTGACATCGAAGACCACGACGCGATCTTCGTTCTCGGTGAAGACCTGACCCAGACCGCCGCGCGTATCGCCCTGTCGCTGCGCCAGTCGGTCAAAGGCAAGGCCGAAGACATGGCCGACGCCATGCGCGTACAACCTTGGCTCGACGCTGCGGTGAAAAACATCGGCCAGCACGCGCTGAACCCGCTGTTTATTGCAAGCATCGCTGAAACCAAACTCGACGATATCGCCGAAGAGTGCGTACACGCAGCACCGGACGACCTGGCTCGCATCGGTTTCGCCGTGGCCCACGCCCTCGACGCCAGCGCGCCTGCCGTCGAAGGCCTGGACACTGAAGCCGTTGAACTGGCCCAGCGTATCGCCGACGCCCTGCTGGCCGCCAAACGCCCATTGATCATTGCCGGTACCTCGTTGGGTTCCAAGGCGCTGATCGAAGCCGCTGCCAACATCGCCAAAGCCTTGAAGCTGCGCGACAAGAACGGCTCCATCAGCCTGGTCGTACCGGAAGCCAACAGCCTCGGGCTGGCCATGCTCGGTGGCGAGTCCCTGGACGCGGCACTGCACGCCGTGATCGACGGCAACGCCGACGCCATCGTCGTGCTGGAAAACGACCTGTACACCCGCACGGATTCGGCCAAGGTCGACGCCGCGCTGGACGCTGCCAAAGTACTGATCGTTGCCGACCACCAGAAGACCGCCACCAGCGAGCGTGCCAACCTGGTGCTGCCAGCCGCTACCTTCGCCGAAGGCGACGGTACCCTGGTCAGTCAGGAAGGCCGCGCCCAGCGCTTCTTCCAAGTGTTCGACCCGAAATACATGGACGCCAGTATCCTGGTTCACGAAGGCTGGCGCTGGCTGCATGCCCTTCGCGCGACCCTGCTGAACCAGCCAATCGACTGGACCCAGCTCGACCACGTCACCGCTGCCACCGCCGCAAGCGCGCCGCAGCTGGCACGTATCGTCGATGCGGCTCCGTCCGCCGCGTTCCGCATCAAGGGCATGAAACTCGCCCGTGAGCCGCTGCGTTACTCCGGTCGTACCGCCATGCGCGCCAACATCAGCGTGCACGAACCGCGTACGCCGCAGGACCCGGACACCGCGTTCAACTTCTCGATGGAAGGTTACTCCGGTTCGGTCGAGCCACGTCAGCAGGTGCCATTTGCCTGGTCGCCGGGCTGGAACTCGCCGCAGGCCTGGAACAAGTTCCAGGACGAAGTCGGTGGTCACATCCGCGCTGGCGACCCGGGCACCCGCCTGATCGAAAGCACCGGTGACTCGCTGAACTGGTTCGCGTCCGTCCCGCGTCCGTTCAACCCGGCCCCGGGCACCTGGCAGGTTGTGCCGTTCTTCCACCTGTTCGGCAGCGAAGAGAACTCTTCCAAGGCCGCGCCGGTTCAAGAACGCATTCCAGAAGCCTACGTGGCCCTGGCCAAGTCCGAAGCCGACCGCCTTGGCGTCAACGAGGGTGCCCTGCTCAGCTTGAACGTGGCTGGCCAGACCCTGCGTCTGCCGCTGCGCATCAACGAAGCGCTGGGTGCTGGCCTGGTTGCCCTGCCGAAAGGCATCGCCGGTATTCCAGCGGCGATCTTTGGCAAAACCGTTGACGGTCTGCAGGAGGCAGCGCAATGACTTGGTTCACGCCTGAAGTGATTGACGTGATCATCTCGGTGGTCAAGGCCATCGTGATCCTGTTGGCCGTGGTCGTCGCGGGCGCTCTGCTCAGCTTCGTCGAACGTCGCCTCTTGGGCTGGTGGCAGGACCGTTACGGTCCGAACCGCGTTGGCCCGTTCGGTATGTTCCAGATCGCTGCCGACATGCTGAAAATGTTCTTCAAGGAAGACTGGACCCCGCCGTTTGCCGACAAGGTGATCTTCACCCTGGCACCGGTCGTGGCCATGAGCGCCTTGCTGATCGCCTTTGCGGTCATCCCGATCACCCCGACCTGGGGCGTGGCGGATCTGAACATCGGCTTGCTGTTCTTCTTCGCCATGGCCGGCTTGTCGGTCTACGCGGTGCTGTTCGCGGGTTGGTCGAGTAACAACAAGTTCGCCCTGCTGGGCAGCTTGCGGGCGTCAGCCCAGACCGTGTCCTACGAAGTGTTCATGGGCCTCGCGCTGATGGGCATCGTGGTGCAGGTCGGCTCGTTCAACATGCGCGACATCGTCGAGTACCAAGCGCAGAACCTGTGGTTCATCATTCCGCAGTTCTTTGGCTTCTGTACCTTCTTCATCGCTGGCGTCGCCGTGACTCACCGTCACCCGTTCGACCAGCCGGAAGCAGAACAGGAACTGGCTGACGGTTACCACATTGAATACGCCGGCATGAAATGGGGCATGTTCTTCGTTGGCGAGTACATCGGCATCATCTTGATCTCGGCCCTGCTGGTCACGCTGTTCTTCGGCGGCTGGCACGGACCGTTTGGCATCCTGCCGCAGTTGGCGTTCTTCTGGTTCTTCCTGAAGACCGCGTTTTTCATCATGTTGTTTATCCTGCTGCGCGCTTCCATTCCGCGTCCACGATACGACCAGGTGATGGATTTCAGCTGGCGCTTCTGCCTGCCACTGACCCTGATCAATTTGCTGGTGACTGCTGCCGTTGTGTTGTTGAACACGCCAGCGGCCGCGGTTCAGTGAGGATTTGACCCATGTTCAAATATATTGGCGACATCGTTAAGGGTACCGGTACCCAGTTGCGAAGCCTGGTGATGGTTTTCGGCCATGGCTTTCGCAAACGCGACACCCTGCAATACCCGGAAGAAGCGGTGTACCTGCCGCCGCGTTATCGCGGCCGTATCGTGCTGACCCGCGACCCCGACGGCGAAGAGCGTTGCGTAGCCTGCAACCTGTGCGCCGTGGCTTGCCCGGTGGGTTGCATCTCCCTGCAGAAAGCTGAAACCGAAGACGGTCGCTGGTACCCGGACTTCTTCCGCATCAACTTCTCGCGCTGCATTTTCTGCGGCCTCTGCGAGGAAGCTTGCCCGACCACCGCAATCCAGCTGACACCGGATTTCGAGATGGCCGAGTTCAAACGTCAGGACCTGGTGTACGAGAAAGAAGATCTGCTGATCTCTGGTCCCGGTAAAAACCCTGATTACAACTTCTATCGTGTTGCAGGTATGGCCGTTGCTGGTAAGCCGAAAGGCGCCGCGCAAAACGAAGCCGAGCCGATCAACGTGAAGAGCTTGCTGCCTTAAGGAAGAAAGATGGAATTCGCTTTCTATTTCGCGTCCGGTATTGCAGTGGTGTCCACGCTTCGCGTGATCACCAACACCAATCCTGTGCACGCCCTGCTCTACCTGATCATTTCGCTGATCGCCGTGGCCATGACCTTTTTCGCACTCGGCGCGCCGTTCGCCGGTGTGCTGGAAGTGATCGCCTACGCCGGCGCCATCATGGTGCTGTTCGTGTTTGTGGTGATGATGCTCAACCTCGGTCCGGCTTCGGTCGCCCAGGAACGCGTCTGGCTCAAGCCTGGCATCTGGCTCGGCCCAGTCATCCTCGCAGCGCTGCTGCTGGCTGAACTGCTGTATGTGCTGTTCGCTCACCAGAGCGGCCAGGCCATCGGCCACACCACCGTAGACGCCAAGGCCGTGGGCATCAGCCTGTTCGGTCCTTACCTGCTGGTGGTCGAACTGGCGTCGATGCTGCTGCTCGCCGCAGCCATCACTGCCTTCCACTTGGGCCGCAACGAAGCCAAGGAGCAATGACGATGCCTGCTATCCCTTTGGAGCATGGTCTGGCGGTCGCCGGCATCCTGTTCTGCCTTGGCCTGGTCGGCCTGACGGTTCGCCGTAACATTTTGTTCGTGTTGATGAGCCTGGAAATCATGATGAACGCCGCAGCACTGGCGTTCATCGTGGCAGGCGCACGTTGGGGCCAGCCGGATGGACAAGTGATGTTCATCCTGGTGATCAGCCTGGCAGCCGCCGAGGCCAGTATCGGCCTGGCGATCCTGCTGCAACTGTATCGTCGCTTCCACACGCTTGATATCGACGCTGCCAGTGAGATGCGCGGATGAACATGATCTTTCTGACTTTCGTATTCCCCCTGATCGGTTTCCTGCTGCTGTCGTTCTCTCGCGGGCGCCTGTCGGAAAATGTGTCTGCCTTAATTGGTGTGGGTTCCATTGGCCTGTCGGCCATCGTTGCTGCCTACGTGATCTGGCAATTCAACGTGGCGCCGCCGGAAGGCGGCCACTACACCCTGGTGCTGTGGCAGTGGATGTCTGTGGAGGGTTTCAAGCCAAACTTCGCCCTCTACGTCGACGGCCTGTCGATCACCATGCTCGGCGTGGTCGTCGGTGTGGGCTTCCTGATCCACCTGTTCGCATCCTGGTACATGCGCGGTGAAGCCGGATACTCGCGCTTCTTCTCGTACACCAACCTGTTTATCGCCAGCATGCTGTTCCTGGTACTGGGCGATAACCTGTTGTTCCTGTACTTCGGTTGGGAAGGCGTGGGCCTGTGCTCGTACCTGTTAATCGGTTTCTACTACAGCAACCGCAACAACGGTAACGCCGCACTCAAGGCCTTTATCGTTACCCGCATCGGCGACGTGTTCATGGCCATCGGCCTGTTCATCCTGTTCCAACAGGTGGGCACGCTGAACATCCAGGAACTGCTGGTGCTGGCACCGCAGAAATTCCAGGTCGGCGACTTCTGGATCACCCTGGCCACACTGATGCTGCTGGGCGGCGCTGTCGGTAAATCCGCGCAACTGCCGCTGCAAACCTGGCTGGCGGACGCGATGGCCGGTCCTACCCCGGTTTCCGCACTGATTCACGCGGCAACCATGGTGACTGCGGGTGTGTACCTGATCGCGCGTACCCACGGCCTGTTCACCCTGGCGCCGGATATCCTGCACCTGGTGGGCGTAGTGGGCGGCGTGACCCTGGTACTTGCCGGCTTTGCCGCGCTGGTGCAAACCGACATCAAGCGTATTCTCGCCTACTCGACCATGAGCCAGATCGGCTACATGTTCCTGGCCCTGGGCGTTGGTGCCTGGGACGCGGCGATCTTCCACCTGATGACCCACGCCTTCTTCAAGGCCCTGCTGTTCCTTGCGTCCGGTGCGGTGATTGTTGCCTGCCACCACGAGCAGAACATCTTCAAGATGGGCGGCCTGTGGAAGAAACTGCCACTGGCCTACGCCAGCTTCATCGTCGGTGGCGCTGCCCTCGCAGCCCTGCCGCTCGTGACCGCCGGTTTCTACTCGAAAGACGAAATCCTCTGGGAAGCCTTTGCCAGCGGTAACCAGAACCTGCTGTACGCAGGCCTGGTGGGTGCGTTCATGACCTCGCTGTACACCTTCCGCCTGATCTTCATCACCTTCCACGGTGAAGCCAAGACCGAAGCACACGCAGGCCATGGCATTTCGCATTGGTTGCCTTTGTCGGTACTGATCATCCTGTCGACCTTCATCGGCGCACTGATCACGCCACCCCTGGCCGGTGTACTGCCGGAAAGCGCTGGCCATGCCGGCGGCGCTGCCAAGCACAGCCTGGAAATCGCCTCGGGCGCCATCGCCATCGCAGGTATCCTGCTGGCGGCCCTGCTGTTCCTGGGTAAACGTCGCTTCGTGACGGCCGTTGCCAACAGTGGCATTGGTCGTTTCCTGTCGGCCTGGTGGTTCGCTGCCTGGGGCTTCGATTGGCTCTATGACAAACTGTTCGTCAAGCCTTACCTCGCCATCAGCCACGTACTGCGTAAAGACCCGCTCGACCAGACCATCGGTTTGATCCCGCGTGCCGCCAAGGCCGGTCACACCGCCCTGAGTCGCAGCGAAACGGGCCAATTGCGTTGGTATGCAGCCTCCATGGCGGCCGGTGCCGTTTTGGTGATCGGCGCCATCGTCGTGGTAGCGGCCTGACTATGTTTGATTGCACTGCCAACTTTGCGAACTTGCGAAAGGAAACGAGCCTGTCATGATTCTGCCCTGGCTAATCCTGATCCCCTTTATCGGCGGCCTGCTCTGCTGGATGGGTGAACGCTTCGGCGCCACCCTCCCCCGCTGGATTGCGTTGCTGACCATGTCCCTGGAACTCGCACTCGGCCTCTGGCTGTGGGCCCATGGCGACTATTCATTTGCTCCGGCACCGGGTGCCGATCCAACCTTCGCGCTTGAGTTCAAGCACGTGTGGATCCAGCGCTTCGGCATCAACGTGCACTTGGCCCTCGACGGCCTGTCGTTGTTGATGATCCTGCTGACCGGCCTGCTGGGTATCCTTTCGGTACTCTGCTCCTGGAAAGAGATCCAGCGTCACGTGGGCTTCTTCCACCTGAACCTGATGTGGATCCTGGGCGGCGTTGTCGGCGTGTTCCTCGCCCTCGACCTGTTCATGTTCTTCTTCTTCTGGGAAATGATGCTGGTGCCGATGTACTTCCTCATCGCGCTCTGGGGTCACAGTTCTTCGGACGGCAAGAAAACCCGGATCTACGCGGCGACCAAGTTCTTCATCTTCACTCAGGCTTCCGGCCTGATCATGTTGGTGGCGATCCTGGGGCTGGTACTGGTCAACTTCAACAGCACGGGCGTGATTACGTTCAACTACGCCGACCTGTTGAAAACCAAGATGTCCCTGACCACCGAGTACATCCTGATGCTGGGCTTCTTCATCGCGTTCGCGGTGAAGCTGCCGGTGGTGCCGTTCCACTCCTGGCTGCCGGATGCCCACGCACAGGCGCCGACTGCCGGTTCCGTGGACTTGGCTGGTATTCTGTTGAAGACTGCGGCCTACGGCCTGCTGCGTTTCGCCCTGCCGCTGTTCCCGAACGCCTCGGCCGAGTTCGCGCCGATCGCCATGACGCTGGGTCTGATCGGGATCTTCTACGGCGCGTTCCTGGCCTTCGCACAAACCGACATCAAGCGTCTGATTGCCTTCTCGTCCGTTTCCCACATGGGCTTCGTACTGATCGGCATCTACTCCGGCAGCCAGTTGGCATTGCAAGGCGCCGTGATCCAGATGTTGGCCCACGGTGTCTCGGCCGCTGCACTCTTTATCCTGAGTGGCCAGCTGTACGAACGCCTGCACACCCGTGACATGCGGGAAATGGGTGGCGTGTGGTCGCGCATCGCTTACCTGCCGGCGATCAGCCTGTTCTTTGCCGCCGCGTCGCTGGGCTTGCCGGGTACCGGTAACTTCATCGGCGAGTTCCTGATCCTGATGGGTGCCTTCGTGCAAACACCGTGGATCAGTGCGATTGCTACCTCCGGCCTGGTGTTTGGTTCGGTCTACTCGCTGATCATGATCCACCGCGCCTACTTCGGCCCGGCCAAGTCCGACACCGTCCTGCAAGGGATGGATGCTCGCGAACTGATCATGGTGCTCGGCCTTGCGGTACTGCTGATCTACATCGGCGTGTACCCGCAACCGTTCCTGGACACTTCTGCCGCGACGATGCATGGCGTGCAGCAGTGGTTCGGCACCGCCTTCTCTCAACTCGCTTCGGCCCGGTAAGAGCGCTATGGAATTCACGATCCAACACTTTATCGCGCTTGCGCCGCTGCTGATTACCAGCCTCACCATCGTGGTGGTGATGCTGGCAATCGCCTGGCGCCGCAATCACTCGCAAACGTTCCTGCTGTCGTGTGCCGGTCTCAACCTGGCCCTGCTGTCGATCATTCCGGCCCTCAAGGTCGCACCACTGGCGGTCACGCCACTGATGATGGTCGATGACTTCGCGCTGCTGTACATCGCGTTGATCCTGGTCGCGACCCTGGCCTGCGTCACCCTCGCCCACGCCTACCTCGGCGAAGGCGGCACCGGCTACCCGGGCAACAAGGAAGAGCTGTACCTGCTGATCCTGCTGGCTGCGGCCGGCGGTATCGTGCTGGTCAGCGCTCAGCACCTGGCCGGCTTGTTCATCGGCCTGGAACTGCTGTCGATCCCGACCTATGGCCTGGTGGCCTATGCCTTCTTCAACAAGCGCTCGCTGGAAGCCGGCATCAAGTACATGGTGCTGTCGGCCGCCGGTTCAGCGTTCCTGTTGTTCGGTATGGCCCTGCTCTACGCCGAAGCTGGCAGCCTGAGCTTCACCGGCATCGGCCACGCGCTGGCGGCGACCAGCATGCCTGCGCCGATTGCCCAACTGGGCCTGGCCATGATGCTGATCGGCCTGGCGTTCAAGCTGTCCCTGGTGCCGTTCCACTTGTGGACCCCGGACGTGTACGAAGGCGCCCCGGCGCCGGTGGCAGCGTTCCTGGCGACCGCGTCGAAAGTGGCCGTGTTTGCGGTGATGGTGCGTCTGTTCCAGATCTCCCCCGCCGCCAACACCGGCGTGCTGAGCGACGTGCTGACCGTGATCGCCATTGCTTCGATCCTGTTCGGTAACCTGCTGGCCCTGACCCAGAACAACCTCAAGCGTCTGCTGGGTTACTCCTCCATCGCTCACTTCGGTTACTTGCTGATCGCCCTGGTGGCGAGCAAGGGCCTTGCCGTGGAAGCCATGGGCGTGTACCTGGTCACCTACGTGATCACCAGCCTCGGCGCATTCGGCGTGATCACGCTGATGTCCTCGCCGTTCAAAGGCCGTGACGCCGACGCGCTGTACGAATACCGCGGCCTGTTCTGGCGCCGTCCGTACCTGACTGCCGTACTCACCGTGATGATGCTGTCCCTGGCGGGTATCCCGCTGACTGCCGGCTTTATCGGCAAGTTCTACATCGTGGCGACCGGTGTTCAAGCGCATGAATGGTGGCTGGTTGCATCGCTGGTGCTAGGCTCCGCCATCGGCGTGTTCTATTACCTGCGCGTGATGGTCACCCTGTACCTGATCGAGCCAAACCTGCGCCGTGTGGACGCCGAGCTGCACTGGGAACAGAAGGCAGGCGGCGTGATGCTGCTGGCCATTGCCCTGCTCGCGTTCTTCTTGGGCGTGTACCCACAACCGTTGCTCACACTGGTGCAGCACGCGGTGCTGGGCGTTTGATCGCTTAGCGGGATGCAGTAAACAAAAACGGCGCCTTCGGGCGCCGTTTTTGCGTTATGGGGAAGAATCAGGACACTGCGCCGTACGGATTGATGCGGTCCTTGAGGTCCACGGTGTCGCTGCCAAAGTCATCTACCTTGAGCCTGGTGCGGCTCATCGATAGTGCGACGGGCGCCCACTGGGTGTAACTGCTCTGGCCGTCGAAGCTCAGGCGATAAGGTTCGTGCGCCGTGGCCTGCGGGCGTCAGCACGCAGCTTGTCATTTTGAATGAACCTTTTTGAACGCTCCCGTATCCATCTATAACAACACAGGGAGGCAACATGAGTACCGCAAAAATCTACACCATCAACTACCAACTGCACGGTCAACGGAAGTCCTTTGTGGTGCGCGCCGAAGTGATGAACAACGCCGAGGCATGGCACTGGGCGGCCGTTGATGCCGACATTGCGCATGTCAGTCGCGTGGGTCGAGTCGGCCACGAACAAGTGAAGAAAACTACCCGGCCTTGGGCGGAGAAATTCGGCATTACCGACGTCATCTGGATCGCGCCCAAATAAACAAAAGCCCCGCACAAAGGCGGGGCTCGATTTAAGGCTTTAAGTCGCCCAACGGATCGTAGGGCGGCTTTTTTTCGGCCTGGTCTTTCTTGTCCTTGTCCAGCGGTGCAATGGCAGGGCCGATGGGGTCGACCTGTGGGTCTGCCACATCCGGCGAATCCGGGTCGAAGCCCAATTCATCCTTACCGCTGGCATGCTCGTCTGAAGACGGACCTTTCGGTGGGTTATTCACGGCGATCTCCTTGTTTAGACCGGGCGGGCTTTGTCGTGAAGGTTTTCCAGGTCTTCCTCGACGCGTTCCACGTCGTCGTTCTGACGCTCCGCCGGGTCATTGGGGCGCAACGCATCGTTGTCACGCTCCTCTTCACCGGGTGTGCGATCAGGGTTCGGGGTGCCAGGCGGCGGCTGCTTGTATTCGGACATGGTGGTTCACCTCAAAGGGTCTACACAGATTTAGAGAAACCGCTGTGCGCCATCGTTCAACTTGTTTGCCCAAGCGTGAGATGATGCCCGCCCCTTCTGGAGAAACGACCCGGATGTTCGAGCTCAAACCCTGCGACCCTGTCACCTTTCGCCAACAGACCCGGCGCAGTACGCTGATCGTGGCGGTGCTCTTCCTGGCCCTGGGTATGCTGCTGTCGAGCCTGGCAGTGATGCTGTTCGGCGAGCCCGGCGGTGATAACTTCCGCTTCAATGTCGGCGGCGTCTTCGCCGGGGTGCTGATCACTTTGGCCCTGGTGCGCGGGCCGTTCTGGACCCAGCCTTGGCTGGCGTCGGCGGTGTACGGTTGGCAACTCAAGCGCAGCCTGATGAGCGTGACCAATGTGATGCACAAGGTCACCGAGCGGGCCCAGGCCAATGACCCGACGGCGATCAAGGTGCTGCGTTTTTATCACCTGGGCCTGACGCAAATGCATGAGTTGGACGCCAACTCCAGCGCTCAGGCGCAATTGGTCGGTGAGGTCGAGGCCCATAAGGCCAAGATGCACACGTTGGGCATGGACACCGAGCAAACCCGTTTCGATCCGGCCTGGCTGCAAAGCTTCAAAACCCCTTGAATCATTGCGCTGAGCGTGGCACTTCGCTACGAAACAGCGCCGTACCTGCATAAATAAACAGCAGGACGATCGCGATAATCAAGGCGGTAAATTCGCGTGGAACGTCCGACTTTTTTCAGCACCAGCAGGCAACCAGGCTCACACCCGCCGAGCCGGTACGTAGCTGCCCCCCCTCGCACATGTTCAGTGGCTTGCAGTGACGAACAGTGCACTCAGGTCCAGATGCCCCTCCTTGATTGGTGGGCACCAGTAGTATCCACCGGTCAGCGGCGTGCTGATGCGATACAACCCATCGACAATCCCATCTTCCAGGCCGCTCATGCGGCGCAGTTGCGCTTCAAACGCATCAAAGGAATGACCAAACGCAAGAAACATCAACCCGGCCTGGCCATTCTCGGCCCATGGCATGGAACGGCGTACCACGAAGGCTTGCGGGGTAAAGCTTTCCTGGGCGGTGCGTTTGGTGTGGGCGGACTCGGGGGCGTCGTCGAGTTCTTCGTTGTCGCCGTGGCGACGGCCGATGATGTGGTCGCGCTCTTGCGCAGGCAAGGCGGCGAAGGCGTCGAGGTCGTGCTGCCACTGCTGGATCGCGGCAAAACTGGCGCCGCTGTCGGTCAGGGCCGCTTCAACCGCTGCGTCGTCATGGGGGTTTTCAGTGCCGTCTTCGTAGTCGGTCAGGTCGAAGCCGGTTTTGTAGCGGAAACCTTCGGTCGTCTGCACCAGGCGAAACGCCGGGGCCAGGGCCTTTTCAAACGCGCGGCTGCGCAACAGCAGTTCACCACGATCCACACCGTGCAACCACACCCACAGTGCTTGCTGTGTCGACGGGTTATGCGCGCCCGGCCCGCTGACGGTGGGGAATGTGCGCAGGCCTTCAATCCGTGCGCCCAGCGCGTTTACCAGCAGCTCGCCAAAACCGACCACTGCCGCCGAATCGGCCAACTGCACCAACGCGTCCAGCGCTGCAGGAACGGCGGCCAGGGAATCCACGGCAAAAAACAGATGGCGTGCCTGCAACGGCACCGGTGCGGCAAGAATGCCCGGCTGGTACTGACTCATGTGAACTCCTTCAAGAAAGCCGCCAAGTTTACCCGGCCAGCGCGGGCTTGTGCTCAAGGTTTTCCAGGTCACCGGGCTGCTCTGATGCCGCTGGCCCTTGCCACGCAGCCCTTGGATGGGTGACTCTCTAGTCATGTTTTGCAACTATTCCAGGGGTAGCGACATGACCACCAGCAACCTGCTCGCCCAGCTGTTTCCCACCTGCGCCGCCGACATTCCCGAACAATTGCGCCTGGCAGCGCCCATCGAACAGCGCGATTACCTGGTCGACGGCCAGTTGCAGGTATGGAACGGCCCGTTAGCCAAGGTGCAGAGCCCGGTGCAACTGGGCGACGAACGTGTGCATATCGGCAGCACGCCGCTGCTGGATGCCGACACCGCCCTGACCGCCCTCGACGCCGCCGTACGCGCCTATGACCGGGGCCAGGGCGAATGGCCGACGATGCGCGTGGCCGACCGCATCCAGCATGTCGAAGCGTTCTTGCGACGCATGCGTGAACAACGCGACGCGGTGGTGAAGCTGCTGATGTGGGAAATCGGCAAGAACCTCAAGGACTCGCAGAAAGAATTCGACCGTACCTGCGACTACATCACCGACACCATCAATGCCCTCAAGGAACTCGACCGTCGCTCCAGCCGTTTCGAGCTGGAACAGGACACCCTCGGCCAAATCCGCCGCGTCCCGCTGGGCGTGGCCTTGTGCATGGGCCCTTATAACTATCCGCTGAACGAAACGTTCACCACGCTGATCCCGGCGCTGATCATGGGCAATACCGTGGTGTTCAAGCCGGCCAAGCTCGGCGTGCTGCTGATCCGCCCGCTGCTGGAGGCGTTCCGCGACAGTTTCCCGGCCGGGGTGATCAACGTGATCTACGGCAGCGGCCGTGAAACCATCAGCGCGCTGATGGCCAGCGGGAGGATCGATATCTTCGCGTTTATCGGCACCAACAAGGCCGCCAGCGACTTGAAGAAATTGCACCCCAAGCCGCACCGCCTGCGCGCGGCGTTGGGCCTGGACGCGAAAAACCCCGGCATCGTGCTGCCTGAGGTGGACTTGGACAATGCCGTCAGCGAAGCCGTTACTGGTTCCCTATCGTTCAACGGCCAGCGCTGCACCGCGTTGAAAATCCTGTTCGTGCATGAAGACGTCGTCGGCAGCTTTATCGACAAATTCAACAAGAAGCTGGCCACGCTCAAGCCCGGCATGCCGTGGGAGGACGGCGTGGCGCTGACGCCATTGCCCGAAGTGGGCAAGGTGGATTACCTCAACAGCCTGGTGGCCGATGCCGCGCAACACGGTGCCAATGTGGTGAATGAGCATGGCGGTGAGAGTCGCGGTTCGTTCTTCTACCCGGCCGTGCTGTACCCGGTGAACCCGCAGATGCGCGTGTACCACGAAGAACAGTTCGGCCCAGTGGTGCCGATCGTGCCTTACCGTGATGTAGAGAAGGTGATCGACTACGTGCTGGACTCTGATTTCGGTCAACAACTGAGCATCTTCGGTACGAATGCCGCGGAAGTTGGGCGCCTGGTGGATACCTTCGCCAACCAGGTCGGCCGTATCAACATCAACGCCCAGTGCCAGCGCGGCCCGGACACTTTCCCTTTCAACGGGCGCAAGAACTCGGCCGAGGGCACGTTGTCGGTACATGACGCATTGCGCGTGTTCTCAATCCGCACCTTGGTGGCGACCAAGTTCCAGGAGAGCAACAAGGCGCTGGTCAGCGATATATTGCGCAACCGTGATTCGAGTTTCTTGACCACTGATTACATTTTCTAACAACGCCACATTTGACCGCATACATTCATACCGTCGAGGCCAATTTTAGAACGATGAACCTGCCCTTCTTCGCCCGGCGCCTGTTGCGCCCCTTGCTCGACCCGTACCGCCGCTATCGCCATGCCAAGCTGATCCACGCCGTGCGCGTGTCCATCGGCTTGCTGGCGACGATTATGCTGACCACTGGCCTCAACCTGCCCCATGGTGAGTGGGCCTCGGTGACCATGCTGGTGGTGATCGGCGGCTTGCAGCACCACGGCAATATCGGCAAGAAAGCCGTGGAGCGTGCCTATGGCACCTTGATCGGCGCCAGTGTCGGCTTGTTGCTGGTGGTGCAGGAGGCATACGTCGGCCAGCCGCTGTTGACCTATCTGCTGATGTCGGTGGTGTGCGGCTTCTTTTCCTACCACGCCATCGGCAAGGGCGGCTACACCGCGTTGCTCTCGGGGATCACTGTGTTTATCGTCGCGGGTCACGGCGACAACCCGCTGTCGGACGGGCTATGGCGCACCGTGGATATCCTGATCGGCATCGCCCTCGCCCTGGCCTTTTCCTTCGCCCTGCCGCTGTATGCCGTGTACTCCTGGCGCTACAACCTGGCCAGCGCGTTGCGCGATTGCGCCGAGATCTATAGCCGGATCATCAATGGCGAGTCGGTCACCGATGATCAACACCTGAAGCTGCTCAATCGTCTGAATGCCGCGATGTTGCAGTTGCGCTCGTTAATGCCGTCGGTGTCCAAGGAGGTACGCATCTCCATGACTGAACTGGACGCGATACAGCGGCATTTACGGATGTGCATCAGCACCCTGGAGATTCTCGGCAATACCCGGCCTGACCCTCGCGACGAACCGGCGATGGCGCGGATGCAGGTGATATTGAGGGCCGAGCATCGGCAAATTCGCGTGCAACTGGTGGGCATGGCACGGGCGTTGAAATCTGGCCTAACGGAGCGGTTGGAGCGGCCGAGTCACGCCAGCGTTGAGCCTGGGTTGGACGTGCCGGTCTATAGCGCATTGGATGGCTACCGGCTGCTGACCTTGCAACTGGCGCAGAACATCGGTGCGATGCGCCAGAGGCTGGCCAAGAGTGCCGGGCGCTGGAAAATCTGAATTCGCTGAGAGGAAAAGAAATTCCCCATGCGTTTACAGACTTCAAGGTTTTCACACTTTACCTTACAAAGTTTTCACGTTTTATTCACATCCCGGAACGTAATGTGAAGCCTCATCCGTTACAAACGTTGCATATCAAGCCCGCCGCCCCAGCGGGCTTTTTTTTGCCTGGAATTCGAGCTAGCGCGCCGCCTTGTTCGCTGGCGCTATCGCCTGCTCACGAATGGCCCGCTGGGTATCCAGCACCTTGGCCAAGGCATGTTCCGCTTCCGGACTTTGCTGTGGCACGCGGATCGCCGCCGACACCAGGGTGATCAACTTGGCCATCACCTCGGCATCCGTCGCCGGACGGCCCAGGCTCATGGAGTTCATCAGCAAGCGCAGCTCGGTCCCGGCCATCACGCCGGAAATCGCCTTGAGGGCAAATTGCAGGCGCACCCCAAGTTCATTGCGCGGCAGATCCGGCAAGGCCAGGGCGAAAGCTTCGAAGAAACGCTGGAACACCGGCTGGTAATGCACCTTGAGGTATTCCTGGATAAACGGCGACGTGTCGCTGTAGACCCGCCCCAGGAACCGGATAAACGAACGCCCTTCCCCACTCGCGCTGGCTGGATCGCTGCGTTCCAGGCCCATGGCGGGGGCAAATAGCACGCCAAGCAAGGTGTCGCAATCGAGTGGGCCGTCGGACTCGGCTTCGCAGCGTGCCAACAGTTCCAGGCGCTGCTCGTTGAGCGGTTCCAGGCGCTGCATCAGCAGGGTTTTCATCAGGGAGTCCTTGTCCCCGAAGTGGTAGTTCACCGCCGCCAGGTTGACCTGGGCACGCTCGGTAATCTGCCGCAACAAAACTGCGTCGTATCCATACTTGATGAAGAGAGCCTCTGTCGCATCCAGCAATCGAGTCTTGGTAATGTTCGGAGCGCTGACTTTCTTCGCGACCATAGAAGTTCCACGTGGGAAATATTGTTTTAAAAAATAATTTGATTTTTTATACCGGGGACGTCGCTCGAAAGCAAGTAGTGACACCGTGTCATATTATCAAAAGCCTTTGCAGCCGGGCCCTTTGAGCGTAGCCGAGGTTTTTTTGAAGGGCTTGCTAGCGCCTCGAAGTAATCGTTTCAAAGGGTAAAACCGCTCTACATCCATGGCTGGCGAAGCGGCTGGAACGCGGCTAGTATTCAAACAATATTTTAAAAACAAGAAATAAAACCAGTCTGTGACGCAGACCAGGCAGCTCCCGAACTTGTTACAAGGCTTTACCGGGGGCATGACGGCGGCGTCGAGACTGAAGGCGTAGTCATGATGACAGATACCCTCGCGCACCCAGGCTTGATCTCCCTGCAAGGCATCGGCAAAAGCTATCAACTGGCCGGGCAACACCTGTGCATTCTCAATGATGTACGCCTGACCATCGCCAGCGGCGACAGCTGCGGCATCCTGGGGGCGTCCGGCTCCGGCAAAAGTACCTTGCTCAATATCCTCGGCCTGCTGGACCTGCCCAACTGTGGTCAGTACCACTTCGCCGGCCACGATATCTTCAACGCCACCCCCGATCAGTTGGCGGCCATCCGCAATCAGCAGATCGGTTTCGTGTTCCAGAGTTTCAACCTGCTGCCACGCCTCAGCGCCCTGGACAATGTCGCCCTGCCCTTGAGTTATCGCGGCGTATCGCGCCATGAGTCAGTGGAGCAAGCCCTGCGCATGCTCGAGCAAGTCGGCCTGGCCGACCGTGCCCACCATCGCCCCGCCGACCTTTCCGGCGGCCAGCGCCAACGGGTCGCGATTGCCCGGGCCCTGGTGGGCAAACCCTCGGTGATACTGGCCGACGAACCCACCGGCAACCTCGACAGCACCACCGCCCAGGACATCATGGACCTGCTGCTGGCGTTGAACCGCGAGCAACAGGTCACGCTGATCATCGTCACTCACGACCCGCACATCGCCGAGCGCCTGGAACGCAAGATCCTGGTGCGCAATGGCGTGGTGCAAGAGGCCGGCTGCCTATGACTCAGCAGGGAGAAAGCCGCCTGCGGGTCGAACAAAGCCTCAGCCAACTGCTGCACGAAGCGTTTGTCAGCCTGCGCACCTTAGGCAAGCGTTCGATCCTGGCCCTGCTGGGTATCGTGATCGGCAGCTCGTCGGTGGTGGCGCTGATTAATATCGGCCATAACGCGGCGGTGGATGCGGCGATGATCTTCAAGGACATGGGCACCGACACCCTGATCGCCCAGTTCCCACCTAAAGGCGGCAGCAGTTCACCGATGCCCGCCCGCCTCGACCTGGACGCCGTGCGCCAGGCGGTGCCAGGCATCGCGCACATCGGCGCCCTCACGTTGTTCAGCGGGCCCATCGTATTCCATGGCCGCACCGTCAACACCAACTTCGTCGGCAGCACACCGGATATCAAGGACGCGATGCGCCTGGCACTGCAACAGGGACGTTTCCTGTCGAGCTTTGATGCCAACGAAACCTACGGCGTGATCGGCGCGCAGGTGGCCGAGGCCCTGGGCGTGCCGGGAGATCCGCTGCAGCTGGGCGATCGTGTGCGCATCAACGATTACCTGTTCCTGATTGTGGGCATCCTGCAAGGCCAGCCGCGGGCAATGCTAATGCCGGTGCAGGCCAACGAATCACTGTTCATCCCCGCCGAAGGCATGCGCCGCATCTATGCAGCGCCACAGATCGGCAACGTGATCATCCGCGCCACGCAGGGCCAGGACATGGAGCGCATTGCCAAGGACGTAGCCGCCGCTCTCAAACCGCAACTTCCCGACCACGATGTGGACATCCAGGTGCCCCAGCAAATGATCGACGGCATGACTCGGCAAAGCCGCACCTTCGCCTATCTGCTGCTGGCCCTGGGCGCGATCTCCCTGGTGGGCGGTGGCGTGGGGGTGATGAACGTGATGTTGATGAACGTCTCGGAGCGGCGTCGCGAAATCGGCATTCGCATGGCTCTCGGCGCGCGCCAGCGAGACATCCGCAACCTGTTCCTGCTCGAAGCCATCACGCTCACGGCCGTGGGTGCCTTGTGCGGCGCGGTGTCGGGCATGACCGCCGCGTGGCTGTACGCCTGGCTGTCGGGCTGGGAATTTGCACTCGCTGTCGCGGCCTTGCCGCTGGGGGTGGGCAGCACGTTGCTGGTGGGGTTGTTCTTCGGCATCTACCCGGCAATCTCGGCCTCACGGTTGCAACCGGTGGAGGCCCTGCGCGATGAATAAATGGCTCTGGCTGCTCGCATTGGTCAGCCTGCCTGGCGTGGCCGCCGACGTGGTGATCAAACCGTCGGCGCCGAGCACCACGCGCAGCGGTTACGATCGGAGCGTCTCGCTGAATGCCCAGGCCACCACCATGACCCTGGGCGACGCAGTCTACCTGGGCCTGCGCAACAACCCGGCGATTCGCAGCGCCTACCTGCAACGGGTAGCGCAGAAGTTCGACCTGCGCGTAGCCGAAGATGTATTCAAGCCCAAGCTCACCCTCAACAGCTACTACCGTAATACCCGCGGCTCAGCCGACAACGCGCGCAATGCCAGCGTGGCGCCGGCCACCAGCCTGCTCGGCGAATACGGCACGCGCCTGAGCATGGCCTGGACCCAGCAACTGAGCAACGCCGACCGCGCCGGCCGCTATCGCAGCGACGGTCTCGACCTGGCGATCATCCAGCCACTGCTACGCGGCGCCGGCTGGGACGCCACCACCGCACCGCTGCGCCTGTCGCGCCTGTCGGAACAGGCCAACCGCTTGAACCTCAAGGCCACCGTGGCACAGACCATCAGCCAGATCATCGCGACCTACCGCGAGCTGCTGCGCGCCCAGGAGCAACTGAGCATCGTGCAGGACGCCCTCAAGCGCTCTGACACCTTGCTGCAAGTCAACAAGGCGCTGATCAGTGCCGGGCGTATGGCCGAATTTGAAATCGTGCAGACCGAAGCCGACATCGCCACCCAGCAACTGGGCGTGGAAGAGGCGCAGAACCAACTGGACACCAGCCGTCTCTCCCTACTGCGCCTGCTGGCCCTGGACCTCTCCACGCCGGTCCGCGCCACCGAAGCCCTGGAGGCCCGGCCGATGCAGATCGACAAGCGCCAGGCCTTCAACCTGGCGCAGACCCAGCAGCCGGAATACCTCGCGGCCCTGCTCGGCAGCCAGCAGGCTGACCTCAACCTGGTGATCGCCAAGGACTCCGGGCGCTGGCAGGTGGACCTGGTAGCCGGCGCAAATCAGGTGCGCGACGCCTACAATAACGACGCCGGCAGCAGCAATAATCGCACGTGGGACAGCTACGCCGGGGTGCAGGTGCAAATCCCCATCGGCGATATCAGCACGCGCCAGGCCGAAGTCCGCGCACGGGTAAACGTGGAGGACCAGCAGATCCGCATCACCGACGCGCGCCAGGAACTGGAGCGAAGCGTCAACGATGTAGTGCGCGACCTCGGCACCCGCTGGCGCCAATATGAAATCTCCCAGCGCGCCGTGGAATTGTCGCGGCGCAAGATCGAGATCGAACGGGAAAAACTCAGCGCCGGGCGCTCCACCAACTTCCAGGTGCTGAGTTTCGAGACCGACCTGCGCAACGCCGAAAACGCGCAGCTCAATGCGCTGATCGCTTATTTGAACGCCCAGACCCAGCTCGACTTGACGCTGGGCATGACGCTGGAAAGTTGGGAAATCGCCCTCAATGACTACTAATCAGAAACGCCTGCTGGGCGCTGTATTGATCGTACTGCTGGGGGGCGCGGGCCTGGCCTTGCGCAGCCCTGCGTCCGCGCCGGCCAGCACCAGCGAGCAGTGGCTGGCCGTCAAGCCCGACGCGCTGGTGCACCAGATCGGCCTGGTGGGCAAAATCGAGCCCGACACCACCATCACCCTTACCGCGCCTTTCGATGGCAATGTGCAAGCCAATCTGGTGGAGCAAGGCCAGCGGGTCGAGGCCGGCCAAGTGCTGTTGCGCATGGACCCGACGACCCTGGAGGTGCAACTGCGCGACGCCCTCTCCGCCCAACTCAAGGCCCGGCGCACCGTGCAAGAGATGCAGGACTGGGACAACGGCCCCACCGTCAGCCGTGCACGCCGCAGCCTGCGCACCACCGAAATGACCGCCAGTAACACCCAGCGCAAACTCACCGAAAGTGAAAACCTGTTCCAGCGCGGCATCATCCCGCGCAATGAGTTGGACGACCTCAAGCAACAGACCCAGCAGCAACAACTGGACCTCGCCTCCGCCCGCAGCGAACTGCAACAGGCGATCGACCAGGGCAAGGGCGAATACCGCCAGATCGCCGATATGGAACTGACCAACGCCACGGTGAAATACGACGCACTGCACCAACTGCTCGAAGGCAAAGAGGTCAAGGCACCGTTCTCCGGCATCGTGGTGCCACCGCCCGGCAATAGCGCCTCCTCCCAAGGCGGCGGCAACAACAATGCCCCGGTGCAGGCTGGCAGTAAGGTCAGCCAGGGTGAGGTGTTGTTTGGCCTGGCAAATATCGAGCGGCTGAAAATCGTTGCCAAGGTGTCAGAGCTGGACATCAACCAGTTGCACCAGGGCCAGGCGGTGGAAGTGCTGGGGGATGGTTTTGAGGGGGAGCGACTGACAGGGTCGGTAAGCGTGGTGAGCGGTTTGGCGATTGCCACCGACAGCCAGGGCAGCGCGCAGTTTCCGGTGACCTTGTCGATCCCCAAGCTCACGCCACAACAGTTGCAACGGGTGCGGCTGGGGATGAGTGCGCGGTTGACCATCGTGACCTACAACAATGCGCAGGCGATTGTGGTGCCGAGCCAGGCGATAGGGCCGGACATGACAGTTGAATACCGGGCGGCGATGGATAAGCCGGTGGAGCGGGTGACGGTGACCACTGGGCAATCGACGCCCCAAGGGGTTGAGGTGTTTGGCCTCAAACCTGGGCTTGTGAAAGTCACAAGATAAATGAAGACCCAAATGTGGGAGCGGGCTTGCCCGCTCCCACATTTAGATTTTTGTCAGCTTTAAGGCAAGTGCCTTGGCTTGAATCGCCACATCCGTTACCGCCGTACTTTCCCACCACATTCCCCGCAACGGCGGCCCCATGGCAAACAACCGCGCGCTGACCTGCCCCTGAGCATCCACCACCGCCCCCGAAGCATCCGCGGCGATCCCCAACGCCAACGGCCCTGGCTGAATCAACCCACGCTTGAGCAACTGCTGCGGCAACGGCCGGGCCACGCGGCGCCAGTCGTATTCGATGCCGCTGGAGTTGATCAACGCCGCCCCTGAAACCTGAGTGACCGCTTGCTCGCCGCGGTAACGCAAACGGATGGTCACCCCTTCAACCGAAGGTTCCAGCCCTTTGTAAGACGCCGCCCTAATCCGCAACCGCCCCTCTTCCTGCAACCGTGCCACCCGCTGCGCGCTCAACGGCGGCGAGCGGTGATGATGGCTTTCCCACCACGGCCTTACATGACGCACAAACTGACGTTTTTCACGCTCGCTGGCCTGGCTCCACAGGCGACCGATGTGCGCGCGCACCGTGTCCAGCGGCGCTTGCCAATCGATGCCCTGCGCTTGCGCAATCCGGCATTGGCGACGCACCTCACGCAGCAATTGCCAAGGAGTGCGCAGGCTGTAGTCTTCGCCGAGAAAATCCACCCAGCTCGGCGGTTGTCGGCGCACATGGGGTAGCAGGCCGTGACGCGAGAAAACTTCGATCGGCCCACAGTGCCCGGCCTGTTCCAGGGACACCACGGCGTCGACCATGGTCAACCCGGAACCGATGATCAGCACCGGCGCTTGCGGGTCAATCAAGGTCATCGCCTGCACGTCCCAAGGGTCGACCGCCGCCGCGTTCAAGCCGCTGGACTTGGTCTGCGGTGTACGCGCCGCCGGGAACATGCCGGTGGCCAACACCGCAAAGCTGCCGCGCAGTTGCTGCCCGTTATCGAGGGTGAGCAGCGTCGAGGCTTCATCCACTTGCAGGTCGACCCCTTCACCGCGCACATGCTCGACGCTGGAAGCGGACTGCGCCTTGGCTTCGGCCAAGCGTTGCTGGGCATACAGACCAAAAATACCGCGCGGTGGAAACAGCTCGCTGATCGGCACAGCCTGCTGGCCTGACTCGGGCCACCCGCCCGCGCCGATGTAGTCGGTGAGCCATTGGGTCAGGTCGTCGGCATTGTCCGGGTCGACGCTCATACGCGCCGCGTTGCCGTTCAGGGTGTGGCCCAGCTCGACGGCGCTGTAGGCTTCGCCGCGGCCGAGTTCAGCGCGCGGCTCGATCACCAGAATCTGCCGCTTGCCCGGCAAGCGCAGCAGTTGCACGGCCAGCATCGTGCCGCTCAGGCCGCCGCCGATGATCAGCACATCAGCGTTGCGGATGGATTCAGTCATGCGGAGTCGCCCTTACTGTTTGCCCAGATAAATATCATGCAGGTCGCCCCGCGCCAGCAGTTCAGCGGCGCTGCCACTCAGGGCTACACGCCCAGTATCCAGCACGTAGCCGCGGGACGCATAGTTCAGCGCGACGTTGATGTTCTGTTCGGCGATCAAAAAGCTCACCTGCTGCTCACGGTTGAGTTGCGCGATGCTCTCGAAAATCTCCTGCACGATCATAGGCGCCAAACCCATGGACGGTTCGTCGAGCAGTACCAAAGTAGGACGCGTCATCAGCGCCCGGCCGATGGCGACCATCTGTTGCTCGCCGCCCGACGTCAGCCCGGTGCAGGTGAGTGTCGGCACGCTCCATCAACCCTGGCGGCAGGACTTTTCCGAAGTAATCCTCGGTCGCGGTTTGCAGCACGATGTCCACTACGCCCAAGTGGTTCTGCGGGATCTGGCCCAGTGAAGGGTGCGCGGCGGAAATCAGTTTGATCACCTCGTCCACGGTCACATAGGACACCTCGGCGCGGCCAGGCGCCTGGCAACCTCGATGGCTTCCGCGTCCGAGCGGATGATATGGGCAGGGTGCTGAGGGTGGGCAGACATGGGCCGACTCCAGGCTCCGCTGGGATGCTGGAGTGATCGCAGGAGTCGTGCCTAAAATTAATCTTCAGTTAAATCAGCCAGTTGCTGGCGCCATAACGCGAAAGTTCGTGCTTCAAACCAACAAAGTGTCCATCCACTGTTGCCGGGCAAACAGTTAGATGACCACGTTGCGCACAAAGCGCACCGCCATGTCCCCATCATTGCGATAGGCGTGGGCCTGGCGGCTGGCGAACATATAGAACTCACCGCCGGCAACGTGTTTTTCATCGTCATCCAGGATCAGCGTCAGGCTGCCTTCGAAGACAAACAGCTGCACGCTCCAGCCTTCCGGGTCTGGCTCGGGGGCGTAGCGATCGCCCGGCTCCAGGCGCATCTCCCACAATTCCACTTCGCGTCGGGCGGTTGCCTTGGCCAGCAACACGGCCTTGCTGCCGGGAATTTCACCGGCCCAAGCCAGCTCATTGATGCGGCTGTGGTCACGCACATCCGGCGCCTGGATCAGGTCGCTGAACGCCACCTCCAACGCTTCGGCCACGCGGTCGAGGGTGGACAGGCTGACATTCTTCTCGCCCGCCTCAATCGCCACCAGCATGCGCCGGCTGACCCCGGACTTTTCCGAGAGCGCGGTCTGGCTGAGGTCGGCGGCATGGCGCAGGCGACGAACATTCTGGCTGACGTGCTGCAGGACCGAGGCCCGTTGCGGATTTTCTTTGTGCACTATATTGCTCAATGGGTGGGTGTGCGCAGTATACTGCCCAGCGTGCGGCGCATTGTGCGGTCCGTGCCTTTCCCTTGCAAGACCGAGCCGCCATGACCACCCCGAACTCCCCTTCGCGTTTCAACCGTTTCAGCAAAGCCGAATGCATCCTAGTGGTGATCACCATGATATGGGGCGGCACCTTTTTGCTGGTGCAGCACGCGATGACCGTCAGCGGGCCAATGTTTTTCGTCGGCCTGCGTTTTGCTGCTGCGGCCATTGTGGTTGGCTGCTTTTCCTTGCGCACCCTGCGTGACTTGACCTTGTTCGAATTGAAGGCCGGTGTGTTTATCGGTGTAGCGATCATGTTTGGCTACGGCCTGCAGACCATCGGTTTGCAGACCATCCTGAGCAGCCAGTCGGCGTTTATCACCGCGCTCTATGTGCCATTCGTGCCACTGCTGCAATGGCTGGTGCTGGGCCGTCGTCCGGGGTTGATGCCGAGCATTGGCATCATGCTGGCGTTTGCCGGCTTGATGCTGCTGACGGGGCCGGCGGGGGCGTCGTTGAATTTCAGTCCCGGTGAAATCGCTACGCTGATCGGCGCCATCGCCATTGCGGCGGAAATCATCCTGATCAGTGCATTCGCGGGGCAAGTGGATGTGCGCCGGGTGACGGTTGTGCAACTGGCCACCGCTTCGCTGTTGTCGTTCCTGATGGTGGTGCCGATGGGCGAAGCGCTGCCGGGGTTTTCGTGGCTGCTGCTGTTCAGCGCAGTGGGCCTGGGCTTGACCAGCGCGGTGATCCAGGTGGCGATGAACTGGGCGCAGCAGAGTGTTTCGCCGACGCGGGCGACGTTGATTTATGCCGGTGAGCCGGTGTGGGCGGGCGTGGTGGGGCGGATTGCCGGCGAACGCTTCCCGCCGATTGCGATGCTGGGAGCGGTGTTGATTGTGGTGGCGGTGATTGTGAGTGAGATGAAGAGGAGCAACTCGAAAGCTGTTGAGGCTAAGGCCGATGTTGAGCCGGAAAGTCAGGGTTGATGCTATGCGCTGCAAGCGGAAACACGCTCGGGCCCGGCTATCCTCTTGTAGACTGCCACTTGTAGCTGCCTTCGACTGCTTCTGTAGGATCCTTACACATCTTGCCGTTTGGTGATCGCGAAAGCGGCACGTATGATGCATCCCAAACTCCCGCAGATTAGAAGCCTATGTCCCTGATAGTTCTACTGCTTCTGCCTTTTATTGGCAGCTGTCTGGCGGCCTTGCTGCCGCACAATGCACGTAACACCGAATCCCTGCTGGCAGGCCTTGTGGCGCTGGTTGGCACCCTTCAAGTCGCCCTGCTCTACCCCCAGATCGCCCACGGTGGCGTGATCCGCGAAGAATTCATGTGGTTACCCAGCCTTGGGCTGAACTTCGTGCTGCGCATGGATGGGTTTGCCTGGCTGTTCTCAATGCTGGTGCTCGGCATCGGTTCGCTGGTTTCGCTGTATGCACGTTACTACATGTCGCCGGACGATCCGGTGCCGCGCTTTTTCGCGTTTTTCCTGGCATTCATGGGCGCCATGCTCGGGCTGGTGATTTCCGGCAACCTGATCCAAATCGTGTTTTTCTGGGAACTGACCAGCCTGTTCTCGTTCCTGCTGATCGGCTATTGGCACCACCGCGCCGATGCCAGGCGCGGCGCGTATATGGCGCTGATGGTCACCGGTGCCGGCGGCTTGTGCCTGCTGGCGGGCGTGATATTGCTGGGGCATATTGTCGGCAGCTATGACCTGGACCTGGTATTGGCGGCGGGCGATCAGATTCGCGCGCATTCGCTGTACCCGGCCATGCTGGTCTTGGTGTTGATCGGTGCCCTGAGCAAAAGCGCGCAGTTCCCGTTCCACTTCTGGCTACCCCACGCGATGGCAGCCCCAACGCCGGTGTCGGCGTATCTGCATTCGGCGACAATGGTGAAAGCCGGCGTGTTCCTGCTGGCCCGCTTGTGGCCGTCGCTGTCCGGCAGCGAAGAATGGTTCTATATCGTCGGCGGTGCCGGCGCCCTCACCCTCCTCATCGGCGCTTACTGCGCCATGTTCCAGAATGACCTCAAGGGCCTGCTGGCCTACTCCACCATCAGCCACCTCGGGCTGATCACCTTATTGCTGGGCCTTAACAGCCCGCTGGCCGCCGTTGCCGCGGTGTTCCATATTCTCAATCACGCGACCTTCAAGGCCTCGCTGTTCATGGCGGCGGGCATCATCGACCACGAAAGCGGCACGCGGGATATCCGCAGGCTCAGCGGCCTGGTGCGGCTGATCCCGTTTACCGCGACCCTGGCAATGGTAGCCAGTGCATCCATGGCCGGTGTGCCGTTGCTCAATGGTTTCCTGTCCAAAGAAATGTTCTTCGCCGAAACCGTATTCGTGTCATCGACCGCCTGGGTGGAAATCGCCCTGCCGATGATCGCGACCATCGCCGGCACCTTCAGCGTGGCCTATGCGCTGCGCTTCACGGTCGATGTGTTCTTCGGCCCGCCCGCAACTGACCTGCCCCACACGCCTCACGAACCGCCGCGCTGGATGCGCGCGCCAGTTGAGTTGCTGGTCTTCACTTGCCTGTTGGTGGGGATTTTCCCGGCCCAGGTGGTCGGTTCGATCCTCGCAGCCGCCGCGCTGCCGGTTGTCGGCGGTGAGTTGCCCGAATACAGCCTGGCGATCTGGCACGGCTGGAATGCGCCGATGATCATGAGCCTGGTCGCCATGTCCGGCGGCGTGGTGCTGTACCTGCTGCTGCGCAAGCAACTCAAGCGTGGCCGCTTCAAGTACCCGCCGGTGATCAGCTACTTCAACGGCAAGCGCATGTTCGAGCGCTGCCTGGTGGTGATGATGCGCGGCGTGCGCAAGATCGAAAAACGCATCAGCACCAAGCGCCTGCAAACCCAGCTGTTTCTTCTGGTGCTGGTGGCGGTCATCGGCGGCATGATCCCAATGATCAACAGTGGCCTCAGTTGGGGCGACCGGCCGAGAATCCCGGGCTCCATCGTGTTTGTCACCCTCTGGCTGCTGGCGATCGCCTGCGCCCTCGGTGCCGCCTGGCAAGCCAAGTATCACAGGCTGGCGGCCCTGACCATGGTCAGCGTGTGCGGCCTGATGACCTGCGTCACCTTTGTGTGGTTCTCGGCGCCGGACCTGGCGTTGACCCAACTGGTGGTCGAAGTGGTCACCACGGTGCTGATCCTGCTGGGGCTGCGCTGGTTGCCGCGGCGGATCGAAGAAGTGTCGCCACTGCCCAGCTCGCTGCGCAAGGCACGCATCCGTCGTCTGCGCGACTTCCTGTTGTCGACCGTGGTGGGTGGCGGCATGGCGCTGCTGTCCTACGCGATGCTGACCCGCCAGACGCCCAACGATATCTCCTCGTTCTACCTCAGCCGCGCACTGCCCGAAGGCGGCGGCAGCAATGTGGTGAACGTGATGCTGGTGGATTTCCGCGGCTTCGACACCCTCGGCGAAATCACCGTACTCGGCGCCGTGGCGCTGACGGTTTACGCCCTGTTGCGCCGCTTCCGCCCGTCGAAAGAAAGCATGCAACTGCCCGCACAACAGCGCCAACTGGCGCCGGACGTGGCCACCGACCTGGTCAACCCGCGCCAGGCCAGCGATACCGCCCTGGGCTTTATGATGGTGCCCGCGGTGCTGGTGCGCCTGCTGCTGCCGATTGCGCTGGTGGTGTCGTTCTACCTGTTTATGCGCGGCCACAATCAACCGGGCGGCGGGTTTGTGGCAGGCCTGGTGATGTCGGTGGCGTTTATCCTGCAATACATGGTGGCCGGCACCCGGTGGGTCGAGGCACAGATGAGCCTGCGGCCGATGCGCTGGATGGGCTTCGGGCTGTTCTCGGCGACCCTCACCGGGCTCGGCGCACTCTTTGCCGGGTACCCGTTCCTGACCACCCATACCTGGCATTTCAACTTACCGCTGCTGGGCGATATCCACATCGCCAGCGCGCTGTTCTTCGACGTCGGCGTGTACGCCATGGTCGTCGGTTCGACGCTGCTGATGCTCACTGCCCTCGGTCACCAGTCGGTGCGAGCGCATAAACCGAGCAACCAGGCCAAAGTCGTTGCTGCAACAGAAGGAGCCGCCTGATGGAAGAAGTCATCGCAATTGCCATTGGAGTCCTGGCCGCCTCCGGCGTCTGGCTGATCCTGCGGCCACGGACGTTCCAGGTGGTGATGGGCCTGTGCCTGCTGTCGTATGGGGTCAACCTGTTCATCTTCAGCATGGGCAGCCTGTTTATCGGCAAGGAGCCGATCATCAAGGACGGCGTGCAGCAGGACCTGCTCCACTACACTGACCCGCTGCCACAGGCGCTGGTGCTCACGGCGATCGTGATCAGCTTCGCCATGACCGCGCTGTTTCTGGTGGTGTTGCTGGCCTCGCGCGGCCTGACCGGTACTGACCATGTTGATGGCCGGGAGCCCAAGGAATGAATTGGGTCAACCAACTGATCGTTGCACCGATCCTGCTGCCATTGCTCACCGCCGCGCTGATGCTGATGCTGGGCGAAAAACGTCGCCCGCTGAAGGCGCAGATCAACTTGGTCTCGAGCATGCTTGGCCTGGGCGTGGCCATTGTGCTGCTGTATTGGACGCAAAAAGGCGGCCCCGGCTCGATCGGGGTGTACCTGCCGGGCAACTGGCAAGCGCCGTTTGGCATCGTGCTGGTGGTGGACCCGTTGTCAGCGCTGATGCTGGTGCTCACCGGGATCATCGGCGTGAGCGCGCTGCTGTTCGCCATGGCCCGCTGGGATCGTGCAGGCACCAGTTTCCATGCGCTGTTCCAGATCCAGATGATGGGCTTGTATGGCGCGTTTCTCACCGCAGACCTGTTCAATCTGTTCGTGTTTTTCGAGGTGCTGCTGGCGGCGTCCTATGGCTTGATGCTGCACGGCTCCGGCCGTGCGCGGGTGTCGTCGGGGCTGCATTACGTCGCGATCAACCTGCTGGCGTCGTCACTGTTCCTGATTGGCGCGGCGATGATCTATGGCGTGACCGGCACCCTGAATTTTGCTGACCTGGCGTTGAAAATCCCGCTGGTGCCGGAAGCCGATCGCGGCCTGCTGCATGCCGGTGCGGCGATCCTCGCCACCGCGTTCCTGGCCAAGGCCGGCATGTGGCCGCTGAACTTCTGGCTGGCCCCAGCCTATTCCTCGGCCAGTGCGCCGGTGGCGGCGATGTTTGCGATCATGACCAAGGTCGGCGTGTACACCGTGCTGCGCCTGTGGACCCTGCTGTTCTCCGGCCAGGCCGGTGCGTCGGCGCTGTTTGGCGGTGACTGGCTGGTGTATGGCGGCATGGCAACGATTATCTGCGCGGCGTTGGCCATGTTGGCGGCGCAGCGCCTGGAACGCATGGCCAGCCTGAGCATTCTAGTGTCAGCCGGGATTCTGCTGTCGGCGGTGGGCTTCGCCCAGCCGAGCCTGACTGCTGGGGCGCTGTTCTACCTGGTCAGCTCCACACTGGCGTTGAGCGCGTTGTTCTTGCTGGCTGAATTGATCGAGCGGTCACGTTCGGCCAACGATCTGCCGCTGGATGAGGAAATCGATGCGTTGCCCAAGGCCATGGAATCCCTGCATCCACGGCCCGGCGTCAACCTTGATGACGAACAGAAGGCTGTGGTTGGCCAGGTGATTCCGTGGACCATGGCGTTCCTCGGCTTGAGCTTTGTCGCCTGTGCGCTGTTGATTATCGGTATGCCGCCGCTGTCCGGGTTTATTGGCAAACTCAGTTTGTTGAGTGCGCTGGTCAATCCGCTGGGCTTGGGCAACGCGGTGGATGCGCCGATTCGTCCAGCTGCCTGGGGCTTGGTGGCGCTGTTGATCCTCTCGGGCCTGGCCTCGCTGATCGCCTTCGCCCGCCTCGGCATCCAGCGTTTCTGGACCCCGGAAGAGCGCCCTTCGCCGCTGCTGCGTCGCTACGAGTGCCTGCCGATCTTCTTCCTGCTCGGCTTGAGCATCCTGCTCACCTTCAAGGCCGAACCGCTGATGCGCTACACCCAGGCGACCGCCGAAAGCCTGAACAACCCGGAACACTATGTGATGGCGGTGATGGCGACGCGCCCGACTCCAAGCCCTGAAGCCAAGGCCGCAGCCGTGGAGGTGCAACCATGAAGCGCCTGTTCCCCGCCCCGTGGTTGTCCCTGGCGTTGTGGGTGTTGTGGCTGGTGCTGAACCTGTCGGTGAGCCCCGGCAACCTGTTGCTGGGCGCGCTGCTGGGCTTTCTCGCACCGCTGCTGATGGCGCCGCTGCGCCCGCTGCCGATCCGCATCCGCCGCCCCGGCGTGATCATTCGCCTGTTCTTCGTGGTGGGCCGTGACGTCATCGCCTCCAACCTGCAAGTGGCCTGGGGCGTGCTGGTGTGCGGCTCGCGCCCGCCGCGCTCGCGCTTTATCAAGATACCCCTGGACCTGCGCGACGCCAATGGCCTGGCCGTCTTGTCGATGATCACCAGCGTCACGCCCGGTACCGTCTGGTCGGAACTGGCGCTGGACCGCAGTATTTTGCTGATCCACGTGTTCGACCTGAATGACGAAGCGCACTTTATCCAGCACTTCAAACACGCCTACGAACGGCCCCTGATGGAGATCTTCGAATGAGCGACCTGCTCTCCAATGCGATCCTGTTCAGCCTGTTCCTGTTTTCCCTGGCAATGGTGCTGACGCTGTTACGCCTGTTCAAAGGCCCGTCGGCCCAGGACCGGGTCCTGGCGCTGGACTATTTGTACATCCTGGCGATGCTGATGATGCTGGTGCTGGGCATTCGTTATGCGAGTGACACTTACTTTGAAGCGGCGCTGCTGATTGCGCTGTTTGGCTTCGTGGGCTCATTTGCCTTGGCGAAATTCCTGCTGCGTGGAGAGGTGATTGAATGATGCCGTTATGGGTGGAAGTGATCGTGGCGGTGCTGCTGGTAGTGAGCAGTGTGTTTGCGTTGATTGGCGCGATTGGCTTGCTGCGGATGAAGGACTTTTTTCAGCGCATGCACCCGCCGGCACTGGCCTCGACCTTGGGCGCATGGTGCGTGGCGCTGGCGTCGATCATCTACTTTTCGGTGCTCAAGTCCGGGCCGGTGTTGCACGGGTGGTTGATACCGATTTTGTTGGCCATCACGATGCCGGTGACCACGTTGTTGCTGGCCCGCACCGCGTTGTTTCGAAAGCGCATGGCGAGGGATGATGTACCGGCCGAAGTCAGCAGTCGACGCTGATCCCTATAGAGAACACGGCCAACACTGTGGGAGGGGGCTTGCCCCCGATGGCGGTGGATCAGCAAGCTCACCTGTAGCTGACCCACCGCCATCGGGGGCAAGCCCCCTCCCACATTTGGCTGGGCGCCAGGCAAAAGATCTGATGTGCGCCGCCAATTCCGCCAAACCGGCATCATCGGCCCGCACATGATCATGGGACGAGATATAACCTTCATAAGCCTCAAAGAACTTGTCCACCTTCGAACTCAGCGGCTTGAAGGTACTGTCGCCGCCGGTCCCATGCACGGGAAACAACTTCGCATGCAGGTGATCCACTCCATACCCTTCGAGTATCATGCCGGTGCGCGCCACATCGGGAAACGCCCGATCAATCTGTAGCGCGGTCTTCTTCGCCGCCACCGCAAGCGCGGCCAGCACCTCATCCGACTGCGCAAACGCATAGCTGCCGTAGTGCTGCTTAGGGATTACCACGCTGAACCCCGGGGTGTTGGGGAAGATCGACAGGAAAGCAATATGCCGGTCGTCCTCCCAGAGAATGTGGGCTGGGGAGGTTTTGCGGACCATATTGCAGAAAATACAATCCATTTGAATTACCACCAGTTTCGTCTTGGGTTTGGTCGTGGCAATCATCTAAAGCTAGGATGGAATGAGCGTCAAACCCTCCCAGTCAAACGGGACTTGAACAGGTGGTGGAAACGTGAATGGCGCACTGCTATTTCGCTTTAAAAAAGCCCCGAACCAGTCGGGGCGTTTTTTATTCAGCGTACAGCAACCAACTGTCAGTCAGCCAACCGCCACGTCGTCCCACCCTTCCCGTCTTCCAACACCACACCCATCGCGGTCAGTTGGTCACGAATCCGGTCGGATTGCGCCCAGTCTTTGTTGGTACGCGCAGCCAGACGCGCCTGAATCAGCGCATCAACTTCAGCCGCATCCACACGCCCTTCGGCGCCAGCTTGCAGGAAGTCATCGGCTTCCATCTGCAACACACCCAGCACGCTCGCCAGTTCTTTCAAACGAGCGGCAAGGCCCGCCGCCGCATCAAGATCACTCTCGCGCAGGCGGTTGATCTCGCGCACCATCTCGAACAGTACCGCGCAGGCTTCCGGTGTGCCGAAGTCGTCGTTCATGACCTCGGTAAACCGTGCCACGAACGCTTCGCCGCCGGCAGGCGCCACGGATGGCAAGCCTTTCAACGCATGGTAGAAGCGCTCCAGGGCGCCTTTGGCGTCCTTGAGGTTGTCTTCCGAGTAGTTGATGGCGCTGCGGTAATGGCTCGACACCAGCAGGTAACGCACGACTTCCGGAGGGTATTTTTCCAGCACGTCGCGAATGGTGAAGAAGTTGTTCAAGGACTTGGACATCTTCTCGCCATTGATGCGGATCATGCCGCAGTGCATCCAGGCGTTGGCGTAGGTTTTGCCAGTAGCCGCTTCGCTTTGGGCGATTTCGTTTTCGTGGTGCGGGAACTCAAGGTCGCTGCCGCCGCCATGAATGTCGAAGGTCTCACCCAGGCAGCAGGTGGACATCACCGAGCATTCGATGTGCCAGCCCGGACGGCCCGCACCCCATGGCGATTCCCAGCTTGGCTCGCCCGGCTTGGTAGCTTTCCACAGCACGAAGTCGAGCGGATCTTGCTTGGCTTCATCGACTTCGATGCGTGCGCCGATGCGCAGGTCTTCGATTTTCTTGCACGACAGCTTGCCGTAGCCCATGAACTTGGCGACGCGGTAGTACACGTCGCCATTGCCTGGGGCGTAGGCGTAACCCTTGTCGATCAGGGTCTGGATCATCGCATGCATGCCAGGGATGTGGTCCGTGGCGCGCGGCTCCATGTCCGGTTTGAGGATGTTCAGGCGCGCCTCATCCTCGTGCATGGCGGCGATCATGCGCTCGGTCAGCGCGTCGAACGACTCGCCGTTTTCATTGGCGCGGTTGATGATCTTATCGTCGATGTCGGTGATGTTGCGCACGTACGTCAAGTCATAGCCGCTGAAGCGCAACCAGCGGGTCACCAGGTCGAAGGCAACCATGCTGCGGCCGTGGCCGATGTGGCAGTAGTCGTACACGGTCATGCCGCACACGTACATGCGCACCTTGTTGCCTTCCAGCGGTTTGAAGACTTCTTTGGTCTTGCTGAGTGTGTTGTAGATCGTTAGCACGACAAATCCTTCTTTCTACGCAAAGCCGCCAAAGGCGTCACTGGCCCCACGAATCACGCAAGGTCACGGTACGGTTGAATACCGGCTGACCGGGTTTCGAGTCCTTGATATCCGCGCAGAAGTAACCTTCGCGCTCGAACTGGAAACGGTCTTCCGGCTGTGCGTCGGCCAACGAGGGCTCGGCACGACAGCCCGTGAGTACTTGCAGGGAGTCAGGGTTGATGTTGTCGAGGAAACTCGCGCTGTCTTCGGCCTTTTCAGGGTTCGGCGAGCGGAACAGACGATCGTACAGGCGCACTTCGCACTCGATGCTGGCAGCCGCCGGCACCCAGTGGACCACGCCCTTGACCTTGCGGCCTTCAGGGTTCTTGCCGAGGGTTTCCGGGTCGTACGAGCAACGCAGTTCGACGATGTTGCCATCGGCGTCCTTGATCGCTTCATCGGCACGGATCACGTAGCTGCCACGCAGGCGCACTTCGCCGTTTGGCTCCAGGCGTTTGTAGCCTTTTGGCGGTTCTTCCATGAAGTCATCGCGGTCGATGTAGATTTCACGGGCGAACGGCAGCTTGCGCACGCCGAGTTCTTCTTTTTGCGGATGACGCGGCAGTTCGAGGTGCTCGACTTTGTCTTCCGGGTAGTTGGTGATCACAATTTTCAACGGACGCAGCACGCACATGGCGCGCGGGGCGTTCGCGTCGAGGTCCTGGCGGATGCTGAATTCGAGCATGCCGAAGTCAACCACGCCGTCGGAACGGTTGGTGCCGACCATGTCGCAAAAGTTGCGGATCGACGCAGGCGTGTAGCCACGACGGCGGAAGCCCGACAGCGTCGACATGCGCGGGTCATCCCAGCCATGCACGTGCTTTTCATCGACCAGTTGCTTGAGCTTACGCTTGCTGGTGATGGTGTAGTTCAGGTTCAAGCGGCTGAATTCGTACTGACGCGGGTGCGCCGGTACCGGCAGGCTGTCGAGGAACCACTCATACAACGGGCGATGGCTTTCGAACTCCAGGGTGCAGATGGAGTGGGTGATGCCTTCAATGGCGTCGGACTGACCGTGGGTAAAGTCGTAGTTGGGGTAGATGCACCACTTGTCACCGGTCTGATGGTGATGGGCGTGGCGGATGCGGTACATGATCGGGTCGCGCAGGTTCATGTTCGGCGAGGCCATGTCGATCTTGGCACGCAGTACGCGGGCGCCGTCCGGGAACTCACCCGCGCGCATGCGGGCGAACAGGTCCAGGTTCTCTTCCACCGAACGGTCGCGGAACGGGCTGTTCTTGCCCGGTTCGGTCAGGGTGCCACGGTATTCCTTGGCTTGCTCCGGGGTCAGGTCGTCGACATAGGCCTTGCCGGCCTTGATCAGCTCGACCGCCCAGTCAAACAACTGGTCGAAATACTTGGACGCATAGCGCACTTCACCGGACCACTCGAAGCCCAGCCACTTGATGTCACTTTCGATGGCGTCGATGTATTCCTGGTCTTCCTTGGCCGGGTTGGTATCGTCGAAACGCAGGTGCGTGACGCCGCCGAATTCCTGGGCCAGGCCGAAGTTCACACAGATCGACTTGGCGTGACCGATGTGCAGGTAGCCGTTGGGCTCTGGCGGGAAGCGGGTGACAATCTGCGTGTGCTTGCCCGAATCCAGGTCCGCCTGGATGATCGGGCGCAGGAAATTGACCGGGACGGCAGGTCCGGCCTTGGCATTCGAGGTAGGGTCGACAGTGGGCTTGCTCATAGGATCCTTGAACAGACAAGTACGTGGCCGGGCTAGGCCGACAAAACAAAGGCGATATCATAGCCGATGCTGTCAAGCACCTGACAGAGAAGCACTGAAAACGGCTGCATTTATTGCATAGGCGGTAAAAAACCACCTCGAAATTCCTGCAAGGCACGCTAAACTGCGCGTCTTGGCCGCAACTTCGCCATACCGGTCGTGGTGCCCAGGCACCCAAACCCACGAATTCCCTGAAAAGAGTAGTGAACATGACTCAAGTCAAACTGACCACCAACCACGGTGACATCGTCATCGAGCTGAACGCCGAAAAAGCGCCGATCACCGTCGCCAACTTCATCGAATACGTTAACGCCGGCCACTACGAAAACACTGTTTTCCACCGCGTCATCGGCAACTTCATGGTCCAGGGCGGCGGTTTCGAACCTGGCATGAAAGAAAAGAAAGACAAGCGCCCAAGCATCCAGAACGAAGCGGACAACGGCCTTTCCAACGACAAGTACACCGTCGCCATGGCCCGTACCATGGAGCCGCATTCGGCCTCCGCGCAGTTCTTCATCAACGTGGCCGACAACGCCTTCCTCAACCACAGCGGCAAGAACGTGCAGGGCTGGGGTTACGCGGTATTCGGTAAAGTGACCGAAGGCCAGGACGTCGTTGACAAGATCAAAGGCGTGCAAACCACCGGTAAAGCCGGCCACCAGGACGTTCCGGTAGAAGACGTTATCGTCGAGAAAGCCGAGATCGTTGGGTGATATTGCTGATTTCAGATTTGCATCTGATCGATACGCGCCCGGACATCACCCGGGCGTTTCTGGATCTGCTCCATGGCCGCGCCCGTGGCGCCCAGGCGTTGTACATTCTGGGGGACTTCTTTGAAGCCTGGATTGGCGACGACGGTATGACACCGTTCCAGCGTTCGATTTGCGCGGCTCTACGCGAACTGAGCGACAGCGGCACCCCGATTTTTATCATGCATGGCAACCGCGATTTCCTGATTGGCAAGGCGTTCTGCACAGCAGCCGGCGCCACCCTGCTCAAGGACCCGAGTGTCGTGCAGCTCCGTGGCGAGCCTGTGCTGTTGATGCATGGCGATAGCCTCTGCACCCGCGACGTTGGCTATATGAAGCTGCGGCGCATCCTGCGCAACCCGATTTTGCTGTTTATCCTGCGCCACCTGCCATTGCGCACCCGGCACAAGTTGGCGCGCAAGCTGCGCAGTGAAAGCCGTGCGCAGACGCGCATGAAGGCCAACGACATTGTTGATGTGACTCCCGAAGAAGTACCACGGGTGATGCAACAATTTGGCGTGCGCACCCTGGTCCACGGCCATACGCACCGTCCCGCCGTTCACAAGTTGCAGATTGGTGAGCAGGCGGCCAAGCGTATTGTGCTGGGGGATTGGGATAAGCAAGGCTGGGCGTTGCAAGTGGATGAGCAAGGGTTTCAGTTGGCGGCGTTTGATTTTGTGAACCCGCAGTTGGCGTTGCCTGTGGGAGCCGGGCTTGCCCGCGATGCAGGCACCTCGGTGTAACAAGAGCACCGAGGTGATGCTATCGCAGGCAAGCCAGCTCCCACATGGATCGAGTACATCCCTCAGTGGCCGGAGGCCTCCGGCCCAGCCTTCGCACCAAACGGCGGCTTCGCCAACCACACCAACAACATCAACCCCATGAACATCCACCCCAACAACGTGAAGTAATCCACGGTGGACATCATGTACGCCTGGCTGGTGAGGATTTGATCCAGTTGCGCATACGCCTTGTGCCCTGCCCCACCCAGCGCCTGCAACGCGTCGCGGGTCGCCGGGTCGTAGGTGGTCATGTTTTCGCTCATGTACGCATGGTGCTGGTCCGCCCGGCGAATCCAGATCCAGGTGGTCAGCGAGGCCGCAAAGCTGCCGCCCAGGGTACGCAGGAACGTCGCCAGGCCCGCACCGTCGGCGATCTGGCTGGGCGGCAGGTCGGACATCAGGATGCTCAAGGTCGGCATGAAGAACAGCGCCACGCCGATGCCCATGAACAGCTGCACCAGGGCGATGTGCGTGAAGTCCACTTCATTGGTGAAGCCAGCACGCATAAAGCAGCTCAAGCCAATCGCCAGGAACGCCAGGCCTGCCAGCAGGCGCAGGTCGAACTTGTGCGCGTATTTGCCGACAAACGGCGACATCAGCACCGGCAGAATGCCAATCGGCGCCACCGCCAGGCCAGCCCAGGTAGCGGTGTAACCCATCTGGGTCTGCAGCCATTGCGGCAGGATCAGGTTGATACCGAAGAAGCCCGAGTAGCCCAGAATCAGCACAATGGTGCCGATACGGAAGTTACGGTAGGCAAACAGTCGCAGATTCACCACCGGGTGTTTGTCGGTCATTTCCCAGATGACGAACACCGCCAGCGCAATCACCGAAATCGCCGCGCCAATGATGATGAAGTTGGATTCGAACCAGTCCAGGTCATTGCCCTTGTCGAGAATGATCTGCAAGGCGCCGACACCGACAATCAGGCTCAGTAACCCAACGTAGTCCATCGGCTGGTAACTGGTCTCGACCGGGCGCTTCTTCAACTGCGAACGCACCACCAGCACCGCAAAGATGCCGATGGGCACGTTGATAAAGAAGATCCACGGCCAGCTGTAGCTGTCGGTGATCCAGCCGCCGAGGATGGGACCGGCGATCGGCGCCACCACTGTGACCATCGCCAATAACGCCAGGGCCATGCCGCGCCTGGCCGGCGGGTACACGGCGATCAGCAAGGTCTGGGTCATGGGGTACAGCGGCCCCGCGACCAAACCTTGCAGCACCCGAAAACCGATCAGCTCGGGCATCGAGGTGGAAATACCGCACAGGAACGAGGCCAGCACAAACAGAATGGTCGCCCACAGAAACAGCTTCACCTCGCCAAAACGGCGGCTCAGCCAACCGGTAAGTGGCAGGGCAATGGCGTTGCTCACGGCGAACGAGGTGATGACCCAGGTGCCCTGCTCCGAACTCACGCCGAGGCTGCCGGAAATAGTCGGCAACGCGACGTTGGCAATGGTGGTGTCGAGCACCTGCATAAAGGTCGCCAGCGACAGGCCAATAGTGGCCATCAACAGGCTGGGTGGCGTGAAGGAGGCGTTATTGCTCATCAGCGTTGCGCAGCCTTGGGCGCGGCGGTGCTGTTGTCATGAATCAACTGCTTGATCATGGCATCCGCCTCGGCCAATTGGCCGTCATACACATTGGTGGTGAACGACGCCTTTTGCGGCGCCTGTTGCGCCAGTACCGGGCCACTCTGGTCGTGCAGGTCCACATTGACCACGGTGCTCAAGCCCACCCGAAGCGGGTGTTTGGCCAACTCGTCGGCGTTGATGTGGATGCGCACCGGCACCCGTTGCACGATCTTGATCCAGTTACCGGTGGCGTTCTGCGCCGGCAGCAGGGCAAATGCGCTGCCGGTACCGGCGCCAAGGCTGTCCACAGTACCGCTGTACTTCACGTCACTGCCGTAAATGTCCGACTCGATGTCCACCGGCTGGCCAATACGCATATCGCGCAGCTGGGTTTCCTTGAAGTTGGCATCGATCCACAGCTGGTTGAGTGGAATCACCGCCATCAACGCCGTGCCGGGCTGTACGCGCTGGCCCAGTTGTACGGTGCGCTTGGCCACGTAGCCGGTGACCGGGGCAATCAGAGTGCTGCGTGCATTGGTCAGGTACGCCTGGCGCAGTTGCGCGGCGGCGGCCTGCACGTCCGGGTGGGACGAGATCACGGTGTCATCCACCAGCGCATTGCTGGTCTTGAGTTGCTGCTCAAGGTTGGTCAGGGCGTTTTTCGCCGCCGTCAGGCTGTCACGGGCGTGGGACAGTTCTTCCCGGGAAATCGCCCCGCCCTGGGCCAGGGTTTTACGACGGTTGTAATTGTCCTGGGCCGTTTGCACGTCGGCTTTCTGCGCATTGACTTGGGCCTTCATGCCGTCGACGTTGCTGTATAAACCACGCACCTGACGCACCGTGCGGGCCAGGTTGGCCTGGGCACTTTGCAGGCCGACGGCCGCGTCGTTCGGGTCGAAGCTGATCAGCACTTGGCCTTCATGGACCAAATCGCCATCGTCGGCGCCGATGCTCACCACGGTACCGGTGACCAGCGGGGTGATTTCCACCACGTTGCCGTTCACATAGGCGTCGTCGGTGCTTTCGTTGAAGCGACCGTAGAGCTCATACCAGCCCCACACGCCCACGACGCCAAGGATGACGATCAGCGCGAGGCCGATCAGCATCACTTTGCGTTTGCGTGGGTTGTTGTCCTTGGGTTGTTCAGTTGCGGTGTTGCTGTCGGCAGTGGCCATGACAAATACCTCAAATTATTCCGAGCGTGTGGCTGGGGTGGTCGCGGCCACATTGTTGGCGTCGTATCCGCCACCCAGGGCCTGCATCAATTGAATCGACAGATCGATCTGCGCCGCATTCAGGCTCGCCAGTTGGCGCTGGGCCTGCAGCAACTGCTGCTCGATGCTGAGCACATCCAGGTAGTTACCGATCCCGGCGCTGTAACGTTGAACGCCTGTGTCGTAGGACTGCTGGGCAATGTCCGCAGCGTGTTGCTGAGCCTGGATCTGCCGGCCGGTATCGCGCAGTTGCGAAAGGGTGTCGCCGATATCGCCAAGGGCTTGCACCAGGGTCTTGTTGTACTGGGCCACGGCCAGGTCGTAGTCGGCGTCGCGGGCATCCAGGTCGGCGCGCAGGCGGCCGCCGTCGAAGATCGGCAGCGAGATCGTCGGCGCGATATTGAAAAAGCGGCTGGCCGAACCAAACATCGCATCCCCCAGCAACGACTCGGCCCCGGCGCTCGCGCTCAGGTTGAGGTTGGGGTAGAAGCGGGTTTTGCTGGCATCGATATTCTTGCCCGCTGCCTCGACGCGCCAGCGCGCGGCGATCAGATCCGGGCGACGGCCCAGCAGCTCAGCCGGCAGCACTGAAGGCACGGCGACCGCGCTGGGCTTGAGTACGTTGGGACGGGCCAGCTCATTGCCACGGTCCGGGCCTTTGCCGAGCAGCACCGCCAGGGCGATTTTCGCGCTCTGCAGTTGCTTTTCCGCGTCGATCAGTTGCGACTGCGAGCTGGCTTCCAGGCTTTCGGTCTGTTGGTACTGGTACTGGCTGTCGATGCCCGAGTCCAGGCGGCGTTTGCTCAGGTCAAGCATCTGCCGGGTGCGTTTGAGGTCGTCATTGGCCAGGTCACGCACGATATGCGCCTGGCCCAAGTCGCTGTAGGCCTTGGCGACGTTGGCGGCCAGGGTCAGGCGCGCCGCCTGCTGATCAACCTGGGCGGCGCGAGCCTCGCCCAACGCGGCTTCCCAGGCAGCGCGCTGGCCGCCCCAGAGGTCGAAGTTGTAATTAAAGCTGGCGCCGATGTTGCGCACGGTCGAATAGGCATCGCCTTCGCCTCGCGGGTCCTGGTCTTTGGCCAGGCGCGAGCGGCTCACACCAGCGCTGGCATCCAGTGTCGGCATGCGCTCGGCATTGGCGGCGTAAGCGGCGGCTTCGGCCTGATGGGCACGGGCACTGGCGACTTGCATGTCGGGGCTGTTTTGCAGGGCTTCCTGGATCAGGCCGTCGAGCTGCGGGTCGCCAAGGTTTTTCCACCAGTCGGCGCTAGGCCAGGCCGCGCTCGACAGGGTCACGCCACCCAAGGACTTGCCGGTTTGCAAGGTATTGGCGTCAAGGCGTTTGCCCTGGGTGTCGAGGCCGCTGTAGTTGGCGCAACCGGCCATGCTCATGGCCACCAGCACCAGGCAAAGGGCGCGTGTGTTCATTGGTTACCTACCCGTTGGATAGTGATGGGATCACCTGCAGCTATCAGAATTTTCTTGAGGATCTTTTCCAGGGTTTCCAACTCACCCGGTTCCAATGCGCCGGCCAACTGGTTTAACGCATCGGCGCCGATGAACGGCAGCATGTCTGCCAGGCGCTGGCCGTCGGACGTGAGCACAAGCTGCACTTGGCGTCGATCCAGCTCTGAACGCTTGCGATCCAGCAGCCCCTTCTGCGTCAGGCGGTCGAGCATGCGGGTCATTGAACCGCTGTCCAAAGACAGGTGGCGGCACAGCTCCGCCGGGGTGTCGACGCCGAACTGAGCCATGATGATCAACACCTTGAACTGCGCGGCAGTGATGCCGTGGGGTTCCATGTGGGTGTCGATGATGCGGTCTTTGAGGATTGCGGCGCGCCCGAGCAATAGCCCCAGGTGGCAGTTGTGGAAGTTATCCGGAGTGAAGTGTTTCATCGGAAGTCACCTTATTACTGCCTAGGCAGTGAATGTGTGACGAGATATTACTGCTTAGGCAGCGAATGTCAAATGGAATAGTTAGCTTGCTTGGTAATTTCACGATGAGCGGTTTGAAATGCAAACAGATATGGCCGCTAGCGCCCACATCTGTTTGCTCCCACAGTTTTGAATCGCGCCGGGGTCAGAAATCGCGCTTGTAGAAGATATCCAGCGAACTGGCCACACCACTCGCCACCTCCAGATACACCTTCTTGCTCAACAAATAGCGCAAGGCGATGGTGCTGGCCGGTTCGAATACCCCTACCCCGTAACGCAGGCTGAGCTTTTCGGTGATTTTGCCGCTGGCGACCACGGCGGTGTTGTTGCCGCTGCCCTGGGTATCCAGGTCGAAATCCTGGATGCCCAACTTGGTGGCAAGGTCCGAGGTCACCCCGGCACTGCCCATCAACCCCAGGCCCAACGCCGCCTGGGCAAGCATGTTGTTGTCTTCACCGGTGGAGCTCAGCGGACGGCCAAGCACCAGGTAGGACAGCGCCTGTTCCTGGCTCATGGCCGGTTCGGAGAAGATTTGCGTGGTGGGCTGCTCGGCGGTGCCGCTCAGGCGGATACCGGCGATCACATCGTCGGTCTTGCGGATCGCTTCGACATCGAGATACGGCTGGTCCAACGGACCGGCGAACAGCAGCCGTGCACGCCGCACATCGAGCCGCTGCCCGTAGGCGCGGTAGCGGCCATCGTTGAGCCACAGCTCGCCACGGGTGTCGAGGTTGTCGCCGATGTGCACCTGGCCCTGCACTTTGGCGGTGAGGCCAAAGCCCGAGAAGTTGAGCTTGTCCTCACCCACCACCACGTTGATGTCCATGGCCATCGCCATCGGCGGCTTGCCCTCTTCGGTCTGACTGCCCACGATCACGGTGTCATCCGAGACCTTCACGGTGGACGGTGGCAACTCGCGCACGATGATATCGCCACGCGGGATGTGCACGTTGCCGGCCACGGCGAGCTTGTCATTCTTCAGGGTGATTTTCAGGTCGGGCGCCACTTCCAGCACGGCGTAAGGTTCAACCGTGACCGGCAACTGCGAGCCTTGCAGGCTGAGGTCCACCACCAGGGCCTTGCCCCAGTCGATCTGCCCTTTGAGGCTGCCCTGCCCGGCTTTACCGCTGCGCCAGCCGCCATTGAGCTGCACGCTTTCACCGGCGATCAGCGCCTGCACGTTCAGGCCTTCCAGGCTAATGGGCAGTTCCGGACCGGAAATCTCGCCGCCCACCAGGTTCACGCTGCCGTTGACCTGAGGTGCCAACAAGCCGCCGGAGATGCGCCCGTTGCCATTGAGCTTGCCGCTGAGGGTTTCCACCATCGGCACAAACGGCCGCACCACCGCGAGGTCCAGGCCGGCAAGGGTGAACGCGCCCGTGATCGGTTTGCTCTTCGGCAACGGGTTGATCTGCGCTTGCAACATCAGCTCGCCGAGCTTGCCGCCACGGAAGTTCAGCTGGGTGTCGATACGCTTGGGGTTGAGCGTGGTTTCCAGCTTCAGCGTGTCATAGGGGAAATCCAGCCACTGGTCCTTGTCCTTGACGCGCAAGGTGCCGCCGCTGGCGTCCACCGAGACCACGCCTTTGGGGCCGCTGTCCGGCAGATCGAGCTGCAGGTCGGCGTTGAGCTTGCCCTTCCAGGCGAAATCCTTGGGCAAAAACGCCGCCAGGCTGTCGATGGGAAATTGCTTGAGGTGGTAGCGCAGCTTTGGCTCGGGCATCAGCCGCTGGTCTTCGCCGCACAGGCTGGCGGGGCCGGAGACCCAACAATGTGCGGCAAACGTCAGCTTGCCATCGGCCATGCGTTCGATCTTCGCCGGTGCTTGCAGCTTCCAGTCCTGGCCGCCCGCTTGCACATCACCACTGGCGAGGCGCCCGCGCCAATTGCCTTTGTCGAGGTTGCCATCCAACGCCAGGGCCAGCTTGACCAAGGGGCCAGCCAGGTCCAGTTGGACCTTTTGGTTCTTGATATCGCCCTGGGCGCTGGCTGTCAGGGTGCCGACCTGGGTGTCACCGCTCTGAATGCCGCTGCCCTTGAGGTCGATCCTTGCGCGCTGGGCGCTATCGAGGCTGGCGTCGAGGGTAAGGCTTTGCAGGCGATTGTCGGCGAACGCCAATTGCTGGCCTTTGAGGGCGAGCTTGCCTTGGGGGGCCTTGAGGCTGCCGGCCACGTCGAGTCGGCCATTAACCTGCCCGCGCAACTGCGGCCACAGCTGGGCCAGGCGCGCCAGCTTGATATCGATCTGCCCAGCCAGGCGTTGTTGCAGACTGCCGCTGCCGTTGATGCGGTTGTCGCCCAGGCGGATATCCACGTTGGCCAGGGTCCACTGCTCGCCCGCGCCTTCAGCCTTGGCCGCCAGCACGGCAGTTTGCCCGCGCAGGCGGCCCTTGAGGTCGAGGTCGGCATTCAGCTTGAGCTGCTCGTTCTTGAACTCGCCCTTGCTGCGCAGGGGGCCGGCCAAAGTGCCGGGCAGTTCAGCAACCCAGTACGCCGGGTTCAAGGCCGACAGGTCCAGCGCGGTGTCCCAGGCGATGCCGTCGGCGAATTGCAGGTTCAAGTGGCCTTCGGCCTTGCCTTGGCCGGCGGTGAGTTTCAGCTCGGGCAGGAAGACTTGCTTGAGGTCGCCACTGAACGGCGTGACCACATTGAACTTGCCCGCCGGGCCGTCGAGGTCGGCCTTGAGGTTGCCCAGGTAGTTACCGTCTTTGTAGGAAACCTCACCATTAAACGTACGCAATACGACTTGCGGCTCGTCGACAACCGGATAGAGGCGATGCCAGGGGAAGTCCAGCCAATCGATATTGGCGTCGGCGCTGAAACCTTGTTGCCAATCCAGTTGGGCCGTCAGCTTGAGGCTTTGCTTGTCTCCGGCATTCAGGTCCAGGCCGGCGATCTGCGCGCCCTTGGCGTCAACCCGGCCTTGCAGCAGCACATCCACCGGGCCTTTTTCCGCAGGAAGCACGGCCTTGCCCAACACTTGGTAGCCGCGCTTCAAGTCACCTTTGGCGGTGAGGTCGAGTGTGTTGAGTTGCAAGGTGTCCGGCAGATCGGCGCTGGGCTTGAAACTGTCGGCGGTGATGTGCAATTGGGCCGGGAGGTTTTCTGCCAAGGGTTGCAGTTCGCCCGTGAGCTTGGCTGGCAAATAGCCGCTGCTGTCTGCATCAAGCGTGAGAGTCTTTAACAAATCGCCATCGATCTTCAACGCCACCTTCCAAGGTGCGCTGCCTGGCGCATACGGCAGGCTTACATTCCCAGTGGCGCTCAGCGGCCAATCGCCGGTGGGTTGCAGCAAGCCGGCCAGGTCCAGTACCAGATCGTCACGCTGCAGGTGCACGGCGTCGATCTGCAGACCGGCAGCCGTCCAATGCGCCGCCAATTGCAGGCCCCTGAGTTCTTCGCTGCCGTTGAACAGCAGGCTACCGACGCGAACGTCGCCCAACTGGATGGCTACGGGCAGTTTCAGGTCGGGTAACTGGATCGGGCCGCTGCTTTCCTCAGTGCCCGGCGGAAATTGCAGGCTGACCTGATCCACGTCCAACCGATTAATGCACAAGGTCATGCGCAACAGGCAGGCGGGCGACCAATCCACCGTCGGCGCCTGGAGTTCGACGCGGCTGCTGTCTTGCTGCCACAGCAGATGGTCGGCGCTCCACTGGCCGCCCAAATGCCCCTGGAAATGCTCTACGCTCAACCCCGGTACGCGGGCCAATGCCCAGCGGCTGCCGGCCTGGGTGCCGAGTAACGCCCACAGCGCCAATAACAGCACGGCGAGGATGGCAAGCACGGCCAGCCCCGCTATTTTCACCCCACGCATCACAGCTCAGGCCCCATGGAAAAGTGCAATCGAACGCCGCCCGGATCTTCGAGGGCATGGGCCAGGTCAAGGCGGATCGGGCCGACCGGCGAGACCCAGCGGATACCGACGCCGACGCCGGTTTTCAGGCTGGGCAGGTCCAGCGAATTGAACGAGTTGCCCTGGTCGATAAACGTCGCGATCCGCCACTTCTCGGCGATGGAATATTGATACTCGGCGCTGAGGGCAACCATGTAGCGGCCACCGATGCGGTCGCCGCGGTCGTTCTCGGGCGACAGCGTCTGGTACTCATAACCGCGCACGCTCTGGTCACCACCGGCAAAAAAGCGCAACGACGGCGGCACCGATTTGTAACCGTTGGTGGCACTGCCGCCGACCTGGGCGCGGGCGAGAAAGCGGTGGTTGTCCCACAAGGTGGTCAGACCCTTGACCATGGCCGTGCCGTAAAGCAGGTTGGTGTCGGAGCCTAAGCCCTCTTTGGCGACCTTGGTGTCGAATTGCAGACGATAGCCGTGGTGCGGGTCGATGCGGTTGTCGCTGCGCAGGTAGGCGTAGCTGATACCCGGCATCACCAGGCTACTCAAGCCGGAGTCGTTGCCCAGGCGATACTCTTCGCGCTGATACTTGAGCGAGATTACTCGGGTCCAACCGCTGGGCAACTTGCTATGCCATTCTGGGCCGAGGGTGAGCAATTTACTCACGGTGTCGGTGTTGGCGAGTTCTTCGTTCTGATAGCCACCGGAGAAGCGCAGTTTGTCGGTGAGCGGGGGGTCGAGCGGAATGTCGTACCACAGGCCGACGTTCTGCCGCGGTGCCGACAGCTCGGCTTCCCAGCCATAGCTATGGCCCTGTGGGTTGACCCAGTGACGGGTCCAGTTGGCTTTGCCGCGCGGGCCAACGTCGGTCGAAAAGCCCAAGCCCAGGCCCATGGTCCGCGGCTTGCGGGTTTCCAGACGCACGGCCACCGGGATGATGTCATCCGTCGAGGCGGCCGGCGCAGCGTCCACGCGCACGCCTTCGAAAAAACCACTGGCTTGCAGGTTCTGGTTGAGTTCGGCGATCAATTCGGAATCGTAGGGCGTACCGCTTTTGAACGGCACCATGCGTTGCAGCAGCTCTTCGTCAAACGGCGTGTCGCCGGCAAAGCTCACCTTGCCCAAGGTGTAGCGCGGGCCGCTGTCATAGATGAGTTCGATATCGGCGACGCCCGCCTGCGGGTCCACCGACAGTTTCTGTTTGGTAAAACGCCCGCTGAAGAAGCCGTAGCGCGAGGCCTGGTTCTGGATCAGCCGCTTGGCGTCTTCGTAATGGCCGTGGTTGAGCACGGCGCCGGATTTGAGGTCGTCGCTGACGGGCACGCGAAAAGCTTTGAGGTCTGCGGCTTGGCCGTCGACCCGTAGGGTCACGTCTCGCAAATGCACCGGCTCGCCGGGCTCGATGGTGAGGATCAGGCGCGGGTTCTTGCCGCCCTTCACATCACTTTCGATCTGTGGCTGATAGAAGCCCAGGGCCTGGGCTGCTTTACGCGCCTGCTCCTCGGCGCCACGGCTGAACCGCAGCAAGGCCTCTTCATCACGATCGCCCACCCCGCCGATGTAGCCCTCGATGTTGGCTTTCAACGCATCGTTTGAGGGCTTGATCCGCACGTCCAATTCGCTTTGCGCCAAGGCGCCGCAGCTTGTGAACAGCAGAATCAAGCCGCTGGTAAATCTTCCTGGAAACTTCATAGGCGCGGATGCTACACGAGCTGGAGAGCACTTTAGAACTCGGAAAATTCTGAAAAATTCTGCATCAAGCCGTTGCAGCATGTGACGACTGCGGGTTGGGATGAAAAAACACGTGCTCCACGACAGGTCCTACAGCGACTTCACCGATCTCTTCATACCCCTGGCGCTGGTAGAAATCCAGGTAGCGAGAATTGCCGGTGTCCAGCACCACACCGGACGAGTGCGGGTCGTCGGCACACCAGTTGTGCACCGCTTCCAGCAACTGCTCGCCGTAGTGTTTGCCCTGGAATTGCGGGTGAATACCCAGCAGCGGCAGCACGTGTACCGACTCACTTGGCAGGCACGCCAGCACCGCATGGTGGTAGTCGAGGTAACGTCGCGTGCCGCGCACGCCGGTGCTCAGCCACATGCGGATTTGCCAGGCCCAGCTTTCGGTAATCCCCAGGCGCCGCTGCGGGGGGGCGATCAGGGCGATGCCGATGAGCCGGTCATTGACGAATAGGCCGATGGCCGGAAGCTTCTGGAAGAAATGCTGCTTGACCAGTTCGCGCACGGTGGCGCGCACTCGCTGCTCATAACCTGAACGTTCCGCTTCAAAGATATAGGCAAACGTTGGCTCATGGCGGTAGGCCTGGTACAGCAGGGAACGGGCCTCGCGGGAGTAGCCGCTGTTGAGCAAGCGGATTTCGCCAATGGCGGTCGAAGTGTCTGGCATACGGTGAATCTCCCTGGGCACCGCTCAGAAGGCGGCGTTCTTATGGGTACGAACCCACGCAGCACGAGTCGTTCCCAGACATTAGCAGCGCAACTGCACTACCGCCACGCTGGCCCCCGTCCGACTTGTCGGCTAGCATCGCCCTTTTGCCAGGACTGGACTGCCGACCATGAAAATCGTCTCCTTCAATATCAACGGGCTGCGCGCCCGTCCTCATCAGCTGGCGGCGCTGATCGAGAAGCACCAGCCGGATGTGATCGGCCTGCAGGAAACCAAAGTCCACGACGACCAGTTCCCGTTGGCCGAAGTACAGGCCCTTGGCTATCACGTGTACTACCACGGGCAAAAAGGCCATTACGGTGTGGCTCTGCTCTCGCGCCTGCCGGCGTTGAGCCTGCACAAAGGTTTTGCCACCGACGAAGAAGACGCCCAGCGCCGGTTTATCTGGGGCACCTTCGCCGACGAAAACGGCCAACCGGTCACCATCATGAATGGCTATTTCCCCCAGGGCGAAAGCCGCGACCACCCGACCAAGTTCCCGGCCAAGCAGCGCTTCTATGAAGACCTGCAACAGTTGCTGGAAAGCCAGTTCAGCAATGACCAGGCGCTGGTAGTGATGGGCGACGTGAATATTTCCCCGGAAGATTGCGACATCGGCATCGGCGCCGACAACGCCAAGCGCTGGCTCAAGACGGGCAAGTGCAGCTTCCTGCCCGAAGAACGCGAATGGATGGCCCGCCTGAAGAACTGGGGCCTGGTGGACAGCTTCCGCCACCTCAACCCGGACGTGGCCGACCGCTTCAGCTGGTTCGACTACCGCAGCCGTGGGTTTGAAGATGAGCCTAAGCGCGGGCTACGGATCGACGTGATCCTGGCGTCCAATGGCTTGCTGCCAAGGGTCAAGGATGCGGGCGTGGATTACGATCTGCGCGGGCTGGAGAAGCCGTCTGACCATGCGCCGATCTGGCTTGAATTGAGCTGACAACATCGTCCAATGTGGGAGCTGGCTCCCACAATTGGATCCATGGCTTATCAGTCACATTGTTGAAACCTGCCTGACTTATTCTCGCGGCACTCCCTTTGGCTTGAGAAGGTGCCGGCATGATGCTGCGCGTTCTGTTTCTGCTGGCGCTCTTTCCTCTCTACGCGGTTTGCGCCCCCCTACCCGCTCCCGATCAAGGCCCTGCATTACGCATCCAGGGTTCCAATACCATTGGCGCGGCGCTGGGGCCGGCGTTGGTCAAGGGATTGATGGAACATCAGGGCCTGCAGGCCGTGCGCATTGAGCCGGCGCAAGGTGCCAATGAACAGCGCGTGACCGGCAAGACGCGCCTAGGCAAGACCGTGTCGATCGAGGTCGCTGCCCACGGCTCCAGCACCGGTTTCATGGCGCTGAAAAAAGCCACGGCCGACCTGGCGGCCTCGTCTCGTCCGATCAAGGACAGTGAACTGGTCGACCTCGACCCCCTCGGCGACCTGAAAAGCCCCGACGCCGAACAGGTGATCGCCATCGACGGCCTGGCCATCATCCTCAACCCGCGAAACCCGTTGAACGCCTTGAATACGGAGCAACTGGCGCAGATCTTCAATGGCGAAATCAGCACATGGGAAGCATTAGGTGGGGTCGGCGGGCCGATTCATTTGTATGCGCGCGATGATCAGTCCGGCACCTACGACACCTTCAAGGAACTGGTGCTTCGCTTGCGTGGCAAGCCGCTCGCCGCAGGTGCCAAACGCTTCGAGTCCAGCGAACAGCTGTCCGACGCGGTCAGCCAGGACCCGCAGGGCATCGGTTTTATCGGCCTGCCCTACGTGCGTCAGGCCAAGGCAGTGGCGATTGTGGATGGCGACTCGCAACCCATGTTGCCGCTCAATAGCCTGATTGCCACCGAGGATTACCCGCTGTCGCGCCGGCTGTTTTTCTACCTGCCGCCATCGGGGCGCAACCCATGGGCCAAGGCACTGGTGGACTTCACCCAGAGCAGCAAGGGCCAGGCGATTGTCGCGGCCAACGGGTTTATCGCGCAGCAGGTACAGGCGATCGCCGTCGAGCCGCGCGCGTCGATGCCCGAGGACTATCAAGCCATCGCGCGTGACGCTCAGCGTTTGACCGTGAATTTTCGCTTCGAAGAAGGCAGTGCCAGCCTGGACAACAAAGCGCGCCAGGATTTGCAGCGGGTGGTGGCGTACCTGAAAAGTCACAACAAGCTGGATAAGCAGGTGACATTGGTGGGGTTGGGTGATGTCAAGAATGACCCGCAACGGGCGGCGTTGTTGTCTAAGTTGAGGGCGATGGCGGTGCGTCGGGAGCTGGTGAAGAACGGTGTGATACTGCGCGATATTCGTGGGTTTGGGGCACAGATGCCGGTGGCGGCGAATACGGCGGATGAAGGCAGGATCAAGAATCGGCGGGTGGAGGTTTGGGTGTATTGAGCTCTAAGTCTTGTGGTGTTTTGACTGGTCGCCTCGCGAGCAAGCCCCACATTCGACCGCATTCTTACTGAAGATATGCGGTCAACTCTGGGAGCGGGCTTGCTCGCGAATGCAGGCGACGCGGTCTTATTGACCGCCGCGCATCAGTTCTTTAGGCACATATTTGCCAATCTCAAACTTGCCAATCGCGGCGCGGTGCACTTCATCCGGCCCATCCGCCAACCGCAGCGTACGTTGCATGGCGTACATATAGGCCAGCGGGAAGTCGTTGGAGACGCCCGCGCCGCCGTGGATCTGGATCGCACGGTCAATCACCTTCAAGGCCACATTCGGTGCGACCACTTTGATCTGGGCGATTTCACTTTTCGCGACCTTGTTGCCCACGGTGTCCATCATGTACGCCGCCTTCAAGGTCAGCAGGCGCGCCATGTCGATCTCCATGCGTGAGTCGGCGATCTTGTCGATATTGCCGCCCAAACGGGCCAGCGGCTTGCCGAACGCGGTACGGCTGACGGAGCGTTTGCACATCAATTCCAGTGCACGCTCAGCCATGCCGACGGAGCGCATGCAGTGGTGGATACGGCCTGGGCCAAGGCGGCCCTGGGCAATCTCAAAACCACGGCCTTCGCCGAGCAGTACGTTTTCATAGGGCACGCGCACGTTGTCGAACAGCACTTCAGCATGCCCATGGGGCGCGTCGTCGTAGCCGAACACGGGCAGCGGGCGCACGATCTTCACGCCGGGGGTGTCCACCGGTACCAGGATCATCGAGTGTTGCTGGTGGCGCGGCGCATCCGGGTTGCTCAGGCCCATGAAGATCAGGATTTTACAGCGCGGGTCGCAGGCGCCGGAGGTCCACCATTTCTTGCCGTTGATCACCCATTCGTCGCCCTGGCGCTCGGCGCGGGCAGCCATGTTGGTGGCGTCCGAAGACGCTACGTCCGGTTCGGTCATGGCGAAGGCTGAGCGGATCTCACCGCGCAGCAGCGGCGCCAACCAGCGTTGTTTTTGCTCTTCGTTGGCGTAGCGCACCAACACTTCCATATTGCCGGTATCGGGAGCGGAGCAGTTGAACGGCTCTGGGCCCAACAGTGAGCGACCCATGATTTCGGCCAGCGGCGCGTATTCAAGGTTGGTGAGGCCAGCGCCCAGTTCGGATTCCGGCAGGAACAGGTTCCACAGGCCTTCGGCTTTAGCGCGGGCTTTCAACTCTTCCATGATTGCGGTGGGCTGCCAGCGATCACCTTCGCTGACCTGGCGTTCGAACACCGGCTCGGCCGGGTAAACGTAAGCATCCATAAATGCAGTGACGCGTTCACGCAGTTCCTGAACCTTGGGCGAATAGGCGAAATCCATGAGCAGCTCCCTTCTCTGAGAGGTTGTTTAGGTCATGCAATCGATGCTAGAACAGCGTTGATAATTTACCTAGCCTATTCTCGGCGTGTATTAACATTCATCACCGATATATGATCGGCCTATCGGCACCCTAACAATAAGAGCGCAACCCAATGAATCTGAGCAAGGTCGACCTCAACCTGTTTATCGTCTTTGACGCGATCTACACCGAAGCCAACCTGACCCGCGCCGGGCAGATTGTCGGCATCACCCAACCGGCGGTGTCCAACGCTCTGGCACGCCTGCGCGAAACCTTCAACGACCCGCTGTTCGTGCGTACGGCTCAAGGCATGGTGCCCACGCCGATGGCGCAGAACATCATCGGCCCCGTGCGTAATGCCCTGTCGTTGCTGCGGGTGTCGGTGCAGGAAAGCCGGATTTTCAACCCGCAGCAGGCGGCCAAGACCTACCGCATCAGCATGACCGACCTCACCGAGGCAGTGATTCTGCCGCCGCTGTTCCAGCGCTTGCGCCGCTTGGCGCCGGCGGTGGTGATCGAGAGCTTCCTGTCCAAACGCCGCGAGACCACCAAGGAATTGGCCGCCGGGCGCCTGGACTTTGCGGTGGATGCGCCGCTCAACACCGACCCACAGGTGCGCCACGTCAAGCTGATGGAAGACCGCTATGTGTGCGCCATGCGCAAGGGTCATCCCATGGCTGGCAAAGACAAGCTGACACTGGATGACTACCTGGCGCTGACCCACATCCATATCTCCAGCCGTCGTAACGGCTTGGGCCACGTTGACCTGGCACTGGGCAAAATGGGCATCCAGCGAAAGATCGCGCTGCGCTCCCAGCACTACCTGATGGCCTCGCAAGTGTTGCAGCAGACCGACATGGTCATGACCGTGCCAGAACGCTTCGCCCGCCGCCACGAACTGCACTGGTTCAACCTGCCGGTCAACGATGTGCCGCCAGTAGAGACCCACCTGTACTGGCATGAAAGCACTGACCAGGACCCTGCTAATCGATGGATGCGTGAGCAAATGATCGAGTTGTGTCAGCAGGTGACGGCCCATGAAAAAAAACTGGATGGCAAACAACCCTGACTGTAGTGAGCGCGAGCCTTGACGTTAACGTCAAGCAGCCATTAGCTTAGCGCCCAAGACATCTTCTCGGGCACATCCATGAGCACGACCTACAGCATCTCCGACCTCGCCCGCGAGCTCGACATCACCACACGCGCCATTCGCTTCTACGAAGAACAAGGCCTGCTGGCCCCGGAACGCCGGGGCCAGGAGCGCATCTACTCGGCGCGCGACAAGGTCAGCCTCAAGCTGATACTGCGTGGCAAACGCATCGGTTTCTCCCTGGCCGAATGCCGCGAGCTGATCGAGCTCTACGACCCCTCCGGCGGCAACCACATCCAACTCAACAGCATGCTGGCCAAGATCGCCGAGCGCCGTAAACAGTTGGAACAGCAACTGCTGGATATCGAACAAATGAAGCTGGAGCTGGATACCGCGCAAGAGCGCTGCACCCAGGCCCTGGCCCACACCAAGAGCCAGGCTGGCCATTGATCAGAAGGTAACTGCCATGTCCCTCCCCTCACACGTACGCCTGGTGGAAGTCGGCCCGCGCGACGGTTTGCAGAACGAAGCCCACCCCATCAGCGTGGCGGACAAAGTTCAACTGGTGGACGCCCTCAGTGCCGCGGGCTTGAGCTACATCGAAGTCGGCAGTTTTGTATCGCCCAAATGGGTGCCGCAGATGGCTGGTTCTGCCGAGGTGTTTGCACAGATTCAGCGTAAAGCTGGCGTGACCTATGGTGCCCTGGCGCCTAACTTGCGGGGTTTTGAGGACGCGTTGGCGGCCGGCGTAAAGGAAGTAGCGGTGTTTGCGGCGGCGTCCGAGGCGTTCTCCCAGCGCAATATCAACTGCTCCATCAACGAAAGCCTGGAACGCTTCGCGCCGATCATGGCCGCGGCCAAGCAACATAGGATCAGCGTGCGTGGTTATGTGTCGTGCGTGCTGGGTTGCCCGTATGAGGGCCAGATCGCGCCGGAACAGGTGGCGATGGTCGCGCGCGAGTTGTATGCCATGGGCTGCTATGAAGTGTCCCTGGGCGACACCATCGGCACCGGTACGGCGGGCGCGACGCGGCGACTGTTCGAGGTGGTCGGCGCCCACGTGCCACGAGAAAAGTTGGCCGGGCACTTCCATGACACCTATGGCCAGGCCGTTGCGAATATCTACGCCAGCCTGTTGGAAGGGATCACCGTGTTCGACAGCTCTATCGCGGGCCTTGGCGGTTGCCCGTATGCCAAAGGGGCCAGCGGTAACGTTGCCACCGAAGATGTGGTGTACCTGCTCAACGGCTTGGGCATCCAGACCGGTATCGACCTGGAGGCGTTGATTCGTGCGGGCCAGCAGATCAGCAACGTGCTGGGCCGACCGACAGGGTCGCGTGTGGCCAAGGCGCGCAACGCCGGTTGAGTAGCGTAGCCGTGACAATGTGTTACCGCACACCTACACAACGAGTAACACGGGAACATACTTTGTCGTATTCGCCGTAGGCCAACGCCTACAAAAAAATTAACTCTTTGATTTTAAACGGATTTACAAAGTTGGCACGGCTTCTGCTATCTCTATGGCATAACAAGAATAAAAAGCGCCAAACCTAATAAAAATAAGACGAAACGACTCTGACATAACAAAAACAACACGGCAGAGACGCAGCTAACAGATTTTTTTGGAGAAGATGTGCTTCGCAGGGTACGGCGTGCCGAAACCCGCAACCGGTTAGAGAAAAATAAAACTACCTCAGGTAGCTACCCACTGGTTGGATCGATAACGAAGAAGCAGATCAGCGCTCAAAAAAATACGTTTGCTCTTGACTCCGAATGGGGGTCGCCAAAAACAGCGGTAAAGGGTAACGGTTGCCAAAAACAACAATAGACCGCCCCTCAATAATAAAAAAAGAGCACGCAACGACAAATTAAAGGGGACCCTAGGGTCCCCTTTGTGCTTTCTGCACCGTGCGATTACAGGGCGGTCCCACCTGAGGCCGCGAAGTTGTTGAACACCCTCCGCGTCAAGGTGTGCAGCGCTCGTTGTTCCAGCGCCCGCCGCTCAGCCCCTAGCTGCTTGAGTTCACGCTCAAAAAACACGCTTTGCATCGAGCCGTTCACCAGGATTTGATCCCTGCGCATACTCAACAGGCGCGCTAACCGGCCGACCGCCTCATCATGTTTTGTCTGCCACAGTGCTCTTGTCGCTGGATCTACAGCGGCGTCTTGCTCGCCTTGCAAATCCGAAATATCGAACAGCGCAGTGCTCTTTTCGTCTATCAGAACTAGGTCCGGCTTCATTAACGCCTCAAGTTCCTGAGGGTATCGGGTGCGCAGGTGTTTGTCCCAGAACAGGCGCCCGATAAAAAAGTCCGCCTCTTTAGCCGCATGACGCATTTCTCTTTGCACCTCTGCGCCCGCATTATCGATATCCGCTTGACTCACAGCGGCCTGCTGCGCAAACAACATGTCCCGGGATTGGACCGGCAAATCCAGCGATACCGCAAGCCGGGTGCGATAAGCCAGAATGACTTCAACCTGCTCGGTAAACCCGGGTCCTCTCGCCGCGACATCCCGTTCGGCAATGGCGTCTACCAACGCTAGACGAAACAACTTTCTGCCCGTGGATACCAACGCGCCTTCTTCGCTCTCAACGCCTGCCAACTCGAGTGCCCTCGCCCCCAGCAATTCACTCTCGAGATTCATGAATTCGACCGAGCTGCCGTCGCCACAGGTGACTCGATCATCGGCAGCTGCAAATAACGACTCTCGGATAGCCTGGCTTTCGCTCGCGGCCTCGAGCATGTTCCACACGCGCTGCGCCAGTACCGGGCGCGTCACATCACTGTTGAATTCCGCGCTGCGAGTAGTATCGGACACCACGGTAAAAAAAGCGGCTGACTCAGGATTGGCCCTGAGTTCGTCCCAGATCCCGCCGCGCCGGGCTGATTCGCTGGCCGACAACGCTCCCAGCCATAAGCCGCGCGCTTCGTCGACCGTAATGTGCTCCCCCAAATGCGCCGCGTTGAAAGGCTCACCCAGCCGCGCCAGGGTAGCCGCCGACAATGGATTGTCGTGCACGATGATGCGGTCCGGATGCTGGAAAGCGTATTCAGGTAACGTCGTGATCCGATTAGTGTGCAGATCGACGCGGGCCAGTTGGGGTAGTTGTTCGGCGCCGACAGGAAAGGTCTCCGTGCCGGTATCCGAAAGATAAAGCTGGTTCAAATTGCGCAGGCGGCGCAGGTCGGCCTGCCATCCCAGGCGACGATTATCGCTGAGATTCAGAATCTTCAGGCTCTGCATACCCTCCAGACGCAGGCGGCTCGATTCGGTCATCTGGATATCGTTTCGACTCAAATAGAGTTTAGTCAGCCCGGCCCCGCCATTAGCGAAATCTGGCAGTTGCGTCAGGTTGTTCTCTCGCATGTCCAGCCAGCGCAAGCCGCCGAATGCGTTCAGAAAAGGCAGTGAGCTGTCTGAAAGCGCCATTCGACGTAGAACCAGGCTGCCCACGTGATCCATATTTGCGGTTATCGCAGGCAATTCGCCAATCACTTCATGCGACAAGTCCAGTACATGGCCGATCGGCGTCTGATCCCCTGCCAATGCCTGCGCAGAACTTCTACGCCAGGCAGCCTTGATGGTGCCCGACACTCTGCGCCTGGCGCTTGCATAACCCGATCCGCCCTCCTGCTGCCAACTGCCCAGCGCCGTGTCCAAGTCTGCAAGCTCAGCTTCGAGTTGGGTCAACCTCGCCAGAAGTACAGCGTCGCCAGCGCCTTGAAGGTCGAGCATGACCTCGACCTCTGCCATGGACTTCGACGGGTACAGCGCCATTGCTTTCATCCTACAAACAGACGGACGCTCGCCAGCGCCGCCCACCGGGCTGAGTGGATACCCTATGCGTCCGTCAGCCAGACGCATGGGTGATTTGAAACCGGGTTTGATTGCTTTCAAGCCAAGTGCGCGCCGGCTCGCCAGCTCGCTCAGCGGCTGTTGCGCAATCTGCATCTTCAAGCGTTGCGCAGCCCTATTGAATTCGGCCCACCCTGTGAACTTGCCACTGCTTGCCATCCAGAGCGCGTTAAAGAACGCGCCTTCATCACTGCGCCAGTACTCTACTTTTTCCGGGCCGCTGCAGAGTTTCCACTCCTTCAGGTCGGTATGGATAAGACGCAGTTGCCTGGGCGCGCTCGTATCACCCACCCGGTCCAGCAGGGGACCATCGTAAGCGCCCTCGCGTAGCTCAACAGACACACCTTCCAGAAGCCCGGGCAGGGAGGCCATCTTGTGCAAGGCCAGCCGTACGACGTCCAACGTGAGTTGATTGTCGAACAAAAGATCTGCGTGTGCCCGCATCACTCGCGCCTTCTGCCAGTAAACACGTGCTTCCTCGGCCAGGCGTAAAGGCAAACGTGACCCGGTCTGCATGCTTGTCAGTTCCTGACTATTGGCATGGCTGACTATTTCTTCGGCGGCCAGTTTAGGCAGACCAGGAAAGTCGCGCTGGATCAGTTTTACGTTGGCGTCGCTGGATACATCACCGGCTGATATCTCCCGATTGAACAGCTTACCTTTGGTGCCATAGGCCGCCTCAAGCAAGCAATCCCGGTACCTCACCACCCTCGCATAGTGTGTACGCAAATACTGCATCAGCGGATCAGTATCTTCATCGTCAAGTTCTTCGTTCGCGGAGGGCGAAGTCTCGGATGAAACGTCTCGGGTCCTCAGGAACAGCATTGAGATAGCCTCTTGCGTCATCTTCTTTTCGCCCAATAAGTGGCGAATTTCGGGCTCCGTCAACTGCTCCCTGAATGACGAAAAGAGGCGGCCACTTTCCAGTTCCTCATGCCCAAGCGTGACGACCGAGGACGAATCACTCGGAACCGCTGAACACCACACCTGATTGCCCTCAGCATCCAGCGCCACCAACACGCGCGACTCGGGCCACATCCCACACTCGAGCAACAACTGGACTTGTGTGAACCAATCGACCTGGCTAAAAAACCAAGGGTCTGAGTGGCTCAACCGATCAATAAATGACTGGTATTTACCGGCGCATTCAAACCGCCGCAGCATATCTTTGAGGAGTGGCGCAGGCGGCCGGTGCTCGATGAATACCCGACGCAACTCGTCATCTGTTACGCCACTGATCGCCCTCGCCTGCTCGAGCTGACTATCGCTAAGGTGATCGACCGTATGCCCCATGCGACGCAACAGGGTTTGGCGATCCCACGTCGACGGTTGTTCGAACTCATGCACCCAAGCGCCTTCGCCGTTATGTCGCACACGTGGCGCATAGCGGGCATCACCCTCAGGGTGCACAAACCTGAACTCGTTATCGGTACCGCTGGCTTTGACCTTGTAATGACCACCACCGTTTGCAGGCAAGTAGAGACCTGCTTCGTGGACATAGAGCCCTAGCGCGTTTGGCCGTTGTCCGTCGGGCAACGCAATTTGATGCAGATATGACCTCGGCTGGAAATCATATAAACGCGGTCGCCCTCCGAGTTCCACATGCACCAGCCGCTTGATGAACGCCGTATTTTTCGCTGTCTCCAACACTTTGGGCAGCGCCAGCCCCGCCAGATTGAAACCCACCGCCGAAAAATGTGCCCAAACCGCTTGGACGTCGTCCTGGGACCAGGCATCAATCCCTTCACCGACCTCGTAGAGCACCTGCGCGGCGGCAACGACCAGCATCACCTCTCCCAGGAAAGGCACCACGAAAGAGGCAAGATTGAGAATATCCAGCGCTTTGCTGCCGAACGACCAGAGCCAGGCTTTATAAACACGATCGTCCACATCCTGGGTGGACACCACACTGGTGCTGGCATTGCTCATGATCAGCCGTATGCGCTGCATCGCGCAGTCCATCCAGACGTCTCGCCACGGTGACGCATAGGTTCCCTGACGATGGATCCGGCTTTTTTGCGCCGGGGCAAAATCCTGATCGTGGGCGTATACCGCCCCCGGATCCAGCAGTGCCTTCAACTGTGTAAAAAAACCATCCTGATCGGCAAGTGGCACGAACTGGCTGAAGAATGTGCGGTATTCGACATGACACAGACGCGTCGTCAGCTCGTCGGTAAAGGCCGCAACATGGTCATAGACCTTGAGTGGATGGAGTGGGTCGCCCGGAATGTATACCAGGCATGGTCGGGGCACGAGCGCTGCATTCCTCACATTTGTCCGCCACACGACCGGACCGATGACCAGGATGTTCTCGATCACAAAATTGAGTAACCGCAACGGCGAAAACTTCACCACTTCGCCGTCCCATTTTCGGTCCGCCTGATCAATCAACAGATCGTTGATCAACTGGTGGTGATCAGCGCGGATGTCCCCCTTCATCAAGGCAATCTCTGCGGCCAGTTTCAACTGGTTCCGATGGCTGGTAATCAGGGTGCTGTACAGCTTGCCAACTCCCGCCGGTGTGGTGGTGGTCCGAATATGATTGTTGAGAAAGGTGCGCACGCACTCGTAGTAGGAGTTCCCCAGATCGAGTTCCCGACACAGTTTGGCGAACTCATGAGACTTGATACGCACTGGGAGTGACTGGACGTTGCCTGGCGAATGAAGTTTATCGCTTGGATACTGGTAAAAGTTGTAATAGGTGATCAAGTGGCAGTCCTCGCAAACCGGATCACTTGCCTCTTGCGAGGTGAAGTTGTTCAGCGCAGCCTCCAGCAGGCTGATACCTTTGTAAAAATAGAATTGCGGGGCCAATGTGCTGGCGTAGGAGGTCGAAACTTCTCTGGGTGCGGACTCGCATTCGAGCTGTGTCAGCTTGCGGGCATAAAACGCTTTTCTGGTGTCCAACCTCTGCCCGAACGTTTTCTCGATCGCTGCCACCAACAACGGCTCGGCGTACTCTGCCGGTCCCTTCAGTTCACTGAACATCTGATCGAGTTGGTTCAAGGACGTCCTGCTGCGTAAGTGGATCGTGCTCATGCGATCGCGCGCAGCCGCCGGGGCCTTTTTGTACCAATCCGGGATGTTCAGTGCCAACGAGGCCAGTTCGGTTTTGCGCTGATCCAGCGCATCGGTGTACCAGTCAGGCGTGTTGTCCTTGATAAGCCGCCCATGTGGACTGTGCTCGTCCTGAAGAGGCCGCGTCGGGGGATCAATCGTGCGGTGTGTCATCGGTATGGCCGTCAAGTGGCGAAGTAGTTCGCCACTTTAGGCACCGCGCTGGCGCGCGCAGCAGTAGACATGCACCACGCTTCAGGCGTCGTCGCGCAACTCCTCGATGCTGATCTCGCGCATGCGGAACTTCTGAACCTTGCCCGTGACCGTCATTGGAAACTCCTCCACGATCTTGAAATGCTTGGGCGTCTTGAAATGCGCGATTCGCCCCTTGCACCAGGTGTGCAGTTCCAATTCATTGGCCACATGGCCTGGATGAAACTTGACCCAGGCGACGATGGCTTCACCGAAGCGTTCATCAGGAATGCCGATCACCTGCACATCCGCCACTGCCGGATGGGTGAAGAAAAACTCCTCCAACTCGCGCGGGTATACGTTCTCGCCACCGCGAATGATCATGTCCTTGTTGCGCCCCGCGATGCATACATAACCCTGGGCGTCCATGCTCGCCAGGTCGCCGGTGTGCATCCAGCCGGCGTCATCGATGGCCTCGCGGGTGGCGTCGGGGTTATTCCAGTAGCCGAGCATCACGCTGTAGCCACGGGTGCATAACTCGCCGATTTCACCGCGTGCGACGGTATTGCCGTCAGCGTCGATGATCTTGTTTTCCAACTGCGGCTGGGTGCGACCGACCGTGGTGACGCGACGTTCCAGGTCATCATCCGCGCCGGTTTGTAGGGACACCGGGCTGGTTTCGGTCATGCCGTAGGCAATCTGCACCTCACTCATGTGCATCTCGTTGATGACCCGGCGCATCACTTCGATAGGGCACGTCGCACCGGCCATGATGCCGGTGCGCAAGGTAGACAGGTCGAACTCGCCGAGACGTGGGTGATCGAGCATGGCGATAAACATGGTCGGCACGCCGTACAGGCCGGTGGCGCGCTCTTCGGCGACGGCAGTGAGGGTCTGCAGCGGGTCGAAGCCGTCATTGGGGTAGATCATGGTGGTGCCGTGGGTGATGCAGCCCAGATTGCCCATCACCATGCCAAAGCAGTGATAAAGCGGCACCGGGATCACCAGGCGATCCTGCGCGGTCAAACCCAGGCTTTCACCGACCATGTAGCCGTTATTGAGAATGTTGTGATGACTGAGGGTCGCGCCCTTGGGGAAGCCGGTGGTGCCGGAGGTGTACTGGATATTCACGGCTTGGTCGAAGTGCAGGCTGGCCTGGCGGTTGTGTAACTGTTCGGGCGCAATGCCAGCGCCGAGCGCGGCCAACTGCGACCAGGGCAGGAATCCCGTGGGCGGACTGGGGTCGAGGCTGATCATGCCGCGCAGCTCGGGCTTCAATTCCTGGAGCATCGCGTGGTAATCGGACGTCTTGAACGACCCGGCGCATACCAGCCACTGGCAACCGGACTGCTTGAGCACGTACGCCAATTCACTGCTGCGGTACGCCGGATTGATATTGACCAGGATCACACCCAGCTTGGCACTGGCGATCTGGCTGATACACCACTCGGCGCAATTGGGTGCCCAGATACCCAGGCGATCACCGATCTGCATGCCCAGCGCGAGGAATGCGCGGGCATGTAAATCCACGGCCTGCGCCAGTTGCTGCCAGGTGTAGCGCTGCTGTTGATGGCGCACCACCAGCGCCTCGCCATCGGGAAACTGTGCAACGGTGCGATCAAAGGCCTGGCCAATCGTCATGGCCAGCAAGGTCTTGTCCTGAACGCCACGGCTGTAGCTCTGATTCGATTGATCCATAACGACCCCTGTTGTCTTTTTTGTAGGTTGACGTAAACGTAAACTACGATTGACAGCGCCTTAACGCAAGCTTACGTTAACGTAAAGGTGAACGTCCTCCCCTGGCGCGCCATCCACACAAAAACAACGCTCACATTAAGGTGCCCTTCCATGAGTTACCCGTCCCTGAACTTCGCCCTCGGTGAAACCATCGACATGCTGCGTGACCAGGTGCAGTCGTTCGTGGGCAAGGAAATCGCGCCCCGTGCGGCACAGATCGATATCGACAACCTGTTCCCAGCGGACCTGTGGCGCAAGTTCGGCGACATGGGCCTGTTAGGCATTACTGTGCCAGAAGAGTACGGCGGCGCCGGCCTGGGTTACCTGGCGCACGTGGTGGCCATGGAAGAAATCAGCCGCGGTTCGGCGTCGGTGGCCTTGTCCTATGGCGCGCACTCCAACCTGTGCGTGAACCAGATCAACCGCAACGGCAACCACGAACAGAAACTCAAGTACCTGCCCAAACTCATCAGCGGCGAACACGTCGGCGCGTTAGCCATGAGCGAGCCGAACGCCGGTTCCGATGTGGTCTCGATGAAACTGCGCGCGGATAAGCGCGGCGATCATTACGTGCTCAACGGCAGCAAGACCTGGATCACCAACGGCCCTGACGCCAGCACCTACGTGATCTACGCTAAGACCGACCTGGAAAAAGGTGCCCACGGCATCACCGCGTTTATCGTCGAGCGCGACTGCAAAGGCTTCAGCCGCAGCAACAAGTTCGACAAGCTAGGCATGCGCGGCTCCAACACCTGCGAACTGTTTTTCGATGACGTCGAAGTGCCCGAAGAAAACATCCTCGGTGTACTCAATGGCGGCGTGAAAGTGCTGATGAGCGGCCTGGACTACGAACGCGTGGTGCTTTCCGGTGGCCCCACCGGGATCATGCAGGCCTGCATGGACCTGATCGTGCCCTACATCCACGACCGCAAGCAGTTCGGCCAGAGCATCGGCGAATTCCAGCTGATCCAGGGCAAGGTCGCCGACATGTACACCCAACTCAACGCCAGCCGCGCCTATCTCTACGCGGTGGCCCAGGCCTGCGAACGTGGCGAAACCACGCGCAAGGATGCGGCCGGGGTGATCCTCTACAGCGCCGAACGCGCCACGCAAATGGCCCTCGATGCGATCCAGATTCTCGGTGGCAACGGCTACATCAACGAATTCCCTGCCGGGCGCCTGCTGCGCGATGCCAAGCTGTACGAAATCGGCGCCGGCACCAGTGAGATCCGCCGGATGCTGATCGGCCGCGAACTCTTTAACGAGACGAAATGAATTTCGTCAGCCGCAAGTGCCAAGCTTCAAGCTGCAAGAGGACCGCGTTTACTTGCAGCTTGTGGCTGACAGCTTGCAGTTCGTAGCTCGCAACGCCTACGGAGTAAGCCATGCTTTTACACACCCAGCTCAACCCACGATCGGCGGAGTTTGCCGCCAACAGCGCGGCGATGCGCCAACAGGTCGACGCCCTGCACAGCCTGCTCGCGCATGTGCAGCAAGGCGGCGGCGCCAAGGCTCAGGAACGGCACACGTCACGCGGCAAATTGCTGCCACGCGAGCGCATCAACCGCCTTCTCGACCCAGGCTCGCCGTTTCTCGAGCTCAGCCAATTGGCCGCTTATCAGGTGTATGGCGAAGATGTGCCCGCCGCTGGCGTAATAGCCGGGATCGGCCGCGTGGAGGGCGTCGAATGCATGATCGTCGCCAACGATGCCACCGTAAAAGGCGGCTCCTACTACCCCCTGACTGTAAAAAAGCACCTGCGCGCGCAAACCATCGCCGAGCAGAATCGCCTGCCGTGCATTTACCTAGTGGACTCCGGCGGCGCCAACCTGCCACGTCAGGATGAAGTGTTTCCGGACCGCGAGCACTTCGGGCGGATCTTCTTCAACCAAGCCAATATGAGCGGCCAAGGCATCCCGCAGATTGCCGTGGTAATGGGCTCATGCACAGCCGGCGGTGCTTATGTGCCGGCGATGGCGGACGAGGCAATCATGGTGCGCAACCAGGCGACGATATTCCTCGCCGGACCGCCTTTGGTGAAGGCTGCCACCGGTGAAGTAGTCAGCGCCGAAGACCTCGGCGGTGCCGATGTGCACTGCAAGATCTCTGGCGTGGCCGACCACTACGCCGACAGCGATGAACACGCTCTGGCGCTGGCCCGGCGCAGCGTGGCCAACCTCAACTGGCGCAAGCAGGGCGAACTGTTGCAGCGCACGCCCGTAGCACCGCTTTACAGCTGCGAAGAGCTTTACGGTGTGATCCCGGCCGACGCCAAGCAGCCCTTTGACGTACGCGAAGTGATCGCACGGCTGGTCGACGGCTCGGTGTTCGATGAGTTCAAAGCACTGTTCGGTAACACGCTGGTGTGCGGCTTTGCGCACCTGCACGGCTACCCGATGGCGATACTGGCCAACAACGGGATTCTGTTTGCCGAGGCGGCGCAAAAAGGCGCGCACTTTATCGAGTTGGCCTGTCAGCGCGGCATTCCCCTGCTGTTCCTGCAGAACATCACCGGCTTTATGGTCGGGCAGAAATACGAAGCTGGCGGCATTGCCAAACACGGCGCCAAGCTGGTCACCGCAGTGGCCTGCGCCAAGGTGCCGAAGTTCACGGTGATCATCGGTGGCAGCTTTGGTGCCGGGAACTATGGCATGTGCGGCCGTGCCTATGACCCGCGTTTCTTGTGGATGTGGCCGAACGCACGCATCGGCGTGATGGGGGCCGAACAGGCGGCCGGCGTGCTGGTGCAGGTTAAACGTGAGCAGGCTGAACGCGCGGGCGTCGGTTTCAGCGCCGAAGAAGAAGCCGCGATCAAGCAGCCAATCCTCGACCAGTACGAAACCCAGGGCCACCCCTACTATTCCAGCGCGCGCCTGTGGGACGACGGTGTCATCGACCCGTTGCAGACCCGTGACGTGCTGGCCCTGGCCTTGTCCGCCTCGCTGAACGCCCCCATCGAGCCGAGCCGCTTCGGCGTGTTCCGCATGTAAATGGAGCTGCACCCCATGAGCGATTTCAATACCCTCGAACTGATCACCGACAGCCGTGGTTTTGCCACGCTGTGGCTCAGTCGTGAAGCCAAGAACAACGCATTCAACGCCGAGATGATCCGCGAACTGATCATCGCCCTCGACCAGGTGCAAGGCGATCCGTCCTTGCGCTTTTTAGTCCTACGCGGGCGAGGCAAGCACTTCAGTGCCGGCGCAGACCTGGCCTGGATGCAGCAATCGGCCGAATTGGATTACCACACCAACCTGGACGACGCCCGCGAACTGGCGGAGCTGATGTACAACCTAGCCAAGCTGAAAATCCCGACACTGGCGGTGGTACAAGGCGCGGCCTACGGCGGCGCACTGGGCCTGATCAGTTGCTGCGACATGGCGATTGGCGCGGACGATGCGCAGTTCTGTCTGTCGGAAGTGCGCATTGGCTTGGCGCCGGCGGTGATCAGCCCGTTTGTGGTACAGGCCATTGGTGAACGCGCGGCACGGCGCTATGCGCTGACCGCTGAACGCTTCGGCGGCCAGCGCGCACGGGATATCGGTTTGCTGGCGGAGAGCTACCCAATCGACGCGCTGGACCAGCAGGTGGAGCAGTGGGTCGCCAACCTGTTGCAAAACAGCCCGGCGGCAATGCGTGCCAGCAAAGACTTGCTGCGCGAAGTCGGCAACGGCGCCCTCACCCCGGCCCTGCGCCGCTATTGCGAAAATGCGATTGCGCGCATTCGCGTCAGTGCCGAGGGCCAGGAAGGTTTGCGCGCCTTCCTGCAAAAACGTCCACCGAGCTGGCAGCCACAGGAGCCGCGTTCATGAGCCCACTCACGACCCTGCTGGTCGCCAATCGTGGCGAGATCGCTTGCCGCGTGATGCGCACCGCCAAGGCCATGGGCCTGAAAACCGTGGCCGTACACAGCGCCACCGACCGCGATGCACGCCACAGCCGTGAGGCCGATATCCGTGTCGACCTGGGCGGCAGCAAGGCCACAGACAGCTACCTGCAAATCGATAAACTGATCGCCGCCGCCCAGGCCAGTGGCGCCCAGGCAATTCACCCAGGCTATGGTTTTCTGTCGGAGAACGCAGGGTTTGCCCGCGCGATTGAAGCCGCCGGCTTGATCTTCCTCGGGCCGCCCGCCTCGGCCATCGATGCCATGGGCAGCAAGTCGGCCGCAAAGGCGTTGATGGAAACCGCCGGCGTGCCGCTGGTGCCGGGTTATCACGGCGAGGCCCAGGACTTGGAAACCTTCCGCGCGGCCTGCGAGCGTATCGGCTACCCCGTACTGCTCAAGGCCACGGCCGGTGGCGGTGGCAAAGGCATGAAGGTGGTCGAGGACGTCAGCCAACTGGCCGAGGCCCTGGCCTCGGCACAACGTGAGGCGCTGTCGTCCTTCGGCAACGGGCAGATGCTGGTTGAAAAATACCTGCTCAAGCCGCGTCACGTGGAGATCCAGGTGTTTGCCGATCAGCATGGGCATTGCCTGTACCTCAATGAACGGGATTGCTCGATCCAGCGGCGCCACCAAAAAGTCGTCGAGGAAGCGCCGGCTCCAGGCTTGAGTGTTGAACAACGCAAAGCCATGGGCGAAGCCGCTGTGCGTGCGGCCCAGGCCATCGGGTATGTCGGCGCAGGTACCGTGGAGTTTTTGCTGGACGCTCGCGGTGAGTTCTTCTTCATGGAGATGAACACGCGTCTGCAGGTGGAGCATCCGGTGACCGAGGCGATTACGGGCCTCGACCTGGTGGCCTGGCAGATTCGTGTCGCTCAGGGCGAGGCGCTGCCGATCACCCAGGAGCAGGTGCCGCTGATCGGCCATGCGATCGAAGTACGCCTGTATGCCGAGGACCCGGCCAATGATTTCCTGCCCGCCACCGGGCACCTGACGCTGTACCGCGAACCCGCGTCGGGCGCTGGCCGCCGCGTGGACAGCGGTGTCGAGCAAGGCGATAGCGTGTCGCCCTACTACGACCCGATGCTGGGCAAGCTGATTGCCTGGGGCGAGGACCGTGAACAGGCGCGCCTGCGCCTGCTGGGCATGCTGGATGAGTTTGCCGTGGGTGGCCTGAAGACCAACCTGGGCTTTTTGCGGCGCATTATCGGGCATCCGGCGTTTGCGGCAGCCGAGTTGGATACCGGCTTTATTCCGCGCTATCAGGATGAGCTGCTGCCGACACCTGGCGAACTGAGCAATGATTTCTGGCAGGCAGCGGGCGCGGCGTTCATACAGACCTTGCCGGCCGGTGACGGGCCTTGGGCAGATAAGCGAGGCTTTCGTGCCGGTTTACCTGCCGAGGTTTCGCTGCATTTGAGCTGCAATGGTCAGGATCGGCTGGTGACACTCGCTGCCGATACCGCGCAATTGCGCGGTGAACAGTTGTTGATCGAGCACCAGGGCGTGCGCCTTGGCCATCTGGCTGTGCGCCACGACCGCACGGTGTACCTGCGTTGGGACGGCGAGGTGCATGCCGTCAGCCTGCTTGACCCGATTGCAGCGTTCGACGCCAGCGGCGCTCATCAAGGTGGCCTTACGGCACCGATGAACGGCAGCATCGTGCGCGTGCTGGTGCAGGTCGGGGACAACGTGGAGGCCGGCACGCAACTGGTGGTGCTGGAGGCTATGAAGATGGAACACAGCATTCGCGCGCCCCAGGCTGGAGTGGTCAAGGCGCTGTTCTGCCAGGAAGGCGAAATGGTTGCCGAAGGTTGCGCGTTGGTGGAGCTGGAAACAAAGGTCTAGAACTTTGCCGTGGCCTGCACAACGACGCCAAGAATGCGGCAATCGCCGGTGAACTGCCGTTTCGGGTAAGTCGGATTGAGCGGCACCAGATAGAGCTGGCCGCTCTCTTCCTGCAGCTGACGGAAGGTCGCCTGGGGGCTATCGGCCCATTGGGCGACCACCAGCTTGCCGGGCTCGGCGGTAATGGCCGGATCGACCAGAATCATCATGCCCGCACTCACGCTGAGCCCGCTGGGTGCCGTCATGGCATCGCTTGTGACCGGCAGCCAAAAGGCATCGCCGTGGGCATGATAATCCGTCAACTCGAAGCGGGCGGTACCATAAGGCGTTCGCTCTTCGCGGATTTCGCACAGCCCTTTCCAGTCGCTGACCGGATAGCGGAAATACGGGTTGTAGTTTTTCTCCGGAGGCACTTCATCGGCCCGCTCGCGAATATCCAGCGCGACCTCCAGGTAGCCCAGGCCCAACGCCGCCAATACCCGGTTCATGTCCGCCAGGCTGGGTGCACGGCGCTTGTTGAGCCAATGGCCCACGCCCCCCTGGGACATGCCCAAGCGTTCAGCCAACTCACCTTGCGTGACCTTGCGGTCTTCCATGTTGGCCTTGACCAACGCGATCCAGTTATCCATGGGGCTGACAATACGTCACGTAGTTTTCAGGGCAATAAACAGTTTGTAGTAATCCATAAAACGACATAAATACGATACGTACTATCATCGGACATAAGGTTTTCGACACCCACCCAGAGTACCGCCCCTTATGACGACAAGCCCGCTTCTCCTGCCTGAAATCCCGGAAGACGATGAATTGCACGACCTGCGCAGCAGCGGTGCTGCCAAGCGTGCGTTGGACTTTTACTTGAAAGAGGATATGTCGACATCAACCCCTGAAGAGGCCTTGTTTGCCATCAATGCAGGCATCAGCCAGGAGGACGCCCTGGTGCACGCCTCGGAGCTGTTGCGCAGCGCTGCGGCCACGGCCTATGCATCAGCGAGCAGCCATCAGGGCAGTCATCGTGACATGGCGTTTTCAGTGGTGTATTTGATCGATATGGCGAAGGCGATGGTGGAGCGGTCGTTGCAAGTGCCAGAGGCTCAAGCGAATAGATAACTGGCGGTTAGAAAAAATATTTCTATCCCAAGGATAAAAACATTTGACTTGCAAATGATAATGATTATTATTGGGCCTAGCTGATCGCGAGATCAGTCGATAGAACAAGGGACCTTAGGTCGGACTCTTGGAATATCTCCTCATCAGGCTAATCACGGTTTTTGACCCGGCTCTTTGGCCGGGTCTTTTTTTTGCCAGTTTCCCTGGCGTGGCTTCAGGCTAATGAAGACTGTGTGCGACTTGATGGCGCGCATGGTAGCAAACGACCATCGCCAAAAGAAAGCCAGCGGATAGCTCTAGCCCACATCTTTGCGAATTAGCGCTTGAGAATCAATCTCATAGATTCTAAGCTGCCGCGGCGTCAAGGACGACGCCCCCTCCCTCTCGCAACAATTTTGCATCCGATCTTTACCAGACTCCTGTGTAATATAGCCGCCACAACACTCATATTCAGGCAACCAGACTATGACCGTGGCCTTGACCTCCATCAAAATCAGCACCGACTTCGACAGTGGCAATATCCAGGTACTGGATGCCCACGATGCCTATCAGTTGTTGCTGGCAATCAAACCCGATACATGCAGCGCGCATTACCAATGGTTCCACTTCAAGGCCGAAGGCATGCATGTGGGCCACACCCATACCTTTCGCCTGAGCAACGCCGGACAGTCCTCCTACCCCAACGCATGGAGCGGCTACAACGCCGTGGCGTCCTACGACCACATCAATTGGTTTAGGGTACCTTCGCGATTTGATGGAGAAATCCTGCATATCAGCCTCGAGACCCGCGAAAAACATGCCTGGCTCGCCTATTTCGAACCCTATAGCCGCGAGCGTCACGACTGGCTGATCGAGCAGGCCCTGAACCGCACTGGCACCCAACTGCTGGCCACCGGTAAAAGTGTTGAAGGCCGTGATATCCAGCTGTTACGGCGGGGTAAAGGGGGCGAAGGCCGGCGCAAGATCTGGATCATCGCTCAACAGCACCCCGGCGAGCACATGGCCGAATGGTTTATGGAAGGCATCATCGAACGCCTGCAACAGGACGGCGACGATGAGATGAAAAAGCTGCTGAAAGTCGCCGACCTGTATCTGGTGCCCAACATGAACCCGGACGGCGCCTTCCACGGCCACCTGCGCACCAACGCCATGGGCCAGGACCTCAACCGCGCCTGGCAGAGCGCCAGCCAGGAGAACAGCCCGGAAGTGCTGTTCGTGCAGCAACAAATGGAAAAGTACGGCGTTGACCTGTTCCTCGATATCCACGGCGACGAGGAAATCCCCTACGTATTCACCGCTGGCTGTGAAGGCAACCCCGGCTATACCCCGCGCATCGAGGCGCTGGAAGAACATTTCCGCAGCCACTTGAGTGGCCTGACCCGCGACTTCCAGACGACCTACGGCTATACCCGCGACCTGCCGGGAGAAGCCAACATGAGCCTGGCCTGCAACGCGGTAGGCGAGCAATACGACTGCCTGTCCCTGACCCTGGAAATGCCCTTCAAGGACAACGACGACGCCCCCAACCCGCACACCGGTTGGTCAGGTAAACGCTCGATGCAGTTGGGCAAGGATGTGTTGAGCACCGTCGCCTCTATCGTCGACGAACTGCGTTAAACCGACTCGGCGGGCACCCGCCGACAATCCTCGGGCCCCAGCAAGCGTCCATCCGCGGAGCGCAATTCCAGCGCTCGCAGCGGCTCACCCTGGGCGCGGTCTACCATCACTGAATGCGCCTCGCCTGCCCCGTAGAAAAACCCTTCCCCCCACTGCCGTAACCCGATGATCACGTTGAACAGGCCTTGACCCTTTTCCGTGAGGGCGTACTCCTGATACGCACTACCATCCGACGCAGGCACGACCTCTAGCACGCCATGGTTCACCAGGCTGCGCAAGCGCGTGGACAGAATATTCTTGGCCATCCCCAAGCTGCGCTGGAATTCACTAAAGCGACGGATGCCATCAAACGCGTCGCGAATGATCAGCAACGACCAACCATCGCCAATGGCATCCAACGAACGCGCCACCGGGCATTCGGCACTTTCAAAACGGGTGAGGTTGACCATCAGGCTGCCTGTCTTGGATCAATAATGTGGTTGCAATATAAAACCGGAATCCTTACCGTGCAACTGGTTTCATTTTAGAACCACACAAGGATAAGCCGCATGCCCTCACCCCCCTTGAGCGGCGCCGTGGTGTTGCTGTTCGCCATCGCCTGTGGCCTGTCGGTGGCCAACGTCTACTACGCGCAGCCGCTGCTCGACGCCATGGCCGAGACCTTCGCCATGGATCACGCCACCGTTGGCATCATCATCGCCCTCACCCAGGTCGGCTATGGCGTGGGACTGTTGCTGCTGGTGCCTCTCGGGGATTTACTCAACCGGCGCAAACTGATCGTCACCCAACTGCTGCTTTCCACGCTCGCCGTGCTGGTGGTGGCGTTGTCTTGCAACAGTTTCTGGTTGCTGGCCGGCATGGTGCTCACCGGGCTGTTGGCCGTTATCGCCCAGGTGCTGGTGGCATTCGCGGCCCATCTGGCGTCGCCTGAACAGCGCGGGCACGTGGTCGGGCTGGTTACCAGCGGTATCGTGGTCGGCTTGCTGCTGGCGCGCTCGGTTTCAGGCGCCATGGCTGACCTGGCGGGTTGGCGTTCGGTGTACATGCTGTCGGCAGGCCTGACGTTATTGATGGCGATCCTGCTGTGGAGAGTGCTGCCAGGCACGGAGCAACCGCAGGCAACCGGCACCTATGGCGCGTTGATCCGCTCGGTTTTCAGCTTGTTCAAAGAGGAAAAAGTCCTGCGTGACCGCGCCGTGCTGGCGATGCTGATTTTCGCCGCCGGCACCGTCCTGTGGACGCCAATGGTATTGCCCTTGAGCGCCCCGCCGCTGTCGCTTTCGCACACGCAGGTCGGCCTCTTCGGGCTCGCCGGTGCCGCCGGAGCCCTGGGTGCCGCGCACGCCGGACGCCTGGCCGACAAGGGCTTCGCCCAATGGGTCAGCGGCACGGCACTGCTGCTCATGCTGCTCTCTTGGGTTGCCATCGGTTTTACCCAATCGTCTCTGTGGGCACTGTCGCTGGGGGTGATTGTGTTCGACCTGGGCTTGCAGGCCGTACACGTCACCAGCCAAAGCCTGATCTATGCGGTACGCCCCGATGCACAGAGTCGGCTGGTGGCGGGTTACATGGTGTTTTACTCAGTAGGCAGTGCGGTGGGATCGGTCAGTGCCACGGCGATGTATGCCTGGGCCGGGTGGATCGGGGTGTGCGGCCTGGGCGCGGCGATGAACCTGCTGGCATTGATCTACTGGCTGACCACACTGCCCCCGAAACCGGTCTCAGTCTTTGCTGCCGGTCATGCTTTGAAGCACGCCGTCACGGCGAATCAGCCCATGGAACAGCGCCGCCGCCAGGTGCAACAACACGGTGAGGAATAGCAGATAGGCCAGGAACCCATGGGCCTTGCGCAGCACCGCAAACAAAGGCGCATTTGCCCCCACCAGCGCCGGCAGCTGCACTGAACTGCTAAGCATCACCGGGTCGCCCGCCGCCGAAATCATCGCCCAACCCAGCAGCGGCAACACCAGCATCAAGGCATACAGCACCAGGTGAGACGCCTTGGCTGCCAACACTTGCCACAGCGGTACGTCGGCGGGCAACGGTGGTTGGCGCGTGGAGAAGCGCACCACCAGCCGCACGATCACCAGCGCCAGAATCGCGATACCCAGCGGCTTGTGCAGGTGGATCAACCATTCATGCCGCTGCGAAACCGACGCCGCCAGGCCCGCGCCGATAAACAGCATGGCGATGACCATCAGCGCCATGAGCCAGTGCAGCAGGCGCGCCAGGGGGGCGAAAAACCGTGGTTGGTCATTCATGGCTTCGACTCCTGAGGGGCGCTGCGCAACGGGCTGACTTCACCGGCGCGGCGCAGGTACGAACTGGCATACGCCGCCGAACGTGCCGCGAGCAACGGGTCATTGGAGGCTTCGATGCCACTGGGCAGAATCAGCGGGTCGAAGTTGATATCGCGGCAATCGCCATCGGCCTGAGCCTGGCTGCTTTGCAGCACCAGGGTGCCGGCATTGATGACTTTATGCTCGCCGGTCCAGGTCTTGCTCGCATCGTCCAGCGGGTCACCGGGATTGGCCAAGGTCATGTTCAACTGCCAACGCAACGGTCCAGCGGACAGGCGTCGCACCAGGTCTTTTTCCAGGAAATCGCTGCCCGCAGGTGAGGTATCGCCCGCTGCATCCTGACGCTGTGGCACCACGCCCCAACGCACGGCCTGGCGCTTGCCATCGGCGCCCACCAGGTAAAACGCGTTGATACCGTTGTAGGTTTCGGTCGCATAACTGGCGGAAGGCTTGGCGGTCTTGACCCACGCCAGGAACGGCGCCGTCTCGGGATGAGCCGCAAAGAACGCTGGCATGCTCGCCGGGTTGGGCTTGCCGGTGGAAGGCTCCGGCGCACCGGCCTTGAGCATCTGGTAGAACGCCTCGGGCGTACCCACCGGGAACACTGGCATGCTGTTCATGCCGGTGCGCCACTGCTGGCCGTTGGATTGGCTAAATTGCACGGCAAAGCTGCGGATCGGCACACTGCTGTCCGGCGCATAAGGGTTGCCGCTGGGCAAGGCAAACCGGCCGATCAGCGGGGTCTTGGCCTCGTTGAACACCTGGGCACTGGAGTAGGCACGCGCCTCGGGGCTGCTCTCGAAATAGCCGGCCACGCACACGCCCTTGGCATGGTTACGCCGGAAGCCTGGGTGGACACCGTTGTTGGTTTCCAAGGCATTGACCAGGGTTTTCGGACGCAAGCGCTGTGGGTCGAGGGTGCCATTGACGTAGGCAAATGCCCCCGCCATAACCGCAACCACGGCTCCGATACCCGCCAGGCGCGCGATCAGGCTCGACGTGCTCAAGGGGGGACGGGGCGGTGATGAGTGATCTACCATGAAGAAACTCCAGGGCCAAAGGCCGTAGGGGTGAACATAAGGTCGGAGCATTAAGACGAACGCCGATTGCCTCTATTCCCAGGCCTTGGATTTATTTCCCGGCAAGGGGGAATAACCTTCATCGCCGCACGTCTCTCTAGTCCCGGCGTAGTGAACAGCCAGCTCCCCATGCATGAACTCGACGAACCGTTACGTGAACTCATCCCCAGGCTGCGGCGCTTTGCCGTGTCCCTGACGCGTAACACCAGCAGCGCCGACGACCTGGTGCAGTCGACCCTGGAACGAGCGATCATCAGTTGGGCCGACAAACGCGTCGAAGGCGACTTGCGCGCGTGGCTGTTCTCGATCCTCTATCGGCAGTTCCTCGACACCCACCGCCGCACACGGCGCTACGCACGCATGCTGGAATTCTTTACCGGGCGTGATGATGCACAGCCGTCGGTCGAACGTACGGTGATCGCCCAGTCAACCCTGCAAGCCTTCGATCAACTCAACACCGAGCAGCGTGCCCTGCTGCTGTGGGTCTCGGTCGAAGGCTTGAGCTACAAGGAAGTCGCCGAGATCCTCGATGTCCCCATCGGTACCGTAATGTCGCGCCTGTCCCGGGCACGCCAAGCCCTGCGTCAACTCAGTGATGGCGAAATTGCCAGCCCTTCCCTGCGGATACTCAAATGATCAGCCTGCCCCCCAGCGAACGCGATTTGCATGCCTACGTCGATCACCAACTGCTGGAAAGTGATCGCCGTGTCCTGGAAACCTATCTGGCGGCCCATCCGGACGTCGCCGCCCAGGTCCACGCCTGGCAGCACGACGCGCAATTGCTGCGCGCCGCATTGGGCGGTGCCCTGCAACAGCCGGCTAACCCGGACCTGGACCCAGCACTGATTCGCCAGCGCATCAAGCGCCAATCGCGCCGCCATTTCGCTACGGCAGCCATGCTATTGATCGCCGTCAGCCTCGGTGGCCTGGGTGGCTGGCACGCCCGTGAAGCCACTCAGCCGCCTCTGTTGCCGATGGCCGATGCGATGCAAGCCTTCCGCCTGTTTGCCCAGGACGGCATCATGCCCGCCGACTACAAGGTTCAGGGCGACGGCACGATGCAGGCTTGGCTAGACCGCTACTTCAACCAGGCGCACCGCCTGCCTGACCTGAGCGCATCGGGCTTCAGGCCGGTCAGCGGGCGCCTGCTCACTACCGAGCAAGGTGCCGCCGCCATGGTGCTCTACGAAGACCCGCAAGGGCGGCGCATCAGTTTCTACATCCGCCCGCCTGGCCCGGATAACGGTTTCCTGCCCAGTGGCAGCCGCCGCGCCGATGGCTTGCAGGCCCAATACTGGTCGGGCGCTGGCTACAACTATGCGGTGGTCAGCCCCGTGGGCCAGCCGACCCCGCAGATGCTGAAGTTCTAGAAGCCCACGCCCAACACGATGCTATCGAGCTAGGTGCCGCCCAGCGGCACCTAGCTCTATTGGTCAAATCGCGGCGGGCGCCCTACAGTAAGCGACCACTGAAATACAGAGTGACTTACATTGGCCGTGCTTCCCCTTATCCGTCGCCTCCTCGGTAAAAGAACCGACAGCCTCGACGACTCGCCCATCCCTGCATTCTTTCAGCAAAAAGCCGAGCAACAGGGCTTTACCCTGAGCAGCGGCCAAACCCGCGCCATTGCCGCCCTGGCCCGTGAAACCAAGACCCTGCTCGCCGGCCAGCCCACCCGCAGCCTGTATTTGCACGGGTCGGTGGGCCGCGGCAAAAGCTGGCTGCTGGATGGCTTTTTTCAGGCGTTGCCGATTACCGAGAAGCAACGTGTGCACTTCCATGACTTTTTTGCCCAACTGCATCGCGGCATGTTCAAGCATCGCGGGCAAGACGATGCCCTGGTCTTGACCCTGGATGAACTGCTGACGGACTGCCGGGTGCTGTGTTTCGACGAATTCCACGTCCACGACATCGGCGATGCCATGTTGATATCTCGGCTGTTCAAGGCCCTGTTCGGACGCGGTGTGCTGGTGCTGGTAACGTCCAACTATGCGCCGCAAGACTTGCTACCCAACCCCCTGTATCACGAGCGCTTCAAGCCGGTGATCGACCTGATCGCCGCGCGTATGGAGGTGCTGGAAGTCAGCTCGCCCCAGGATTTTCGCAGCCTGCCCCAGACTCGGAGCGTGCAACGCTTTACCAGCGGTCACTACGTCTGGCCGGGGACCGCGAGCCAGCGCGAAGCACTCGGTTTGACCGCTGTAGACTGCACGCCTCAGCCCTTGCCCGTCGGCACTCGAACCTTGATATGTCGCCGCCATACAGACCGCTCCATTGCCTTCACCTTCAACGACCTGTGCGAACAGTTGACGGCAGTGATGGACTACTTGCTGCTCTGCCAGGACTACGATGACTGGATCATCGACGGCCTGCCACAACTGGCGGAGTGCCCGATTGCCGTGCAGCAGCGATTCATCAATCTGGTGGACGTACTCTACGACCGGGACAAGCAACTGATTCTGATCGGCGAGCAGCCCCTCAACCTTGCCTTGGGTGGCAAAGCCATCGACCTCGCCCGCACCGCCAGCCGTCTCGGACAATTGCAACAGGCCGGCCCGCAACGCTCGCGCGACCCGGTATCATGAACGCCATTCACGCCACCTTGCCGAGTGACTGCGCCGTTCATGAATACCCTCGCCCAACTCAAGGCCGGCCAACTGGCCGGTATCACGCGGCTGGACCTGTCCTGTGGGCTGACCGAATTCCCCCGGGAAATTTTTGAACTGGCCGACTCGCTGGAGATCCTCAACCTCAGCGGTAACGCCCTGAGCAGCCTGCCCGACGACCTGCACCGCCTGCCTCACCTGCGCGTGCTGTTTTGCTCGGATAACCTCTTTACTGAACTGCCAGCCTGCCTGGGCGAATGCACGAGACTGAGCATGATCGGCTTCAAGGCCAACCAGATCCGCCACGTGCCTGCCGCCGCGTTGCCGCCGTTGTTGCGCTGGCTGATCCTGACCGATAACCGCATCAGCCAATTGCCCGACGAACTGGGCAAGCGCCCGCTGCTGCAAAAGCTGATGCTGGCCGGCAATCTCCTGGTGCACCTGCCGGAGAGCCTGGCCCACTGCCACAACCTCGAATTGCTGCGCATCGCCTCCAACCGCCTCACCCATCTGCCGGAATGGCTACTGGCCCTGCCAAGCCTGACCTGGCTGGCCTATGCCGGTAACCCGGTGGAAATGGCGATGGAGGTGGCAGGTGATGACGCCACCCCCAATATTCCCTGGTCCGACCTGGAACTGGCCGAAGTCCTCGGTGAAGGCGCTTCCGGCGTTATCCGCAAAGCGCTGTGGAAACCGTCAGGCAAACCCGTCGCAGTCAAACTCTATAAAGGCACCATCACCAGCGACGGCTCACCGTTGCACGAAATGCAAGCCTGCATCGCCGCCGGGTTGCACCCCAACCTGATCACGGTAGAAGGCCGCGTTATCGGCCATCCTGATGACCAGGCCGCATTGGTGATGGACCTGATCGACCCGAGCTACCGCAACCTTGCAGCCCTGCCGAGCCTGGCCTCGTGCACCCGGGATATCTACGAATCGGGCATGCGCCTCAGTCTTGAAGTGGCCTTGCGCATGGCACGGGGCATCGCTTCGGTGACTGCGCATTTGCACCGTCATGGCATTACCCATGGCGACCTCTACGGCCACAATATTTTATGGAATGAAGCGGGTGATTGCCTGCTGGGGGACTTTGGCGCGGCGTCGTTCCATGCCACGGCAGGCACCCTGGAAACCAAGGCGTTGCAGCGCATTGAAGTGCGGGCGTTCGGCGTGTTGCTGGGGGAGTTGTTGGAGCGGGTTGAGGAGCGGGTGAACAGCGAATTGATGACGCTGCAAGAAAGCTGCTGTCAGCCTGATGTACTGGCGCGGCCAGGGTTCGAGGAAATCGAAGCACTGCTGAACCGGGACTGAAACTCGATTCAAATGTGGGAGCTGGCTTGCCTGCGATGAGCTCGTGTCATTCACTTTTTCAGTGACTGATACACCGCTATCGCAGGCAAGCCAGCCCACACTTTTTACCGCGTTTCAGCCAGCCAGACCGACGAACATATCCTGCACGTCATCATGGTTGTCCAGGCCTTCCAGGAAGGCTTCGACTTCGGCCATCTGCTCGGCGCTCAAACCGCTCACCGGGTTTTTCGAGAGGTAACCCAGCTTGGCCGACAGCACGGTGAAACCCTGCTCCGGCAAGGCCTTTTGTACGGCGTCCAGGTCGGTGGTTTCGGTGATGAACAGGGTGGTGCCCTCTTCTTCGCCGTCTTCGAAATCCTGGGCCCCGGCTTCAATCGCGGCCATTTCCGGATCGGCGTCCGGGCTGTCCGGCGAGGCTTCGATCAGGCCGACGTGGTTGAAGTCCCACGCCACGGAGCCGGAGGCACCCAGTTGACCCTTGCGGAACGCCACACGGATTTCAGCCACGGTGCGGTTGATGTTGTCGGTCACGCACTCGACGATAAGCGGCACCTGGTGCGGGGCGAACCCTTCGTAGGTGACACGGTGGTATTGCACGGTTTCGCCGAGCAGACCGGCGCCTTTCTTGATCGCGCGTTCCAGGGTTTCCTTGGGCATCGAGGCCTTTTTGGCCTGTTCCACCACCAGACGCAGGTGGGCGTTGGTCGCGGTGTCGGCGCCGTTGCGGGCGGCGATGGTGATTTCTTTCACCAGCTTGCCGAAGATCTTGCCCTTGGCATTGGATGCCGCTTCTTTATGTTTGACTTTCCACTGTGCGCCCATGACTCACTCTCTTTTCGTCCATCGCGCCGAAACGTCTACTGGCCGGCGCTTTGGGGGCAGAGTTTATAGCGCAAGAACGCATCGTTCCACCAAAAAACCGTCAGGGTGCCAACTCGAAAAATGCCTGAGTCAAGCGCAATGAGCGCCGCCGCTCCATGCAGCCAAGCATGTGGTGATTCAGCAGCCCTTCGCCCTGGATCGGCACGGCGCACACGCGCGGGTCGGGGCTGACTTCCATCGACGACACCACGCCTACGCCCAATTCGGCAGCAACGGCCTCGGTCACCGCCTCACGGCTGTCGAGTTCCAGCAGCACCTTGGGCTGTACACCGGCAGCCAGGCAGGCGTCATCGAAGGTGCGCCGGGTGATGGAGCTGGGCTCGCGCAGCACCATGATCACGTCGTTGAGCTGATCCAGGCGGATACCCTTGGGCAGGGTCGCCCAGGGGTGACTGGCAGGCACCAGCGCGCAGATCCGCGACGCGCTCAGGGGTAGCAGATGCAGGCCATTACGCGGCTCCACTTCGGTGAGTACCGCCACATCCGCATGCTCGGACAACAACGCAGCCAGGGTTTCCTGGGCGTTGCCCAAGCGCAGGTTGACGGTAATCCCAGGGTAACGCGCGCGCAGGCTGGCGATCATCGGCATCACCAGATGCGGGCCGTCCGCCGCCACTTCCAGGCGCCCGGTGAGCAATTGCCGGTTGGCCTCCAGCATCGCCTGCGCTTCATCCACCAGGCCGAAGATCGCCCGCGTGATCGCCGCCAGGCGCGCGCCCTCCTGCGTCACCTCTACCCGACGTGCGGTACGCCGCAGCAACGGGATCTGGTAGTGCTCTTCCAGAGCCTTGATATGCCCGGTTACCGCCGGTTGGCTGATGAACAGCCGCGCCGCCGCACGGGTAAAACTGCCTTCGCGGGCCACGGCATCGAATGCGCGCAATTGAAAAAGATTCATAGCTATCGGCCTCACTGATAGCTCGCATAACAACAAACAATTTGATTGATGACAAGCCAAACTGCAATTTAGGCGCCGTAGCTTCAGCCCCCGATGCCTTGCGAGAATTTGAGATGACCACCGCGCCGATCCTGCTGACCCCTGGCCCCCTGACCACCTCCGCCCGGACCCGTCAGGCAATGATGGTGGATTGGGGTTCATGGGATGACCGTTTCAACCAGCTCACCGCCAGTGCGTGCGAACACCTGCTGGCGATTCTCAACGGCGCCGACAGTCACCATTGCGTGCCATTGCAAGGCAGCGGCACGTTCGCTGTCGAAGCCGCCATCGGCACCCTCGTACCGCGCAACGCCAAGGTGCTGGTGCTGATCAACGGTGCCTATGGCAAGCGCCTGGCCCGGATCTGCGAAGTGCTCGGCCGCGATTTCAGCACCTTTGAAACCGCCGAAGACAAACCGACCACCGCCGCCGACGTCGACCGGCTGCTGCAGGCCGACAAGGCCATCACCCACGTCGCGCTGATCCACTGCGAAACCAGCACCGGTATTCTCAACCCACTGCCGCAAATCGCCCAAGTCATTAAAAACCACGGCAAGCGCCTGATCATCGACGCCATGAGTTCCTTTGGTGCGCTGCCGATCGACGCCCGAGAAGTGCCGTTCGACGCTCTGATTGCCGCCTCCGGCAAATGCCTGGAAGGCGTGCCGGGGATGGGTTTTGTCTTCGCCGAAAAAACCGCGCTGGCCGCGGCCCAAGGCAACTGCCATTCCCTGGCGATGGACCTGTTTGACCAGCACAGCTACATGGCCAAGACCGGCCAATGGCGCTTCACCCCGCCGACCCACGTGGTCGCAGCCCTTCACGAAGCGCTGCTGCAGTACGTTGAAGAAGGCGGCCTGCCCGCGCGCCATCAACGCTATGCACGCAACTGCCAGGTGCTGCTGGATGGCATGGCCGAACTGGGCCTGCGCAGCTTCCTACCGGCGGCGATCCAGGCGCCGATCATCGTCACCTTCCACGCTCCGCAACACCCGCGCTATCAATTCAAGGATTTTTACGAACGAGTCAAGGCGAAGGGTTTCATCCTGTATCCGGGCAAATTGACCCAGGTGGAAACCTTTCGCGTGGGCTGCATCGGCCATGTCGATGCCACCGATATGAACGCCGCCGTCACCGCCATTGGCGAAGTACTGCAAGCCATGGGCATCACCCTCTCTTCCTTCGGAACACACGCATGAACTACCAGAACCCCAACGCCCTGCAAGCTGTGATCCTCGACTGGGCCGGCACCGTGGTCGACTTCGGCTCCTTCGCACCCACGCAGATTTTTGTCGAAGCCTTTGCCGAATTCGACGTGCAAGTCTCCATCGAAGAAGCCCGTGGCCCGATGGGGATGGGCAAGTGGGACCACATCCGCACCCTGTGCGACCAGCCGCAGGTCGCCGAACGCTACCGCAAAGCCTTCGGCCGCACGCCGAGCGATGACGACGTAACCGCTATCTACCAACGCTTCATGCCATTGCAGATCGAGAAGATCGCCGAGCACTCGACGCTTATTCCCGGTGCCCTCGACACCATCGCACGGCTGCGCGTGCAAGGCATAAAGATCGGTTCCTGCTCCGGCTACCCCAAACAAGTGATGGATAAAGTCGTCGCACTGGCGGCCACCAACGGTTATATCGCCGATCATGTAGTGGCCACCGATGAAGTGCCCAATGGTCGCCCCTGGCCAGCCCAGGCGCTGGCTAATGTGATCGCGCTGGGTATCGATGATGTGGCAGCGTGCGTAAAGGTTGACGACACGGTGCCGGGTATCCTCGAAGGCCGCCGCGCCGGTATGTGGACCGTTGCCCTGACCTGTTCCGGCAACGCACTGGGATTGACCTACGCGCAGTTCAGCGCCCTTGACGCCGCCACTTTGGCCAGCGAGCGCAAGCGCGTCGAAGCGATGTTCGAAGGCTCGCGCCCGCACTACCTGATCGACACCATCAACGACCTGCCTTCGGTGATCGCCGACATCAATGCGCGCCTGGCGCGTGGGGAAATGCCGCAGAGCCACTGACCGAGGTCAAGAAAAGCGCAGTCGCACCGCGTAAAACGCACAAAACAGGCTTACATTAAAAGGACTTCGTCATTAAAGAACGGAGGTCTGACCTGATAAGTGAGGAACACAGCGATGCTGTGGAAAAACTCCGATACGCGCTACAGCACCCTGTCGATCGCGTTGCACTGGTTGATGGTGGTGCTGCTGGCAGTGGTCTACGCCTGCATTGAACTGCGCGGCCAGTTTCCGAAAGGCAGCGGTGCGCGAACGTTGATCGTCGAAATGCACTTTATGTTTGGCCTTACCGTGTTTGTGCTGGTGTGGCTGCGGTTGTTTGCGCGCAGCCTGGGCGTCGCACCGAAGATCCTACCTGCACCGCCACAATGGCAGCGTTTGCTGGCTACGCTGATGCATGTCGCGTTGTATGCGTTGATGATCGGCATGCCGATTGCCGGTTGGCTGATTGTCAGTGCCGAGGGGCATTCGGTGAGTTTCTATGGCATGGAGTTGCCGCCGTTGATTGGCGAGAACAAGGACCTCGCCAATCAGATTGAAGGCTGGCATGTCTGGTTCGGCAAGGTCGGTTATTGGCTGATCGGGCTGCATGCACTGGCGGGAATTGCTCACCATTACATCCTGCGGGATAACACGGCGTTGCGGATGATACCGGGTCGGTTTGCTCGCGATGGGGTTGCGTCAGTCAGCAAATCTGCCAAATGACACGCCCCCTTCGCGAGCAAGCCCGCTCCCACATTTTTGACCAAGCACGCCCCAAACGATCTCGGTCGGCTGTCAGACCGCCTGGCTTTTGATTTTGATCTGAGGCGCCCCGTCAACCACGCTGGCCGAACGCAGGCAAGCCAGCTCCCACAGGGGTTCTGTGTCAGGCATTGAACCCTCGACAGCCCTGCAGGCCGCCGGTGTGGACGAAGATCAGGCGTGTGCCGGGGGAGAAGCGCCCGGCTTCGATCTGCAGCTTCAACGCCAGTAACGCCTTGCCGGTGTAGAGCGGCTCCAATGGCAACCCGCAGGCTCGCTGCGTGGTGTCAATAAAGTCGAGCAGCAGCGGATCGACCTTGGCAAAACCACCTCGGCTAGCGTCCAACAATTCATAACCGCCCTGCACGATAGCGTCGACGTTCTGCGTTACGCCGTGATCGTCCGGCACCGCCATGGCGCCATACACCAAGCGCGCGCCCGCCTCTGCCAGCACCAGGCCGGCCAATGTGGTGCCAGTGCCCGCAGCTAACCACCAAGCGTCGTAATCGGCCCACCCCCGCGCGGGCAATTGCGCCCGCACCTGCTCGACCAACACGGAGCAACCCAATGCACCCGCACTACCACCGCCGCCTTCAGGCACGGGATGCAGATGGGGATACTGCTCACGCCACGGCAGCCAAAAGTCCGGTTCATGGCGCGCGCGGTAGCCGCCATAACCCAGCCAATGCAATTGCATGCCAAAAGCCTTCAAGTCGAGGACAGTAGGGGTGTCTTGTGGATGCCCGCGCAGCAGGCCTACGGTAGGGAAGTCAAAACGCTTGCCGGCAGCGGCTAACGCGTGCAAATGGTTGGAGTAAGCGCCGCCCAGGCTGATGATGCCGCGGGCGTTTTGCGCCTGCGCTAGATGCCCGCTGAGCTTGAACCATTTGTTGCCACTGATCAGCGGGTCGATACAATCCAGGCGCAACACGGCCAGCTCGACCCCTTGCAGCCAATCCAGCTGCAAGGGTTCAAGCGGTGCGCGGGGAAACCAATCGAAGGGGCCCATCGGGAAACATCTGCATGAAAAATGGGGCGGTAGTCTAACACCGCCCCGTTTGGGTTCTTACAGTTCGGCAGCGAGGCGTGAACCCTGATTGATAGCGCGCTTGGCATCCAGCTCGGCCGCCACATCGGCGCCGCCGATCAGGTGCACGTTCTGGCCCGCCGCGACCAGGCCGTCCTGCAGTTCGCGCAGCGGGTCCTGGCCGGCGCAGATGACGATGTTGTCCACCGCCAGCACTTGGGGTTCACCCTCGGCGCCAATGCGGATATGCAGGCCTTCATCGTCGATTTTCAAATACTCGACGCTGTTGAGCATCTGCACCTGCTTGTTCTTCAAACCGGTACGGTGGATCCAGCCGGTAGTCTTGCCCAGGCCGTCGCCCACCTTGGAAGTCTTGCGTTGCAGCAAGAACACTTCACGCGCCGGCGCATGGGGTTGCGGTTTGATACCGGCTACACCACCGCGGGCTTGCAGCTGGGTGTCGATGCCCCACTCTTTCCAGAACGCTTCGCGGTCCAGGCTGGTGGACACACCTTGGTGCACGAGAAATTCCGAGACGTCGAAACCGATACCACCGGCGCCGATCACCGCTACGCGCTTGCCTACCGGCTTGCGTTCGAGGATCACGTCCAGGTAGCTCAGTACCTTGGCATTCTCGACCCCCGGGATCGCCGGGGTACGCGGCGCGATGCCGGTAGCCAGGATGATCTCGTCATAACCGCCCGCCGCCAGTTGCGCCACGTCCACACGGGTATTGAGGCAAAGCTCCACGTGGGTGGTCTGCAATTTGCGTTTGAAGTAGCGCAGGGTTTCGAAGAACTCCTCCTTGCCCGGCACGCGCTTGGCGATATTGAACTGGCCGCCGATCTCGCTGGCGGAATCAAACAGCGTCACCTGATGGCCGCGCTCCGCAGCCACGGTTGCCGCCGCCAGACCGGCAGGACCGGCACCAACCACGGCGATCTTCTTGATTTGCTGCACGGGCAGGTAATTGAGCTCGGTCTCATAGCACGCGCGCGGGTTGACCAAACAGGTGGTCAGCTTGCCGCCGAAGGTGTGGTCCAGGCAGGCCTGATTGCAGCCGATACAGGTGTTGATTTCATCGGCACGGCCAGCGGCGGCCTTGTTGACGAATTCCGGGTCGGCCAGGAATGGGCGCGCCATGGACACCATGTCGGCATCGCCCTCGGCGAGGATCTGCTCGGCGATTTCCGGGGTGTTGATGCGGTTGGTAGTAATCAGCGGAATCTGCACCGCACCGCGCAGTTTGGCGGTGACTTTGCTGAACGCGCCGCGCGGCACCTTGGTGGCGATGGTCGGGATACGCGCTTCGTGCCAGCCAATCCCGGTGTTGATAAGGGTCGCACCGGCGCCTTCGATAGCCTTGGCCAACTGCACAATTTCTTCCCAGCTGCTGCCGCCCTCCACCAGATCGAGCATCGACAGGCGGAAGATAATGATGAAATTCGGGCCGACGGCTTCACGCACACGGCGCACGATATCCACCGCAAGGCGCATGCGGTTTTCGTAGCTACCGCCCCAACGGTCGGTGCGATGGTTGGTGTGGGCGGCGAGGAACTGGTTAATGAAGTAGCCTTCGGACCCCATGATTTCCACGCCGTCGTACTCGGCGACCTGAGCCAGCAACGAACAGGTGACAAAATCCTGGATCTGCTTTTCGATGCCTTCTTCGTCCAGCTCCTTGGGCTTGAACGGGTTGATCGGCGCCTGGATCGCGCTCGGTGCAACTTGTTTAGGGCTGTAGGCATAACGACCGGCGTGGAGGATCTGCATGCAGATCTTGCCGCCCGCCTCGTGCACGGCGTTGGTCACGATCTTGTGTTTTTGCGCTTCTTCGTCGGTGGTCAGCTTGGCCGCGCCGGCGTACACCCCGCCCTCGTCATTCGGGCCAATGCCGCCCGTGACCATCAGGCCAACGCCGCCACGGGCGCGCTCGGCAAAATAGGCGGCCATGCGTTCGAAACCGCCGGGCTTTTCTTCAAGGCCTGTGTGCATCGAGCCCATCAGGGTACGGTTGCGCAAGGTGGTAAAACCCAGGTCCAACGGGGCCAGCAGGTGCGGGTAGGCAACAGCGGTCATGGTCAAGCTCCACAACGGATCATCACGGGGGCGTGACAGGCTCATGCGGCCCGCCATCGGTTTATGTCCCACAGACTAAGAGCCGGCGCACTACCGCTCAATGACTGAAACTGACAAGTTATTGATCCAAATGCACAGTGCCCCTTGGCAAGCCGGCCCATGGGCCCTACCCTAGTCGGCGAACCCTGCACACGGTCTGTTGTCTGTTGCCCCATGCGTAAACTTCTAGCTTTTACCGCCACCATGGCCCTGGTTGCCGCCGTCGCCGCGTATCTGGTCTGGACCCAGGAGCGCCCCGTGGCGCATTACCTGTCGGACCTGCGCATCACCCTCGCCGTCAACGAAGGCCTGCCGGCTGACCGTGGCAACTTGCTGGGCATCCAGCCGGAGCTGTTTCCGGCCGACTACCAGAGCCTGGAGCGCCTGCACCTGAAGCTGTCGGCCTACCTGCAAAAAGCCCGCGACCAAGGGCTGATCAACGACAAGACCATCGTGGTACTGCCCGAACATATTGGCACCTGGCTGATGCTCATAGGCGAGAAGAACGAGGTCTACCAGGCTCTCCACGCGAAGGATGCGATGAATTGGCTGTCGGTCAGCAACCCACTGATGTTTGCGCGCGCGTGGATCAGCGCCACGGGCGACAACCGCACCGACGACGCCTACCTGCGCATGAAAGCCGATGGCATGGCGCGGGACTATCAGGTGTTGTTTGGCGGCCTGGCCAAGGAGTTTGGCGTGACCTTGGTGGCCGGCTCCATCACCCTGCCCAACCCAAGCGTCAGTCAGGGACAGCTGCAGGTCGGCCATGGTGCGCTGTATAACGCCAGCGTTGTCTTCAGCGCCGACGGTTTGCCCGTCGGCGAGCCGCAGCGTCAGCTCTACCCGATCTACGATGAACGTGGCTTTATCGAACCCGGTGATGAAAACGTCGTCAGCGTGGTCGACACCCCGGCCGGTCGACTGGGCGTGCTGGTGGGCAGCGACAGCTGGTACCCGGACAACTACCGCAAACTCAACGAACACGGCGCGCAGTTGATAGCAGTGCCGGCCCTTGTGCTGGGACGTGACACCTGGGACCGCCCATGGCGCGGTTTCAAAAGCGTCTCCACCCCGACTGAAATCAGCCTCAAGCCCGAAGAACTCAGTGAAGGCGAAGCCTGGCGCCGTCTCACGCTGATCAGCCAACCGCCCGTCAGTCAGGCAAGCGCCGGCATGAGCGTGTTCCTGCGTGGACAGTTCTGGGACCTGGGCACTGCTGGGCATAGCTTCCTCAGCAGCAACGGGCACATCAGCGCAGATAGCGACGCCCGTGGTGCGCGCTTGTTGAATATCTGGTTGTGAAGCCCGTACGGCTGGGGGACCTGTCGGTGGGCTTCGTGCACACCCTGGCGGATGCCATCCACAGCCACGGCCTGGACCCGCAGCCGCTGCTGCTGCAATACGGCCTCGACCCGGCCCGCCTCGCAGAGGCCGGAGCACGCTTATCGATCCCGCGTTACATGCGCCTTGGCCATGCGGCCATCCAGCTCACCGGCGACCCAAGCCTGGGTTTGCGCATGGGCCAGTTCAGCCGCTTGAGCCAGTCAGGGCTCGCGGGCGTCACTGCCGCCCAGGCGCCCAACGTACGCGAGGCTGCGCGCACATTGACTCGTTTCGAAGCACTGTACGGCTCCAATTATCGCGGGCAGTCGAGCTTTGTCGAGGATGCCGAAGGCGCCTGGCTGCGCTTCTACTCCATCAGCCCCTACAACGCCTTCAACCGCTTTGTGGTCGACTCGATCATCGCCGGCTGGCTGCATCAATTGTCGTGCCTGGCCCAGCACCGGGTGCAGGCACAACGCATCGACATCGAATTTGAAGCACCGGTGTATGCCCATCAGTACCACGCGCTCGGAGACATTCACTTCAGCGCCGAGGCCAACCAATTGCGCCTCAACCAGCAAACCCTGGCCCTGCGCAACCCGCAGCACTGCCCAAGCACCTGGAACTTGTTGTTACAACTTTGCGAGAGAGAGTTGGAGCAATTGACCCGCACCCGCAGCCTGCGCGAGCGCATTACCCGGTTGCTCGGGCCGATGCTCAATGGCGGCCGGGAACCCGACCTGGAAGAAGTGGCGGCACGCTTGAAGCTGCCGACTTGGACGCTACGCCGCAAACTGGCCGAAGAAGGCACTCAGTTCCGCGCAATTCTCAACGATACCCGCCGCGACCTGGCCATGACCTATATTCGCGACACGGAACTGGCGTTCGGCGAGATCGCCTACTTGCTCGGTTTTGCCTCGGCCCAAGCCTTCCAGCGGGCGTTCAGGCGGTGGAACAACCAGACCCCAGGGGAATTTCGCCGCAGTCAGCGGCATTCCGCCTGAAGTCGGTCTTACAGCTCGGTTGCATCGTCTGCGGGTTCCAGCGGGTCCCATTCAAAGGCCTGGTACTCGAGCAGCTCTTCCTGGTAATCGTCCATGGGGGACTCCTTTTTTGAATTAAAAGCGGTTGCAAACAAATGACATTCATCACAAGCCTAAAGTGCCGTGATGACGAAAAAATGTCTGCGCCATGACGTTCCTGCACTTCAGGATTAAACGTAGCAGCGCTTTATGGATTTAGTCGCCAGGACTTGAGGTGCGATTGCAATCATTGCAATTACAATCATATAAAGAATTCGATTAGGGTAGGCGCATCTGTTACCAGGTGACTCGCCCATGCCCGCCTCCACCCTTGACTGCGCGCAACGCTGCATCGACGTTTTGAGCGCTGCAGAAGACGCTCCCAACTCACCGCTGTACACCGTGATGACCATGGCCAACACGCTCGAATCCAGCCGACAGGCGTGGGTGATTCGCGGCCAGTCACGCTCCCGGCGTGTGGGGAACTGGCCCCGCTGGTTTGCGCGCAATACCGTCGAAAAACCCTTGCTGTACCTACACAGCGCGCAATCATCGGCACAGTTGAGTGCGCTGGCGGACGTGACCCAGCAGCGCGGCATCCTGTGTAACGACATCGAAAACCAGCCTTCGCACTGGCCCAAAGGTGCACAACCTTCCCTGCCGCTGTGGCTCGCTACCCATCCACGTTGCACGCCGTACGACCCGGCTTCCGGCGAAGAAGCCCGGGCAATCGTGTTGGCTGGCTTGCACACGCTGTATGTCGACGGTGAACCGGGGTTTTATTACCTGGCGTTGCATGATCAGCAAAGCGCAGGGGTGCTGAGCGCGCAGGATCGCGAGGACGCGCTCAAGGGCATGTACCCAATCAAGCGTGACCACACGGGCGACGTACGTTTGCTCGGTGCGGGCCGGGCACTGGAAGACGCGCTGCATGCCGCACGGTTATTGAAGCAGGACTGGGACATCAAGGCCCAGGTGTGGAGTTGCCCCAGTTACACGCGACTGGCGCGTGAGGCTGCAGCGGCTGAACGCTGGAATCGGCTGCACCCCACAGCGCCCAAGCGCAGTTGCCATCTGCGTGAATGCCTCGCCGCAAATGCGGCGCCGGTGGTTGCCGTCACCGGGTATCCGCAGGCGATTGTCGATCAGTTGGCCGCTCATATGGATGCGCGGTTTGTGGCGCTGGGAGCGGGGTCGGTGCAGGCCGGTGCGCCGAGTCGGTATTGGATTGTGGTGATGGCGCTGCGGGCGTTGGCGGATGAGGGGCGCATTGATATTCAGCAGGTGGAAACAGCGATGGCCCGGTACCCACTCAAATGAATTGGAGCTCCCACACTGGATCTCCACTGAGTTTCAGGATTTGCGCCGGCTGCGGGTCTGTACCCCGGCCTCCATCGCCAGCCCCGCCGTGCGCTCCAGCGCATCCGCATACCCCTGGCGCTGCGCCGGTTCGATCTGCGACAGGAACAACTCATCCACCGTGCTTTCGTAGATCTTCCACATTTTTTTACGCAACACCCGGCCGGCATCGGTGATCGAGGCAAACGCCGCGCGGCCGTCGCCATCGGAGCGCGAACGCACGACCAAGCCATCCTTTTCCAGGCGGTCGACCAGACGCGTGAGGTTGTAGCGCTCGATGGCCAACACATCCGCCAGCTCGTGCATGCGGCGGGTGCCATCGGGCCCGCTTTCCAGGCCCCACAAGGCGTCGTACCAGGCATAGGGCGGCAAGTCCGCCTCGGCCAGGCGGCGTTCGATTTCACGGATGACCGTCCTGTGGGCCCTGACAAAACGGAACCATACATCAGGCTCTTTCGACGACATGCAACACCATCCGAGGGATTTCAAGAAGGTTGCAATAGTAGCTCATCCCGCGCTAGATTCGGCTATGTAGTTGCAATTGCAATTACATTGACGGCACTCCCACGAGGAGCCCGTCACTTGAATTCCGCCTACCCTGGAGCTTCACATGACCCCGAACAACGCAGTCAGACGCGACGACGATCCACAGGAAACCCGCGAGTGGCTGGAGTCCATCGAATCGGTGTTGTCCACCGAAGGCCGCCCGCGCGCGCACTACCTGATCGATCAGTTGCTGGATTTCGACGTGGCGCGGCATGGCGACTTCTATGGGCGGATTACCACCCCCTACGTCAACACCCTCCCGGTGGACCGCCAACTGCCCTACCCCGGCAACCTGGCCATCGAACGCCGTACCAATGCGTTTATTCGCTGGAACGCCATGGCGATGGTATTGCGCGCAGGCAAACACTCCGGCGTTGGTGGGCATATTGCGACCTATGCGTCAGCTGCTGTGCTGTATGACGTAGGCTTCAATCACTTCTTCCGTGGGCGCACCGATACCTTTGACGGCGACCTGGTGTATATCCAAGGTCACTCCTCACCTGGTATCTACGGCCGCGCCTACCTGGAAGGCCGCATCAGCGAAGCGCAGCTCGACAACTTCCGCCGCGAGGCCGGTGGCGAGGGCATTTCGTCCTATCCGCACCCACGGCTGATGCCGGACTTCTGGCAATTCCCCACCGTGTCCATGGGCCTCGGTCCGATCACCGCCGCTTACCAGGCGCGCTTTATGCGCTATCTGGAATTGCGCGGCCTCAAGCAGCACCAAGGGCGCAAAGTCTGGGCCTTCCTCGGTGATGGCGAAATGGACCAGCCGGAATCCCTGGCCGCCATCTCCCTGGCGGGTCGCGAGAAACTCGACAACCTGATCTTTGTGGTCAACTGCAACCTGCAACGCCTGGACGGCCCAGTGCGCGGCAACGCCAAGGTGATCCAGGAGTTCGAAAGCCTGTACCGCGCCGCCGGCTGGAACGTGATCAAAGTGATCTGGGGCGGTGGCTGGGACGCGCTACTGGAAAAAGACCAAAGCGGCCTGCTGCGCCAGCGCATGATGGAATGCGTGGACGGCGACTATCAGAACTACAAGTCCCAGAACGGCGCTTATGTGCGCGAACATTTCTTCGGCAAATATCCGGAATTGCTGGCGTTGGTTGCGGACATGTCCGACGACGATATCTGGAAACTCTCACGGGGCGGGCATGACCCGGACAAGGTCTACAACGCCTACGCCGCCGCCGTGCGCCACAGCGGCCGACCTACCGTGATCCTGGCGAAAACCGTCAAGGGCTTTGGCATGGGCGAAGCTGGCGAAGGCCAGAACATCAATCACCAACTCAAGAAAATGGGCGCCGACGCTGTAAGAGCCTTCCGCGACCGCTTCGGCCTGGAAGTGGCCGACGACCAGCTCGCCGATATCCCGTACATCAAGCCTGCCGCGGATAGCGAAGAAGCCCGCTACTTCGCTGCACGCCGCCAGGCCCTCGGCGGCTACGTACCGGCGCGACACAGTGCGGTCGAATCGTTGCAAATCCCTGAACTGAGTGCCTTCGCCACCCAGCTTAAAGACACCGGCGAACGCGCGATCTCCACCACCATGGCCTTCGTGCGCGTCCTTGGCACCCTGCTCAAGGACCCGCACCTGGGCAAACTGATCGTGCCCATCGTGCCAGATGAATCGCGTACCTTCGGCATGGAAAGCCTGTTCCGTCAGATCGGTATTCATTCCGCCGTCGGCCAGCTCTATACCCCACAGGACGCCGGGCAACTGAGCTACTACAAGGAGAGCAAGGACGGACAGATCATGCAGGAAGGCCTGAATGAATCCGGCGCCATTTCCTCATGGATCGCGGCGAGTACGTCCTACAGCAACCACGGTTTGATGACCGTTCCGTTCTATATTTTCTACTCCATGTTCGGCTTCCAGCGCGTCGGTGATCTTGCCTGGGCGGCAGGCGATGCAAGGGCGCGCGGTTTCCTGCTCGGTGCCACGGCCGGCCGCACCACGCTGATGGGTGAAGGCTTGCAACATGACGATGGGCACAGCCATATCCTATCGTCGGTGATTCCGTGCTGTGTGTCTTACGACCCGACGTTTGCCTACGAGCTGGCGGTGATCATTCGCGAAGGCATGCGGCGGATGTATGTCGACCAAGAGGACATTTACTACTACATCACCCTGCTCAACGAAAACTACCCGCACCCAGCGATGCCTGATGGCGTGGAAGATGGAATTCTCAAGGGCTTGTACCGATTGAACGCCAGCGAGCAGGCTCAGGTGCAACTGATGGGCAGTGGCTCAATCCTGCGGGAAGTCATGGCGGCGGCTGAATTGCTGGAGAAAGACTTTGGCGTGCAAAGCAACGTGTGGAGCGCAACCAGCCTTACCGAATTGCGTCGCGATGGCCATGACGCCGAGCGCTGGAACCTGCTGCACCCGAAGAGCGAGCCACGGATAAGTTATGTGGAGCAATGCTTGGCCGGCGAAACGGGACCCGTGGTGGTGGCGACAGACTACATGAAACTTTTCGCCGATCAGGTCCGCCCTTTCGTACCTGGCCGGCGCTTTGTGGCATTGGGTACGGATGGCTTCGGGCAATCGGATACCCGAGAAACCCTGCGGGCATTCTTCGAAGTGGACCGGCACTTCATCGTGCTGGCGGCCTTGAAGGCGCTGGCGGATGACGGTGTGATCGGTCGCGATAACGTCAGCGAGGCAATCAGCCGCTACGGGATCAACGTCGACAAGACGAACCCCGCAGCGGTCTGAGTTACTGTGCAGGCGTCGGCAGGGGCGGAATCGCTTCGGTCGGCGCAGGCAGCTCCGGGTTCGTGGCAGCCGGTGCAGGCTCTGCTTGCGGGGCAATCGGCGCGGCCTCGGCAGGCGGCGCCACGGGTTGTGAAGTGGCGGGCGAGTCGTTCGGCGGCTCGACCTTCTCGGCAGCCGGGGCGGCTTTAGGTTCCGGCACCCCCAGGTCAGCCTTCGGCTTCTCAGGGATATTCTCGGCCTTCTTCACCTCTTGCGGCAGGAACACATCCACCAGCGCAAAGTAACGATCGTAGAACTTCGGCGCGGACACGGTCTCACTGGCCACTTTCACCATCGAGTCATCGGTAGAGCCGATTGGCATCGACACGGACCCCAGCACACCCACACCTACACTCGCGGAGTTGTTGACCTTCTTCAGCGCGTAGCGATCCTGCAAGGCGTTGGCAAACATTGTTGAATGGTTGGTGCCTTTGCCATCATCGGCACACACCACGTTGAAGCTAATCTGCAGGTGGCTCTCGCCCGTCTGCTGAAAGCTCTTGTTACCCACGACCACTTTCGAATCGTTACTGGTGATGATGTAGCCCTGGCTAAGCAGGGCACGGCGCGCGGCTTCGCACGCGGCGACATCACTGACCGGGTAATCCCGCGAAAACGTGCCGGAGTCGTCGAAACTCTCATGTTCATAGATAGCGGTCTTGGGTGACGAGCAGCCCGCGGCGCCCGCCAACACTAGCGCCACCCCAAGGCTACGCAAGTAAAATGATGTCGACATTTAAAATCCCGAGGAAAACAGTCAGGGCGGTATTGTGCAACAGAACGAGGCCTTGGCGCGCGCATTCCTGTCGGTAAAACGTCACTGCCCTACGAGACGCCACCTGTAGGAAAAAGCCCGGCGCACAGGTGATCAATAAATACGCGCAATTTAGCCGACGCATGGTTGAGGGACTCGATGGTGGTACTGATCTGGGCGCGCTGGCAACTTCCGGATTTTGCCGGCGAACGCGGCACAAAACAAAACGCTTGGGGCTGCATCAAGTGCTGACATTGCCAGGCATTCGTCCGGTGCTGTGGGTGACCTTCACCTACGTGCTGGCCCATAACATTCTCTATACCTATGTCGCCCCGCTGCTGGTACCGGCGGGAATTGTTGCGGATATCGATCGGGGGCTGCTGGTGTTCGGCCTCACCGCATTGTTGAGCATCTGGCTGGCAGGCGTATTGATTGGTCGGTGGTTGCGCGCACTGCTGCTGATCAGTTGCGCGCTGTTTGGCCTGCTCGCCTTGGCGCTAGCGTTCTGGATCGACCTGCCAGCGGTCATCTACACCGCCGTCGCGCTATGGGGCCTGGCCTTCGGCGGACTGCCCGCGCTCCCGCAAACAGCGCTGGCCAAGTCGGCAGGCGAGTCGGCGGATGCGGCGCAGTCGATGCTGGTGACCGTCTGGAACCTGGGCATCGCGGGCGGCGGTTTGGCAGGCGGCGTGTTGCTCCAGGGATGGGGTGTCGGCACATTTCCATGGGCGGTTGTGCTGCTAATGCTGCTGGCCCTGGCCGGCGCACAAAAGGCTTCGCCCCAACAACTGGCCCGGCCATCCCTCCAGGTCGAACATTGAAATGCGCTCATATCCGCAGGACTCATAAAACCGAACCAGGTCGCCGGTCCCGCCGCCGTAGCAGTCCACACGCAAACGCCTCACTCCCGCAGCACGGGCACGGTCGTCGGCGAACGCCATGAGGCGCCGACCAATACCCCGTACGCGCTGATCCCGCGAGGCGATCAGCAGCCGCACATAGACCTCAGGTTCTGTCGCTGCGGGCACATAAGCCATGGGCTCGCCCAACACGAGTGCCGCCAGGACCTGGCCGCTGCTGTCCTGTGCCACCCACGCACCCGGCATCGCGCAGGCATCGGTTACTTGCGCAACCCGCCGCGGCGAGGCTGACCAGGGCTCAGTTCCCCATTGACCGTGATTGCCCCTGGACCCGAACCAGACAATCACTTCGTCGAACACCTGCAAAACCGCCGGGGCATCCGCCACACTGGCGCGGCGGATCACCACCCCCTCACTTCCTTGATCGAACACGCTTAAAACTCCTTGGTCCGCGACAGTGAATGCCCAGTCTAGCGCACATAAAAAACCCCCGGACTGTTCAGGCCGAGGGCTTTTTTGTTCAAACCGACATCAGTACTTCTTGATGTCAGCCTTGATTTCCAACTGCTTGCGGTAGGCCGCGAAATCCTGCTGACCGATACGCGAAGCGAGGAAGCGGCGGTATTGCGCCTTTTCTTCGTCCGTTGGTGCAGCGGCTTCGTTGACGCCGTTCAAGCGAACGATCACCAGGCTACCGTCAGCCAGGGTCACGGTGGTAAAGGTCGGCTTGTCCTTGGCCGCAGGCTTGGGCATGCGGAACAGGGCTTGCAGCACGGCAGGGTCGATCGCTTCCTGGCTACGAGTAGCCGCTTCAGTGACCTTCCACGCCTGGCCGTCGACCGGCTGGTTCAGCGGGGTCTTGCCATCACGCAGGCTGGCGATCAACTCGTCAGCGTGAGTCTTGGCAGCCGCGCTGGCGCGCTCCTTGGCCATCTGCGTACGAATCGAGGCATTGACGCTTTCCAGCGGCAGTTGCGCAGGCTTCAGATGCTCCTTGGCACGCAGCACGATGATGGTTTCCGGGTCCAGCTCGATGGCGGCGCTGTTGGCACCCTCATCCAACACTTCCGGGCTGAACGCAGCGGTGACCACTGCACGGTTGGCCGCAACACCTTCGCCACCTTCACGGCCAAACGGCGCGGAGGTATGCACGGTCAGCTTCAGGTCGGACGCCGGCTGGGCCAGGTCGGACGCTTCAAATGCCGCATCTTCCAATTGCTTGGTCGCTTCGACAAAACGCTGCTCGACTTGCTGGGTCTTGAGCTCTTTGGTCAACTTGTCTTTCAGGCTGGCAAACGTAGGCACTTGCGGTGCCTCAACGCCCAACAGCTTGATCAAGTGCCAACCGAAGGTGCTGCGCACTGGTGCCGAGACCTGGTCCTTCTTCAACGCGTACAACGCGGTTTCAAACTCCGGGTCGTAAACGCCTGGGCCGGCAAAGCCCAGATCGCCGCCACTGTTGGCCGAACCTGGATCCTGAGAGAACTCCTTGGCCAGGGCTTCGAATTTCTCGCCCTTGGCTAGGCGAGCCTGGATTTCTTCGATCTTGGCCTTGGCTTGTGCGTCGGTGACCTTGTCGTTGACTTCAATCAGGATGTGCGCAGCACGACGCTGTTCAGCGAGGTTGGCGATTTCTTTCTGATAGGCAGCCTGCAGTTCATCGTCCTTGACGCTGACCTCGTCGAAGAAGGACGACTTCTTCAATTCCAGGTAGTCGATAACCACTTGATCAGGGGTCATGAACTCTTTGGCGTGCTGGTCGTAGTAAGCCTTGACCTCGTCGTCGGTGAGTTTCACCGCGGCAGGGTTGGCCTTGATGTTGACGGTGGCGAAGTCGCGGGTCTGTTTTTCCAGACGGGCGAATGCCAGCACTTCAGCGTCGGTGACGAAACCACTGCCGGCGATACCTGCGCGAACCTGGCCGATGAGCATTTCCTGGGTCAGCATCTGACGGAATTGCATACGGCTGTAGCCCAACTGACGAATCACCTGGTCAAAGCGTTCGGCGCTGAACTTGCCGTCCACCTGGAACTCCGGCGTCTGCAGGATCACCTGGTCCAGCGCAGCTTCAGAGAAGCCAAACTTTGAATCGGCCGCACCTTGCAGTAGCAACTTGCGATCGATCAGCCCCTTGAGGGCCGCCTCGCGCAGCAGTTTTTCGTCCAGCAGCGAAGCATCGAAATCCTTACCCAGCTGTTGCATCAGCTGGCGACGTTGCATGTCGACGGCTTGGCTCAGCTCGGTCTGGGTGATCTCTTCACCGTTGACCTTGGCCACGTCCTGTTTACTGTTACCCGAAGCCTGGAAAATGGCTTCGATACCGGTGAACGCCATCAATGCGACGATGATCCCGATAATGGTCTTGGCAATCCAGCCTTGTGAATTGTCCCTGATATTTTGCAGCATGCGTCCCCCAGAAACGGTTGAACTTCAAAAATAGGCAACCGTGGAGCGTGGGTAGAGTCCGGATAGAAGAAAGGCGCATCCGAGGATGCGCCTTCTCGTAACTGGCGGAGCGGACGGGGGTTTGAACCCACACCCCCGGCGTAGTGACCCAATGGATACGTAGGTCAGCTGCCGCTCCGCTGCCAGGCCAGACTTGCGTCCGACCCGGGTAGGTAAGGCTTGAGCTAAGCTTAGTTAACGGCTTCTTTCAGGGCTTTACCGGCTTTGAAACCTGGTTTCTTGGCAGCAGCGATTTGCAGTGCTTTGCCAGTCTGTGGGTTACGGCCAGTGCGAGCTGGGCGGTCAGTCACAGAGAAAGTACCGAAGCCTACCAGGACCACGGAGTCGCCGGCCTTCAGAGCGCCAGTGACGGATTCGATTACTGCATCCAGCGCACGGCCAGCAGCAGCTTTCGGGATATCAGCGGATGCAGCGATAGCATCAATCAGTTCCGACTTGTTCACTCTAAGTCCCCTTATATTTCTATTGAGTATGATTCTAAGTTTTTTGGTAAAAACAAAAGCCAGTGCTGAATGGCCTACAGACACTTAAGAGCCGCTTTATAACAAGGGCTCTAAAAAGCTGTCAAGGAAGCCCCCCGGCTTAATCGCATTAATGCGTGCTAATTCTTTCCTTGGAATCTGACTCGCGTTTTTCATCCTTCGCGACAATCTCCGGAGCCACATCCGGCAAGGGCTCCGGCGCGTATTGCAGCGCAATTTGCAGGACCTCGTCAATCCATTTAACCGGTTTAATCTGAAGATCTTGCTTGATATTGTCAGGAATTTCTTTCAAGTCGCGAACATTCTCTTCAGGAATGATCACAGTCTTGATGCCACCTCGGTGGGCGGCGAGCAATTTCTCTTTCAAACCACCGATAGCCAATACTTGGCCACGCAGGGTGATTTCCCCGGTCATTGCGACATCGGCACGCACCGGAATGCCAGTCAAGGCCGACACCAGGGCCGTGCACATGCCTACGCCTGCGCTAGGGCCGTCCTTCGGGGTCGCCCCTTCCGGCATGTGAATGTGCGTGTCGTGCTTCTCATGGAAGTCCAGGGGGATACCCAGGCTCTTGGCGCGGCTGCGCACCACAGTCTGCGCGGCAGTGATGGATTCGACCATCACGTCACCCAGCGAACCGGTCTTGATCAGTTGGCCTTTGCCCGGGATCACCGCAGCTTCGATGGTCAGCAATTCGCCGCCCACTTGGGTCCACGCCAGGCCAGTAACCTGCCCTACCTGATCCTGTTGCTCGGCCAGGCCGTAACTGAATTTACGCACGCCCAGGAAGTGCTCCAGGGAGTCGGCGGTGACTTTCACCGAGAAGCGTTTTTCCAGCGCATGTTCCTTGACCGCTTTGCGGCAGATTTTCGCGATCTGGCGCTCCAGGCCCCGTACACCAGCCTCGCGAGTGTAATAACGCACGATGTCACGGATCGTTTCGAGCTCGAATTCGATCTCGCCCTTCTTCAGGCCGTTGGCCGAAATCTGCTTGGGCGCTAGGTATTTGACCGCAATGTTGATCTTCTCGTCTTCGGTGTAGCCCGGCAGACGAATCACTTCCATCCGGTCCAGCAGCGCTGGCGGGATGTTCATGGAGTTGGAAGTGCACAGGAACATTACGTCGGACAGGTCGTAGTCGACTTCCAAGTAATGGTCGTTGAAATTGTGGTTCTGTTCCGGGTCGAGCACTTCGAGCAGAGCCGATGCCGGATCGCCACGCATGTCGCTGCCCATTTTGTCGATTTCGTCGAGCAGGAACAGCGGGTTGCGCACACCCACTTTTGTCATCTTTTGAATCAATCTGCCTGGCATCGAACCGATGTAGGTCCGGCGATGACCACGAATTTCCGCTTCATCGCGTACACCGCCGAGGGCCATGCGTACGAACTTACGGTTTGTGGCACTGGCAATCGACTCGGCCAACGAGGTTTTACCCACGCCTGGCGGCCCCACCAGGCACAACACCGGCCCGCGAATTTTCTTCACGCGCTTTTGCACAGCGAGGTACTCGAGGATGCGTTCTTTGACTTCCTCGAGGCCGTAGTGATCGGCGTCGAGGATATCCTCAGCGCGAGCCAGGTCCAGGCGCACCTTAGTCTGGGCCTTCCACGGCACCTGCACCAGCCAATCGATGTAGGAGCGCACCACAGTGGCTTCAGCCGACATCGGCGACATTTGCTTGAGCTTGTTCAGCTCGGCGTTGGCCTTGGTCAGGGCGTCTTTCGGCAGGCCGGCGGCATCGATGCGCTTTTTCAGCTCTTCGATTTCGTTGTGGCCTTCCTCGCTGTCGCCGAGCTCTTTCTGAATGGCCTTCATCTGCTCATTCAGGTAGTACTCGCGCTGGCTGCGCTCCATTTGTTTCTTCACACGGCCCCGGATGCGTTTCTCAACCTGCAACAGGTCGATTTCGCCATCCAGTAGCGCCAGCACATGCTCAACACGGGCCGACAGGTCGATAATTTCGAGGATGTCTTGCTTCTGCTCGATTTTCAGCGCCATGTGGGCGGCCATGGTATCGACCAGGCGGCTTGGCTCATCAATGCTGTTGAGGGAGGACAGCACTTCAGCCGGGACTTTCTTGCCTAACTGCACATACTGCTCGAATTGCGAGAGCAGGCTGCGTACAAAAACTTCGGACTCACGTTCAGGGGCTTCGACTTCGTCGATCAACGCGACTTCAGCGCGCAGGTGGCCGTCCACCTCCATGAAGCGCTCGACCGCACCCCGTTGCTCACCTTCCACCAGCACCTTGACAGTGCCATCAGGCAGCTTGAGCAGTTGCAGCACGGTAGCAATGGTGCCCACGCGATACAGGGCGTCTTCGCCTGGATCATCATCAGCAGGATTTCTCTGGGCCAACAGCAGGATCTGCTTGTCACCCGTCATCGCAGCCTCGAGGGCTTCGATAGACTTCTCGCGACCCACGAACAGCGGGATAACCATGTGCGGATAGACGACGACATCACGCAACGGCAGGAGAGGCAATTCAATGGTTGTCTTCATGATTTCGCCTCTATGACAGTTGAAAAATAAACTTGAAACCAAGATGGGGGCTGCATGCAAAAAAAACAAGCTTATTGCCAGCAGTTAAACGCAGTAAACGCTTTGGAGTAAAAAACGCTGTAAAAACAAAGGGGCCCCTGAAGGACCCCTTGTTTATACCGAAACTGCGAAACGCTTACGCGTCTGGCGCAGCCTTGGCAGCCGGCTCACTGTTTTCGTAGATATACAGCGGCTTGGACTTGCCTTCTATGACGCTTTCGTCAATCACCACTTTACTCACCTCGGACTGCGAGGGGATTTCGTACATGGTGTCGAGCAACACGCCTTCCAGAATCGAACGCAGGCCACGCGCACCCGTCTTACGCTCCAGTGCCCGCTTGGCCACTGATTTGAGTGCGTCGGTACGGAACTCGAGGTCTACACCCTCCATCTCGAACAGCTTGGCGTATTGCTTGGTCAGGGCGTTTTTCGGCTCGGTGAGGATCTGAATCAGAGCAGCCTCATCCAACTCGTCCAACGTGGCCAGGACCGGCAGACGGCCAACGAATTCCGGGATCAGACCGAACTTGACCAGATCGTCAGGCTCGACTTCACGCAGGGACTCGCCCACCTTCTTGCCTTCTTCCTTGCTGCGCACTTCTGCACCGAAACCAATGCCACCCCGGGTGGAACGTTGCTGGATAACTTTTTCCAGCCCGGAGAATGCACCGCCACAGATGAACAGGATGTTGCGCGTATCAACCTGAAGGAATTCCTGCTGCGGGTGCTTACGGCCGCCTTGTGGCGGTACGGAAGCAACCGTGCCTTCGATCAGTTTCAACAGGGCTTGCTGCACGCCTTCACCGGAAACATCCCGAGTGATCGACGGGTTGTCAGACTTGCGCGAAATCTTGTCGATTTCGTCGATGTAGACAATGCCCATCTGGGCCTTCTCTACGTCGTAGTCGCACTTCTGCAGCAGCTTCTGAATGATGTTCTCGACGTCTTCACCCACGTAACCAGCCTCAGTGAGGGTGGTGGCGTCGGCGATAGTGAACGGAACGTTCAGCAGACGAGCGAGGGTTTCTGCAAGCAAGGTCTTACCCGAGCCTGTAGGACCGATCAGCAAGATGTTGCTCTTGCCGAGCTCGACTTCGTCGCCTTTCTTGTCACGCTGGTTCAAGCGCTTGTAGTGGTTGTACACCGCTACGGCCAGAACCTTCTTTGCACGCTCTTGACCAATAACGTACTGGTCAAGGATGCCGCTGATTTCTTTAGGCGAAGGCAATTTATGCGCGCTGCTTTCGGCCTGGGCTTCCTGCACCTCCTCACGGATGATGTCATTGCACAGGTCGACGCACTCGTCGCAGATAAAGACCGAGGGGCCGGCAATCAATTTGCGTACTTCATGCTGGCTTTTGCCACAGAAGGAGCAATAGAGCAGCTTGCCGTTGTCCTCGCCGTTGCGGGTGTCAGTCATTCGTTCGATCCAAATCCGATAGGCTTGCAACACAAGATGAAGGCTTATGCGGGCTTTTTCAAGCCCACCAGTGGTCGGACATGCCGACCAGCCCTATTTTGAGCGGCTTATATTAAGCGGGGCGCTTGTCGATCACGGCGTCGATCAGCCCGTAGTCACGCGCGGCTTCGGCACTCATGAAGTTGTCGCGGTTGGTGTCGCGCTCGATTTCTTCGAGAGTGTGCCCGCTGTGCTTGGCCATCAGCGTATTGAGACGCTCGCGAATGAACAGGATTTCCTTGGCGTGGATTTCGATATCCGACGCCTGGCCCTGGAAACCGCCCAATGGCTGGTGAATCATAACGCGCGAGTTAGGCAGGCAGTAACGCTTGCCCTCAGCACCTGCGGTCAGCAGGAATGCACCCATGCTGCAGGCTTGGCCGATGCAGGTGGTCGATACATTCGGCTTGATGAACTGCATGGTGTCGTAGATCGACATGCCCGCAGTCACCGAACCACCCGGCGAGTTGATGTAGAGATGGATATCCTTGTCCGGGTTTTCCGCTTCAAGGAACAGCAGCTGCGCACAGATCAGGTTGGCCATGTAATCCTCTACGGGGCCCACCAGAAAGATCACTCGCTCCTTGAGCAGGCGCGAGTAGATGTCGTAGGCGCGTTCGCCACGAGCGGACTGCTCGACAACCATCGGGACCAGGCCGCCAGCGGCCTGGATATCAGAGTTCTGCTGAATATAGGAATTACGGAACATGCTCTGCAGTTACTCCCAAATAGTCATGTCTTGAAAACGCATAAGCCAGCGCGAGGCTGGCTTATGGTTGTATTTCCAACGAGTTGGACAATCAGTCGGCTTGTGCTGCTTCTGCCGGCTTGACTGCTTCTTCGTAAGAGACCGCTTTATCGGTCACCTTAGCCTTCTGCAGAACAGTATCCACAACTTGTTCTTCCAGCACAACCGAACGTACTTCGTTCAGCTGCTGGTCGTTCTTGTAGTACCAAGCCACAACCTGCTCAGGCTCCTGGTAGGCCGAAGCCATTTCCTGGATCATTTCGCGAACGCGGTCTTCATCAGGCTTGAGGTCGAACTGCTTGACCACTTCTGCCACGATCAGACCCAGCACGACGCGGCGCTTGGCTTGCTCTTCGAACAGTTCGGCCGGCAGTTGATCAGGCTTGATGTTGCCACCAAACTGCTGAACAGCTTGTACGCGCAGGCGATCCACTTCGTTCGACAGCAGGGCCTTAGGCACTTCTATCGGGTTGGCGGCCAGCAGACCGTCCATAACTTGGTTCTTGACCTTGGACTTGATGGCCTGACGCAGCTCGCGCTCCATGTTCTTGCGAACTTCGGTGCGGAAGCCTTCGATGCCGGTTTCCTTGATGCCGAATTGAGTGAAGAACTCCTCGTTCAGCTCAGGCAGCTTAGGCTCGGAAACGCTATTGACGGTCACGGTGAACTCGGCGGCCTTGCCGGCCAGGTCCAGGTTCTGGTAGTCAGCAGGGAATTCCAGGTTCAGAACACGCTCTTCGCCGGCTTTGGCGCCAACGAGGCCGTCTTCAAAACCAGGGATCATGCGGTTGGAACCCAGCACCAGCTGAGTACCCTTGGCGGAGCCGCCAGCGAAGACTTCGCCGTCAACCTTGCCAACGAAATCGATGTTCAGCTGGTCTTCGTTCTGGGCAGCACGCTCGGCCACTTCGAAACGGGTGTTCTGCTTGCGCAGGATTTCCAGCATGTTGTCCAGGTCCGAATCAGCCACTTCGGCGCTCATGCGCTCGATAGCAATACCATCGAAACCGGCCACTTCGAATTCTGGGAACACTTCGAATACGGCAACGTATTCCAGGTCCTTGCCCGCTTCCAGGGACTTAGGCTCGATCGACGGCGAACCTGCTGGGTTCAGCTTTTGCTCAACCACTGCCTCGTAGAAAGAAGCCTGGATTACGTCACCAACAGCTTCCTGGCGCGCATCAGCACCAAAACGGCGCTTGATTTCGCTCATTGGCACTTTGCCTGGACGGAAACCAGCGATCTTGGCCTTTTGGGCAGTCTGCTGCAGACGCTTGTTGACCGCAGTCTCAATACGCTCTGCCGGAACGGTGATGCTCAGGCGGCGCTCGAGAGCAGTAGTATTTTCAACAGAAACTTGCATGGATATTCCTCGTTGCACAGACGTTAGCCGGCCATTTCCGACCCCAATCAAGGGCATGCATTCTAGTGGGTCAAACTCAAGAAGTCACCCTACTGAAAATACGCCCGAAAACAGCCGGCAATTTATCGGTACGAAGGCACTGACGCACCTCGCCCCGGTGACAAATACAGCCAAGTACGCCAGGGCTCTGCGCCGCCTCTTCTATATATAGAAGAAGTCGTCTATCCCCCTTGGCGGTCAACCCCTCAAACAGGGCCAGCAGGCAGTGCGGCATCATCGAGATACATAAATACGACGAAACGCCCTGCCGTTGCGACCCACTACCTGCAGCCGCCGAATATTCGTACCGCTGAAACCAAAAAAGGCGCCAGACTGTTAAATCTGGCGCCTTTCGAATATGGGGTGGACGAAGGGGATCGAACCCTCGACAACGGGAGTCACAATCCCGTGCTCTACCAACTGAGCTACGCCCACCATATTGCGTTAACAAAGAAACCAAACTACTTCTTTGTTGAGCCCTGCCCTGCCTTTCGACATGACCAAGCCGTGTTTGGTGCGGATGAAGAGACTCGAACTCTTACGCCTCGCGGCGCTGGAACCTAAATCCAGTGTGTCTACCAATTCCACCACATCCGCGCTTGTAGCTCTTAAAGCAAAGGCGCCAGACGATTAATCTGGCGCCTTTTCAAAATATGGGGTGGACGAAGGGGATCGAACCCTCGACAACGGGAGTCACAATCCCGTGCTCTACCAACTGAGCTACGCCCACCATCTAGCGTTACTTGTGCCAAAGCTGCCTAATGGCGCACCCGGCAGGACTCGAACCTGCGACCATCCGCTTAGAAGGCGGATGCTCTATCCAGCTGAGCTACGGGCGCCTGATTAATCTGTACTCTTGGAGGATTACAAACTAAGTGCTTCCAGCCTTACAGAACAACACTCTATTCTGCTCGACCTTCTTAACCAGTGCTAGGCTGTGCCCGACAAGTGCGACGAATAGTATAGAGGGCCTGGAAACCCGTCAAATCTTTTTTGAAAAAAACTGATTTTATTTAAGGGGTTAGGGCAATTTGCAGACCAAGCGCCTTTGCCCTCACGTCATGGCATGCGAGAATGCGCGCACTTTTCTTCCCCCTCTCGATGGTTAATCACGCGTAATGACTGCACAACTTATCGACGGCAAATCAATCGCCGCCAGCCTGCGCCAGCAGATCGCCAAACGCGTCACCGAGCGTGGCCAGCAAGGCCTGCGCACGCCTGGCCTCGCGGTGATCCTGGTCGGCAGCGATCCTGCGTCCCAGGTTTATGTCTCGCACAAGCGTAAAGACTGTGAAGAGGTCGGCTTTATTTCCAAGGCCTACGACTTACCTTCCGAGACCACCCAGCAGGCGCTTACCGACCTGATCGACGGTCTCAACGACGACCCGAAGATCGATGGCATCCTGCTCCAACTGCCTTTGCCCGAGCACTTGGACGCGTCCAAATTGCTGGAGCGCATCCGCCCGGACAAGGACGTCGACGGCTTCCACCCTTACAACGTCGGCCGCCTGGCCCAGCGTATCCCGCTGCTGCGCCCGTGCACTCCGAAAGGCATCATGACCCTGCTGGAAAGCACCGGTGTCGACCTTTACGGCCTTGATGCCGTGGTTGTCGGCGCGTCCAACATCGTCGGCCGCCCGATGGCCATGGAACTGCTGCTGGCCGGCTGCACCGTGACCGTCACCCACCGCTTCACCAAAGACCTCGCCGGCCACGTTGGCCGCGCCGACCTGGTCGTCGTCGCCGCCGGTAAGCCGGGCCTGGTCAAGGGTGAGTGGATCAAGGAAGGCGCCATCGTCATCGACGTGGGCATCAACCGCCAGGAAGACGGTAAACTGGTGGGTGACGTGGTGTACGAAACCGCCCTGCCCCGCGCCGGCTGGATCACTCCAGTACCCGGCGGGGTTGGCCCGATGACGCGTGCCTGCCTATTGGAAAATACCTTGTACGCCGCAGAAACCCTGCACGATTGATAACCAGGCGTACTGAAAAAGCCCTGCCTTATCGCAGGGTTTTTTATTGCCCGCAAAAAAACTTTTCTCTTAGTTTTTAGGAACTTTCATCTGGCTTTAGAAGAACATTCGACAGTTTCCGATCCATACTTCTAAAATGTAACGGCATTTATCAAAAAACCGTTCCCGAACGGTATTTCCTTACTTTTTTAGCGAGTTCATCCGCGTGAAAATTCGTCTCTCTCTTGTCAGCCTATTTTTTGCTTTCACAGGCACCTTCGCGCAAGCAGCCGAAACCACCCAGGCTCCGCGTGATACCTCCAAGCTGCAAATCGCTTCAGGCAGCGCAATGCTGGTGGACCTGCAGACCAATAAGGTCATCTATTCCAGCAACCCCGACGTGGTGGTGCCCATTGCCTCGGTGAGCAAACTGATGACCGGCCTGATCGTGCTCGAAGCCAAGCAGAACATGGATGAGTACATCGATATCAACATCAAGGACACGCCGGAAATGAAAGGTGTGTTCTCCCGCGTGAAAATCGGCAGCGAAATGCCGCGCAGAGAGATGTTACTGATCGCCCTGATGTCGTCAGAAAACCGCGCCGCTGCCAGCCTGGCCCACCACTACCCAGGCGGCTACCCAGCATTTATCGCGGCGATGAACGCCAAGGCCAAGGCGCTGGGCATGACTAGCACCCATTACGTTGAGCCTACTGGCCTGTCGATTCATAACGTGTCCACCGCCCGTGACCTGAGCAAACTGCTGGCCGCCGCGCGCCACTACCCGCTGCTCAGCCAACTGAGTACCACCAAGGAAAAGACCGTTTCGTTCCGCAAGCCCAACTACACGCTGGGCTTCTCCAACACCGACCACCTGATCAACCGCGCCAACTGGGACATCAAGCTGACCAAGACCGGCTTCACCAACCAGGCCGGCCACTGCCTGGTGCTGGTGACCAGCATGGGTAACCGCCCGGTGTCGTTGGTGATCCTGGATGCCTTTGGCAAATTCACTCACTTCGCCGATGCCAGCCGGATTCGTAACTGGGTAGAAACCGGCAAGAGCGGCTCGGTGCCGGATGTGGCATTGCGCTACAAGGCTGATAAGAACCTGAAGAACCGCTCGAACGCTGCACAAGTGCGTCGCTAAACACGTACTGCCTATGTGGGCGCTGGCCTGCCTGCGATATCACCGCGGTGCAACTGAAACACCTCAGCGCCTGCATCGCGGGCAAGTCGAAGCGTCGAACCGCCGGCTCCCACACAAGCCCGCTCTCACAGTTTGATCCGCGGTGTTTACTTCCTTTCCGCCAACACCTTCAGTGCCTGCGCCGCCGCCCGCTCCTGCCCGGCCTGGGCCGTTGCATTAGCCGAATCACGCCAGCGTTGAGCATCCACATTGGCCGGCAACTGGCTTGGGCGCTGGGTGACGATTGCCCAACTCCCCGCGCTCTTCCACTTCGATTCAAAGGCGCTGAAGCTCATCAAGAGGCGCCGGTCCATCCCGGAGCGCAGCAGCACAGTACTTTTCTGCTGATTGAACCCGACCACGACCACGTAGTGCGCGTCAGACCACACCCCGCCGCCAATTCTCGCCATCACCGGGTAACCCGCCGCCACCTGCGCCAGCACCGCCGTCAGCTCTGCATCCAGCGGGTACACCATCAGCCCGTATTCACGCGCCAGCACCTGCATGTTGCGTTCAAGGTCCGCTTCGGCGCCCGGTAAACGCAGCGGCTTATCCAGCAAGCCCGGTGTCATGACAATGCCTTGTTGCGACAGCATGCTGGCTAAAGCCGTAGGACCGCTCTGATAAGCCTCGCCGCGAAAAGTCGGCACGCCATTGAGCTCGACACGCTCCGGCAGGCCCACCAGCCTCGACGGGGTTGCAGAGCAGGCCGCAAGCCCCAGGGCACAGGCGAGCAACAAGGATATTTTAAGGTTCGACCGTAACCGCAATTTTCTACTCTCTTGATCAACTGCCGGTGAGGGCCCTGATCATAGGACGCTCTGCCACGTGGGTATAGCCCGCAGGCTTAGTAAAGGGGGTGGATAGAGCAAAGAAGTTGGACAGACACGACCATTGGTCAATAGCAGGCAACCTCCGCCTAGCTAGACTGTCACTTGGGAAGACTGTGTGTGCCCCGTACGGGGCGAAAGGAGGCCCGAATGAGCCTTGCAACAACGATTTTACTGTTGATCTGCGGTTGGCTGGCGGTAGCCGGGGCCATGTTGTGGGGGGTGTTGCGCATTACCCGCCGGCACTATCACCCCCACGTCAAACCCGCCAAGCCCCACAAGGCAGCGGTGCATCACGCCTAGCCAGGCATGTAATTAAAGTCCTGAGTCGCTGCGACTTCCTTGCCGTGGCCATGCTCCAGGGATGCGAGCACGCTCGTGCCCATGCTGGACTCGAATAACGTCACATCCAGGCGATGATCCCCGGCGTCACTTCAAAAAAACGCCCGTCATCCACGCGTTTTCCATCCACTCGCTCAGCCATCAGGTCGTTCGGCGCTTCTCCCTTCAAGCCGATCCAGGTTTCGATCGGGTCGGCTTGGGGAATGAGACCGGCGCAGGCCGATAACAGCAGCACAGCACAGAGGGCGGGCATCAACAACAGGGGTTTGCAATCCTGCTCCCTTAGAGGTTCACGCATGCTCGGGCTGATAAAGACCGCACTGCAACAGCCGTACACGTTTATCGTGGTGGCCATATTCATATGCACCATCGGGCCGATGGCGACCCGGTGCAACTGGCCGACGCCTCGGGAGGTGCGCACGCGCCCAAGGCTTAAACCTGTCGCAGCCCTGACACGGCTGGTGTTGCAAGGTTGCTCAATGGCGCCGACCTACACCGTGCCTTCGGTAAACCTCCCGACGGTCTACCGCGAACAGACCCGTGACGGCCCGTGGCACAACGAACATTGCAGGCGGTACAGCCCCGTCAGTGACAGGCAAGCGTGCGATTGGTCACCGCGCTCGGTGGGGGCTGGCAATCTGGCGACCAGCCTTTGCCCCAATCAACTTCGCCTGCCCATCCTTCTGCTTTCCCGTCCGCGCCTCAGTGATCAACCCTGGGATCAACTTGCCCTCGGGCAAGTTCTTCCAGAACCGGCTCGGCAAATGCCCTTCCATCACCTTGGGGTTCAACCGCGCTGGATTGAAGATGTGGCTGTAATAGGTCAGCCACATCGCACTGTGCGGATCCTCTACATTCTGCGCCAGGTGCCGCCACGCCTCGGGGCACTCGCGCTGATGAATAAGCTGCTCTCCGTCGTAGTACACCCCGTCCAGCGGCGTGGCGATCATCCAACGATGACGGCCCATGCGCCCGATGAAATGCTGGCTGGCGGATTTCAGAATGTCGTGTGCAGGCTCGTGCCAGGCCACATATTCCGGCAGCTCCGCCCCCGCCCCAGCAGGTAATGCGATAAACCGCACAAACGCATGCAGGTGGTGCGCCTCGCGGCTGACCTGTTTGATCCGCCGCTGCAACTCGCTACCCAGCTTGTCCCCCGCCAGCATCGCAGTACGATCGCCATGGCTCACACGCCACAACACTTCATACAGCAGGCTCCAGCGCTGGTCGCCGTGGTAGCAGGCGGCCGGCTCCAGCAGATCCAACAGCGCCTTGGGCACGCGCGTCTGGAACGGCCCGAGGCCTTCGGGGATGGACTGGTCGGTGGCAAACAGATCGGCTACCTCGGCCTCGCCCCAACTCACCTGGCTGGGATCGACCTGATGGCTGAGCAGCCATCGCGCCTGGTCGCGCCAGGTGCTGAACAGGTTGTTGCATTCCAGGCTGATCATCCCCACAACCCCATTTGCTGCGGTGCGGGGCGGTCGCGCAATTGCTCACGTAGCAACACGCTGGTGCTTTCGGCCTGTTGCGGGTGATAGTCACTGGTGATGAAAAATGGCTTGGCCTTGGCCAGTACGCAGCGCATGCGCGCCAGGTCTTCGAAGCGGATCTTGCGTTCACGCCGCAGGTCCACCAGGCGCTGGGTGGTGCGCAGGCCAATGCCCGGAATGCGCGCAATCAAGGTCGGCTCGGCGCGGTTCAGGTCCAGGGGGAATACCTCGCGGTGTTCCAGGGCCCAGGCCAGCTTGGGGTCGATATCCAGGGCCAGGTGGCCGGGGCCTGCGAACAGTTCGTTGGCGCTGAACCCGTAGCTGCGCAGCAGGAAATCGGCCTGGTACAAGCGATGCTCGCGCATCAGCGGTGGTGCAGCCAGGGGCACGCTCTTCGGGCTGTTGGGGATGGGGCTGAACGCCGAGTAATACACACGCCGCAGCTTGAAATTGCCGTAAAGCGCTTCGGCACCGTGGAGGATGGTGCTGTCATCGGTGTCGTCGGCGCCGACGATCATTTGCGTACTTTGCCCTGCCGGGGCGAATCGCGGTGCGCGCGGCTCATTGAGCACGGTCTGCTCGCCGGTGTAGATGGTCTGCATGGCCTGCTTGATTGAGACGATCTGTTTTTCCGGCGCCAGGGTCTGCAAGCTGGTCTCGGTAGGCAGTTCGATATTCACGCTCAGGCGGTCGGCATAACGCCCGGCTTCGGCGATCAGCGCCGGGTCCGCATCGGGAATGGTCTTGAGGTGGATATAGCCGCGAAAGTCGTGATCTTCGCGAAGAAGCTTGGCGACCCGCACCAACTGCTCCATGGTGTAGTCGGACGAACGGATGATGCCAGAGCTGAGAAACAGCCCGCTGACGCAATTGCGCCGGTAGAAGTCCAGGGTCAGGGTGACCACCTCCTCCGGGCTGAAACGCGCGCGGGGCACGTCGCTGGAGCGGCGGTTGACGCAGTATTGGCAGTCGTAGAGACAGAAGTTGGTGAGCAACACCTTGAGCAATGACACGCATCGCCCATCGGGCGTATAGCTGTGGCAGATGCCCATGCCATCGGTAGAACCCAGCCCCGCCTTGCCCTCGGAGCTGCGCTTGGGCGCGCCGCTGCTGGCGCACGACGCGTCGTACTTGGCGGCGTCGGCGAGGATGCTGAGTTTTTCGATCAACTGCATGAAGGGCTACCGGTACTGGTTTTTTGTACAGTAGCAGAGGGTAGCTACAAGCTACAAGCTACAAGCTTGAAGCTTGTAGCTGGAACTCAGCTCGCGGTGGCGAGCAACACGTCACGCACCGAGCGTCCCTGGCCACGCCCACGGTCCAGTGCATACAGCGACGCTGCAATCTCATCCGCACGAATCGGCAGCACCGACAGCAAGGTGTCACTCAAACCGTGGCTGGCCTGGCTGAAACCCTGGATGTAGATGCCAGCGTTGCAACGCTCGTCGGTGACGATGCGGTAGTCGCGCGCCACCTCGAATTCGCCCAGATAATCTTCCAGCGGCGCCAGCAAGGCGCGGTGCGTCTGGCGCTCGTAGCCGGTGGCGAGGATCACCGCATCGTAATGATTGACGCTGGTTTCGCCGCTGGCGTTATTGCGCAGCACCAGCTCGATGCCCAACGAACCTGAGGTGGCTTTCTCGACCACCGTCATGGTGCGGAACGCCTGGCGGGCGATGCCGGAGACTTTCTGGCGATAAAAGATGCCGTAGATACGCTCGATCAGGTCCAGGTCTACCACCGAATAATTGGTGTTCTGGTACTCGGCGACCAGGCGCTCACGCTCGGCGCCTTCCTGCTGGAACACCAGGTCGGTAAAGGCCGGCGAGAACACTTCGTTGACGAACGGGCTGTCATCGGCGGGTTTGAGCGCCGACCCGCGCAGGATCATGTCGACCTGCACCGACGGGAAGCTGTCGTTCAGGTCGATAAAAGCTTCGGCTGCACTCTGGCCGCCGCCGATGATGGCGATGCGCATGGCCTTGCCCTCGACACACGGTTGCGTGGCCATGCGCGCTAGGTATTGAGAATGGTGGAACACCCGGCTGTCCCCTTTGAGCGCCTTGAACGCCTCCGGAATACGCGGTGTGCCGCCGGCGCTGACCACCACCGAACGGGTGGTGCGCACGTGCTGCTCGCCCAAGGCATCGCGGGAAATCACGCGCAGCGCTTCAACCTGCTGCTGATGCAGGATCGGCTCGATGGCCAGCACTTCCTCGCCGTAGCGCGCCTGGGCCTGGAACTGCCCGGCGACCCAGCGCAGGTAGTCGTTGTACTCCATGCGGCACGGGTAAAAGGTGCCCAGGTTGATAAAGTCCACCAAGCGGTCGTGGGCTTTCAGGTAATTGACGAAGGAATATGGGCTGGTGGGGTTGCGCAGGGTCACCAGGTCCTTGAGGAACGAGATCTGCAGTTCGCTCTGGGTCACCAGGGTATTGCCGTGCCAGCGGTAGTCGGCCTGTTTGTCGAGAAACAGCACGTCCAGTTTGCCCTGGGCCTTTTCGCGCTCCTGCAGGGCGATGGCCAGCGCCAGGTTCGAAGGGCCGAAACCGATACCGATCAGGTCGTGAACCGCGGGCGAAGCAATAGCCTGTGTCATTCCAGTGTCCTCTGGATAAGCCCCTTGGCGGTGGGGCGGGAATACCTTTCAAGACCTGCACAACAGGTCATGTGTTGATAGGAAACGAGGACAGTGAAATAAAATTTAACTAACAGGTGATCAGTGCGCTTCCCACTCTCGCATCCGACCCCGGCAGTGCTTCATGGCGTTGACGATGTGTTTTTCCACCAGGGCGCGGGAAATGCACAGGCGCTCGGCGATTTGCAGGTGGGTCAGGCCGTCGAGCTTGCGCAGCAGAAAGCTGTCGCGACAGGCTGGCGGCAGCTCGGCCAGGGCGCGTTCGAGCAATTCCAGGCGCTGGCCGTGGTCGTGGTGGGTGTGGGGCGAGCAACTGGCGAAGCGCTCTTCGGCATCCAGCACATCCAGAGGTTCAACCTGGCGCAAGGCGTTGCGGCGATGACCGTCGATCACCAGGTTGAGCGCAGTGCGGTACAAAAAGGCGCGGGGTTGTTCGATGGGCGTGTCGCTGGAACGTTCCAGCACCCGAACATAAGCGTCATGCACCACATCCTCGGCCACCTGACGGTTGCCCAGCTTGGCGTTGAGGAAACACACCAGCTCGCGATAGTAGTTTTCCAACATGACTCCCGACCGCCGGGTGGCGGCATTAGGCCCTTGGGTGCAAAAAAGACAGCGTTTGGGTGATGGCAGTTTGAGTGCGTGCAATTTATAGTAATTCTCATCTACTTTTAAAGCACACTTGCATCAACGGACGATTATTTTTCTTCAAGGGAGCTGTAACTGCTTATGTAACCGCCTAAATCCCCCCGCAATTCCCTCGTCTACTTGTCAGCTCCCCGCAACTGCGGTCCGAACTTTCCTGGCTGGAACCAAAGCATGAAACGCCCTCGACCTGCCCGACGCGCCTTGCTGGCTATCGCGTGCCTGCTCCCCATCATCGCCATCGCGGCCTGGCAAGTTCTGCCGTCTGGGCGTGACACGCTCACCACCGTGAGCGTCACCCGCGGCAATATCGAAAACAGCGTGACGGCCCTGGGCACCCTGCAACCCAGGCGTTATGTGGATGTTGGCGCACAGGCGTCCGGGCAGATCCGCAAGATCCACGTCGAGGCCGGCGACCAGGTCCAGGAAGGCCAATTGCTGGTGGAAATCGACCCTTCCACGCAAAAAGCCAAGCTCGACGCCAGCCGGTACGCCATCGAAAACCTCAAGGCCCAGTTGCAGGAGCAAAATGCCCAGCATCAGTTGGCACGCCAGAAGTACCAGCGCCAGCAACGCCTGGCCGCCGGTAATGCGACCCGTGAAGAAGATGTACAAACCGCCAAAGCTGAATTGAGCGCCACTGCGGCCCGGGTCAGCATGTTCCAGGCGCAGATCCGACAAGCCCAGGCCAGCCTGCGCAGCGATGAAGCGGAGCTGGGCTACACACGCATCTATGCGCCGATGACCGGCACCGTCGTGGCGGTGGACGCGCGCGTCGGCCAGACCCTGAATGCCCAGCAGCAGACGCCGCTGATCCTGCGCATCGCCAAACTGTCACCGATGACCGTCTGGGCGGAAGTCTCGGAAGCCGATATCGGCCACGTCAAGCCGGGCATGACCGCGTACTTCACCACCCTGAGCGGCGGCAACCGGCGCTGGACCAGCACCGTGCGGCAGATCCTGCCGATCCCGCCCAAGCCCTTGAATGAAACCCAAGGCAGCGGCAGCCCCAACAGTTCCAGTAAAAGCGGCAGTGGCCGTGTGGTGCTGTACACCGTGCTGCTGGACGTGGACAACAGCGACAACGCGTTGATGGCGGAGATGACCACCCAGGTGTTTTTCGTTGCCAGCCAGGTCAAGGACGCCCTCACAGCACCGGTTGCCGCGCTGCGGGGCACGTCCAGTGCCGACCGCCAGATCGCACGGGTCGTGACCAAAAGCGGGCGTATCGAAGAACGCCACGTGCAACTGGGCATCAGTGACCGCCTGCGCGTCCAAGTGCTAGACGGCCTGAACGAGGGCGATCAACTGTTGATCGGCCCGGCCGACGGCATCGGGGGTTGAGTTGACCACGCCCCTGATCGAACTCAAGAACATCCGCAAATCCTACGGCGGCGGCGACAGCCCGCAGGTCGACGTGTTGCGCGGTATCGACCTGTCGATTCATGCCGGGGAGTTCGTTGCCATCGTCGGCGCCTCGGGCTCCGGCAAGTCCACGCTGATGAATATCCTCGGCTGCCTCGACCGCCCAAGCGTCGGTGACTACCTGTTCGCCGGGGAAAACGTCGCGCGCCTGGACTCTGACGAACTGGCCTGGCTGCGCCGCGAAGCCTTTGGCTTCGTGTTCCAGGGCTACCACTTGATTCCCTCCGGCTCGGCCCAGGAAAACGTCGAGATGCCGGCGATCTATGCCGGCATCAGCGCCACCGAGCGCCATGCCCGCGCCAACGCGCTGCTCACGCGCCTGGGCCTGGCCGACCGCACCGGCAACCGTGCGCACCAGCTTTCCGGCGGCCAGCAGCAGCGCGTGTCCATCGCTCGCGCATTGATGAACGGTGGCCACATCATCCTGGCCGATGAACCCACCGGCGCCCTCGACAGCCACAGCGGCGCCGAGGTCATGACCCTGCTCGACGAACTGGCCAGCCAAGGCCACGTGGTGATCCTGATCACCCACGACCGCGAAGTGGCGGCGCGGGCCAACCGCATTATCGAGATTCGCGATGGGTTGATCATCAGTGACTCGGCCGATGGCAGCGAAGTTGCTCCTGCATTAGCCAACGGCGCCCTGCAAGCCGTTGACCTGCGCCAACGCCTGGCCGACGGCGCCGAGCACAATGGCGCGTGGAAAGCCGAACTGGTGGATGCCGTGCAAGCTGCCTGGCGGGTGATGTGGATCAACCGCTTCCGCACGGCGTTGACCCTGCTGGGCATCATCATCGGCGTGGCGTCGGTGGTGGTGATGCTCGCGGTGGGCGAAGGCAGCAAGCGCCAGGTCATGGCGCAGATGGGTGCGTTCGGTTCCAACATCATCTACCTCAGTGGCTCGTCGCCCAACCCGCGTACGCCGCCGGGGATCGTGTCGCTCAATGACGTCCACGCACTGGCAGGGCTGCCCCAGGTGCAGCGCATCATGCCGGTCAACGGCAGCGAAGCCGGGGTGCGTTTTGGCAATGTCGACTACATGGCCTATGTGGGCGGCAATGACACCAACTTCCCGGAGATTTTCAATTGGCCGGTGGTCGAGGGCAATTATTTTACCGCCGAGGACGAGCGCGCCGCCGCCACGGTGGCGGTGATCGGGCATCGTGTGCGCGAGAAACTGTTCAAGGGCGAGGTCGACCCCATCGGCCAGTACATCCTGATTGAGAACGTGCCGTTCCAGGTGATCGGGGTGCTGGCGGAAAAAGGCGCCAGCTCCGGCAACAAGGACAGCGACGACCGCATTGCCATCCCTTATACCGCCGCCAGCGTGCGCCTGTTCGGCAGCTATAACCCCGAATACGTGGTGATCGCGGCGGCTGATGCGCGCAAGGTCCACGAGGCCGAGTTGGCCATCGATCAGTTGATGCAGACGCTGCACAACGGCAAGCGCGACTACGAGCTGACCAACAACGCGGCGATGATCCAGGCCGAAGCCCACACGCAGAACACGCTGTCGTTGATGCTTGGTTCGATTGCCGCGATCTCCCTGTTGGTGGGCGGTATCGGCGTGATGAACATCATGTTGATGACTGTGCGCGAGCGTACCCGCGAAATCGGTATCCGCATGGCCACCGGCGCACGCCAGCGCGACATCCTGCGCCAGTTCCTCACCGAAGCGGTGATGCTCTCGGTGGTCGGCGGCCTGTGCGGCATCGCCCTGGCCCTGCTGGTGGGTGGCGTGCTGGTACTGGCCGAGGTGGCGGTGCAGTTTTCCCTGGTGGCGGTGTGTGGCGCATTTGGTTGCGCGCTGGTCACCGGCGTCGTATTCGGCTTTATGCCGGCCCGTAAAGCTGCCCGGCTCGATCCGGTTAAGGCGTTGACCAGTGAATAAACGATCCATCTACTTGCCCGGCTTGTGTGTGTTGCTCAGCGCCTGCGCCGGCAACCCACCGGCCATCGACACGGCTATTGCGCCGCCTGCCGCCTGGCAATACGCCGAGCGCGACGCCGCCCAGGCCACCAACCAGCAATGGTGGACACACTTCGCCAGCCCGCAGTTGAACCGACTGGTCGAGCAGGCCCGCCGTGACAGTTTCGACGTTGCCGCCGCCACGGCCCGTGTGCGCCAGGCCCAGGCCAGTGCGGTGATAGCCGGCGCGCCGTTGTTGCCCGAGGTGAAGTTCAACCTTGAGACCAGTCACCAGAAACTCATACGCGGCTCAGGTGGACCGAACCTGGATGCGTCCCAAAGCGACGACGCCGTCGACAACTTCGGCGCCAACCTCACCGCCAGCTACGAAGTGGACTTCTGGGGTGGCCGCGCCGCCGCTCGCGACAGCGCCCTGCACAGCCTGCGCGCCAGCGAGTTTGACCAGGCCACCGTGGAACTGACCCTGCTCAGCAGCGTGGCCGACCGCTACGCACAAACCCTCGCCGCCCACCAGCGCCAGCAGATCGCCGAGCTGAACCTGGCCAATGCGCGCAACGTGCTCGACCTGGTACAGACGCGCTATGACGCCGGCTCCGCCACGGCCCTGGAACTGGCCCAGCAAAAAAGCCTGGTGGCCAGCCAGCAACGCCAGCTGCCGCTGATCCAGCAATTGGCCGAAGAATCGCAGATCACCCTGGCCGCCCTGCTCGGCCAACCGGTGCAGACCTTGGACCTGGGCGCCGAGCCCTTTCAGGCACTGACCTGGCCGAGCATCGGCGCCGGCCTGCCCAGCCAATTGCTCAGCCGCCGGCCCGACATCGCCAAGGCCGAGGCGCAACTGGCGGCGGCACAGGCTGATGTCACCGTGGCCCGCGCGGCCATGCTGCCCGCCGTCACCCTTGGCGCGACCCTGGGTTCCGACGCCTACAAGGCCATGGATGTGTTGCGCAGCCCCTATTACACGCTGACTGCAGGCTTGGTCGGCCCGATCTTCAACAACGGCCGTTTAAGCGCTGAACGCGACAAGGCCCGCGCACGCCAGGAAGAACTGCTGCAGACCTATCGCGGCGCGATCATCAATGGCTTTGCCGATGTGGAAAAAGCCCTCAGCCGCATCACCCGCCTCGACCAGCAACGCGACTGGCAAAGTGAAGAGTTGCACCAAGCCCGGACAGCGTTCCAGATCGCCGAAAGCCGCTACCAGGCAGGTGCCGAAGACCTGCTCACGGTGCTGGAAACCCAGCGCACGCTGTACGCGGCCCAAGACCAGAATGTGCAACTGCGGCTGTCGCGCCTGCAAGCCAGCATCGCGCTGTACAAGGCACTGGGCGGTGGCTGGCAGGCACAGATCCGATAAACAAAACTCCGATTTCGTACATTAGCCGTCTTCTCCCCCTACATTCTTCAACCTGAGGTCCTTGGTAAAAAAGCCGCTATCACACGGCCACCCAGGACCTCTCGATGACTGTTGCAAACTACCTGACGTGCGCCTGTCTCTGGCTGACCGCAAGCCTTGCCCCTGCCCAACCACTGCTCCCTCCCACCACCATAGACTGGCTGCTGGACTGTCACCTGCCCACCGTTAAGCGTCTGGACCCCAAGGTGCTGCAACGCACCCAATGCGGCATCGTGAACGTACCGCGCAATTACGCTATGCCCCGGCAAGGCAGCGTGCGTCTCTACCTGACGCGCGTCGGCGCCCGTGACCCGTTGAACCGGGAGGGCGTGGTGTTTGCCCAGCCAGGCCACGCCGCCGCAAACAACCAGGGCGGCACCTTTGTCATTCACCTGACCAGCCTCTGGGGCGCCTACGCCAACCCCGCCTATCGCACGCTGGTCAACCGTTACGACGTGATCGAACTCAGCCCCCGCGACCTCAGCAACGACAACGGCATCGAACAGGCCGCTCAGGACATGGAGTACGTCCGCACGCAACTGGGCGACGCCCAACTGCTCTACCTGGGCAATGATAACGCCGCCCGCCTGGGTAGCCGTTACGCTGCGCTGTTTCCCGAGCGCGTGGCGCGCATGGTGCTGGTCAACGCGCAACAGGCCGAGGAAGCGGCTCCGCCGGTCGAGCAACTGCGGCTGAAAGAACCCGTCAAGCACGCCGCCAGCAGTTGTATCAACCGCTGGGTCGGGGACTTCCTGGTCTTTGGCAAGCAGCCACCGCCGTCCACGCGTTGCCTTGACTCAGGTAACCGCAGAGCCGCCACCCGTTTGCGACCTGTTTCCACCGAAAACGACACGTGGCGTTGACGCTGCATCCGGATCGCTATTAAGTGCTATTTATCCGCATTAATACGATAAATCGAACCCATGCTAAGTCGCCCACTCCGACGCAAACGCCAGAAGCTGTCCGATGTGATTGTCGAGTCGGTCAAGCGCTCCATCGTCACCGAGGCCTTGAAGCCCGGCGACCGTCTACCCACCGAACGTGAGCTGATGGAAAGCTTCCAGTGTTCCAAGGGCTCGGCCCGCGAAGCGCTCAAGGCCCTGGAAGTGGAAGGCCTGGTGAGCACACGCACCGGCCCCAGCGGTGGTGCTTACCTGAACCAGGCCGGCACTGAGCCAGCCAGCCGCGCGCTGCGCAACTACCTGCACTTCCAGCACCTGGATGGCGAACAGGTGTACCAACTGCGCAAAGTCATTGAAGTGGAACTCGCGGTGTCGGTGCTTGGGCGCTTGAGCGAAGACGACTACCAGGCCCTGCAAGACAACGTGGATTTCTGCAGCGCCCCGGAAGACAGCGAGTCCGGCCAGCGCGAGCAACGCCTGGCGGAACTGGAGTTCCACAACCTGCTGGCCAAGGCCTGCCCCAATCCGTTGCTGAGTTTTATGGCGCAGTTCCTCAACGACCTGCTGCGCGACCTGGTGGTGTTGAAAAAGGCCTACAAGCCCAAGCGCAAGCAGTTCGACGCGGCCAACCTGGATTATCACAAGCAGTTGCTGGTCGCCTTCCGTGCCGGGGATGAAAGCGCGGTGCGCGGTTTGATGCATGAGCATATGTGCGATGCGGAACACCATATGACGGCGCTGGAAGGTGAAGTCAGCCCGCACTTCCTTCTGGAGTTCGATCACCGCCCCTAAAGACACCACAGTTTGACCCTATTCCAACCAACACCTGCGTTATCCAATAACAGGCCTGCCCACAGGCCCTTGCTCCACCGTATCGCCCTTGCCACTCCTGCCAATAACTACACCAGGGAGTCACCCCATGCAGCGTCGTACGTTGTTGAAAGCCAGTCTCACCGCAGCCGCCGCCCTCAGCCTCCCGCTGAGTATCCGGTCGGCATTCGCCGCCGAGCCCTTTACCTTTTACGGCCTCAAGTCCATGTCTGGCGCCTTTGCCAGCTATGGCAAATTTGCCGACATGGGTTCGCGCCTGGCGGTGGAACAGCACCCCGAACTCCTCGGGCGCCCACTGAACTACAAAGTCATCGACACCGAAGGCAATGCCGGCAAGGCCGTGCGCAAGGTGCAGGAAGCCATCCAGCAGGACGGCGCGCGGTTCTTCCAAGGCTGCACGCTGTCGTCGTCGGCACTGGCGGTTGCCAAGGAAGTCGACAAGGTCGGCGGTGTGTTCATGACCCCGGTCGGCGCCGATGAAGTCACCGGCAAGGATTGCAACCTCGCGACCTTCCGCTGGTCGGTGCCCACCTACGGCGCGATCCGTGAAACCATGGTGCCGCTGATCAAGCTGCTGCCGGACGCCAAGCGCTGGTACACCATCACCCCGCAATACGTGTTCGGCGAAGCGCTGCTCGAAGGCGCAAAAACAGTGCTCAAGGAAAACGGCCTGGAACACATTGGCAACAGCTACCACTCACTGCAAGAACAAGAATTCTCCGGCTACCTGACCAACGCCATCGCCGCCAAGCCCGATGTGCTCGTGCTGCTCAACTTCGGCAGCCAGTCGTCCAACACCCTGCGTCAGGCGGTGAACTTCGGCATCAAGGAGCGCATGAAAGTGCTGCTGGTATGGTCCGCCGGCCTCGACCAATTCCAGGAATTGGGCAGCGATGTGCTTGAAGGCGTGTACCTCGGCGCACAGTACTGGCACCAGGTCGACACCCCGCTCAACCGTGAACTGGTCAAGCTGACCCAGGCGAAGTACGGCATCAACCCCACCTACCCGCTGGCCGCCGATTACATCAGCACCAAGGTCATGCTCGAAACCATCATTTCCACCGCCAGCTTTGACGGCAAAACCGTGGCCAAAGCCATGCAGGGCTTGAGTTTCGAAGGGCCGACCGGCAAGGAATCGATCCGCGCCGGCGACCACCAGGTGATCAAGGATTACTACCTGCTGATCGGCAAGGCCACCGGCGACATGGCCGACAAGGACGACCTGGCCAAGGTGCTCAGTGCCGGCCAGTCGTTCCCGCCGGTAGAAGCCACGGGCTGCACGCTCGGCTGATCCCCTGAATTTGGTAGCGCAGGGCCGTGCAAGCGGCCTCCTGCAGAGGGTTCCTGCATGCTTTCTCTTTACCTGTTCCAGATACTCAACGGCCTCGGATTGGGGATGATCTACTTCCTGATCGCGGTCGGTCTCACGATCATTTTCGGCCTGCTCAACTTCGTCAACTTCGCCCACGGCGCGTTCTTCTTGCTGGGCGCCTACATCTGCTACACCGCCGTAAGCCTCACCGGCAACTTCTGGCTGGCGCTGCTCATCGCCCCGTTGGTGGTGGCCGCGTTGGCCTGGGCTATCGAGCGATTATTGATTCAACGGATTTACCACTTGCCGCACATGTTCCAGATCCTGGTGACCTTGGGCATCGCGTTGATCATCCAGGAAGCCAGCGTGATGATCTGGGGCCCGGTGGGCAAGAGCGTCGCCGTGCCAGAACTGCTGCGCGGCGTGCTGGTGGTGGGTGACTTCGTGTACCCCTATTACCGCCTTTTCCTCATCGCGTTTTCCGGGCTGGTCGGCCTGGGCCTGTGGCTGCTGTTGGAACGCACGCGCTTCGGCGCTCTGGTGCGGGCAGGCAGTGAAAGCACCGAGACCGTGTCGCTGCTGGGCACGAATATCTTCCGCCTGTTCTCCATGACCTTCGCCCTTGGCGTAGCCCTGGCCGGCATGGCCGGTGTGCTGTTCGCACCGTTGCGCGGCGCCCAGCCCTTCGTCGGCCCGGAAATTCTCGGGGTGGCGTTTGTGGTCGTGGTGATCGGCGGCATGGGTTCGTTCAGCGGTGCGCTGGTCGGCGGTTTGCTGGTGGGCGTGGTGCAAAGCCTGATGACCACACTTTGGCCCCAGGGCGCGAGCCTGATGATCTACGGCGCAATGGCCGTGGTGATTCTGGTACGTCCTTACGGCCTGTTTGGGAGAGCCTGACATGAGCGAGAAAAATCCCCTGCCGTTTGCCAAGACGCAATCGCGCGCGATGTTGCTGTGGGTATTGGCAGTGCTGATTGGCCTGCCGTTGATACTGCCATCGGCGACCCTGGCCACCGAGATTCTGATCTTTGCCATGGCCGCCCTCGCCTGCAACTTGCTGCTGGGTTACACCGGGCTACTGTCCTTCGGCCAAGGCATCTTCTTTGGTGCCGGCGCGTATTGTGCGGCGTTGCTGATGATCCACCTGCAAATGGGTTTGTTCACGGCGCTGCTTGGCGCCGCCGTCGCCGGTGGGTTCCTGGCCTTGTTGGTGGGCGCCCTGGCGATCCGCCGCACCGGCATCTACTTCGTGATGCTGACCCTGGCGTTCAGCCAAATGGCTTACTTCGTCGCCTATACGCTCAGTGACTGGACCGGCGGCGACAACGGCCTGCTCAGCGTGCCACGCCCGCAAATCCGTCTCGGTGACAGCGTGTTGCTGTCGCTGGCCGACGCCCGCGCCTTCTACGGTTTTGTCGCGGTGCTGTTCCTGCTGATCTTTATCGGCGCACGCCGGGTGATCGCCTCACCGTTCGGCAGCACGCTGATGGCGATCCGCGAAAACGAAACCCGTGCCTCGGCCATCGGCTACGACACGCGGCATTTCAAGATCCTGGTGTTTGTACTGTCCGGCGCGGTCACCGGGATTGCCGGGGCGCTGTACGCGATGCTGCTGCACTTTGTGCCGCTGTCGAATATCGACCTGATGATGTCCGAGAACATCCTGATCATGACCATCGTCGGCGGCACGGGCTCGTTGTTCGGCTCGTTGCTGGGCGCCGGTTCCATCGTGTTGCTGGGGGATTTCCTCTCCGACCTGTGGCCGCGCTGGCTGATGCTGTTAGGGTTGATTTTGATCCTGGTGGTGATCTTCATGCGCGGTGGTTTGTGGGGCGGCCTGGTGTCGCTGTTTGAACGCGTGCGAGGCGGTCGCAAGGCCGCCGCTGTCGCCAAGGAGGAAGGGCTATGAGCATCCTGCTCGAAACCAACGACCTGGAACTGGCCTACGGTGCCTTCCATGCGGTGAATGGCGTAAACCTCAAGGTCGAAGCCGGCACCATCCACACCATCATTGGCCCCAACGGCGCGGGCAAGACCAGCCTGTTCCACTGCCTCACCGGTGAACGCCAGGCCACCGCCGGGGCGATTCATTTCGACGGCAGGAACCTGATGCGCAAACCTGCCCATGCCCGTGTCGGCCTGGGTATGGCGCGCTCGTTCCAGCTCACTAGCCTGTTCCAGAACCTCAGCGTGCGCGAAAACCTGCGCCTGGCCGCCCAAGGCCGCGATGGTGCACGCGCCCTGAATTTCTGGCGCCGCGTGGACAGCAAGCGCGAACACCTGGAGATGGCCGATCAAGTGCTGGAGCGCCTGCAACTCACCGCCCGCGCCGATACCCTGGCCGGCGAGTTGTCCCACGGCCAGCAACGCGTGCTGGAGGTGGGCATGTCGATCTGCTCCAAACCCAAACTGTTGATGCTCGACGAGCCCACCTCGGGCATGGGCATCGACGACATCCCGATCATGACCCAACTGATCAGCGACCTCGGCCGCGACCACACGGTGCTGTTGATCGAACACAACATGAGCATTGTCATGTCCATCAGCCAACGCATCACAGTGATGAGCCACGGGCAGATCCTGGTGGAAGGCACGCCGGAATTCGTGCGGGCTGATGAACGTGTGCGCAGTGCTTACCTTGGGGAGGCTGCCTGATGCTGATCGTCGACAATATCCACTCCTACTACGACAAGAGCCACGTGCTGGAAGGCGTGTCGCTGACCGTAAACCCTGGCGAGTTGGTGACACTGCTGGGACGCAACGGTGCCGGCAAGACCACGACGCTGCGCAGCATCCTCGGGATTATTTGCCCACGTCAGGGCCAGATCCATTTCAACGGCCAGGCGCTGGTGGGCCAGAAGGTCTTTGAAATTGCTCGCCAGGGCCTGGCGCTGGTACCTGAGAACCGCGGAATTTTCCGCCTGCTGACCGTCGAAGAAAACCTGCGCATCGCCGCACGCAAGACCAGCCGCTGGCAGCTCGAAGATGTCTACGGCATGTTCCCGCGCCTCAAGGAGCGGCGTAAAAACGCCGGCCACGCGCTGTCTGGTGGCGAGCAACAGATGCTCGCCATCGCCCGTGCGCTGCTCAACGACCCAAAGTTGCTGATCCTTGATGAGCCCACCGAAGGCCTGGCCCCGGTGATCGTCGACGAGCTGGTGAAGATCCTGCGCAAGGTCAAGGACGACGGCCTGCCAGTGTTGCTGGTGGAACAGAACCTGATGGTCTGCGACAAGCTCGCCGACCGCCATTATGTGCTCGAACAAGGCCGCGTGGTCTACGAGGGCAGCGCCGCCGCTTTCCGCGCCGACCCGACCATCAAAAACCGCTATTTGGCCCTGAGTGCCTGACCGGAGACTGCTGATGAATAGTTTTGCGCAACCGCTCAAGAGCAACGCCCCGCTGATCAACCGCGACCGCCTGTGGCAATCCTTGATGGACCTGGCCCAGCTTGGCGCCACGGCCAAGGGCGGCGTGTGCCGCCTGGCCCTCACCGATCTGGACCGCCAGGCCCGCGACCTGTTTGTGCAATGGTGTGAGGCGGCCGGGTGCAGCGTCAGTGTCGACGCCATCGGCAATATTTTCGCGCGCCGCGCCGGACGCAATCCTGCCCTGCCCCCGGTGATGACCGGCAGCCATATCGACACCCAGCCCACCGGCGGCAAGTTCGACGGTTGCTATGGGGTGATGGCCGGGTTGGAGGTGATCCGCACCCTCAATGACTTGAACATCGAAACCGATGCGCCGATTGAAGTGGTGGTATGGACCAACGAAGAAGGCTCGCGCTTCCCGCCCTGCATGATGGGTTCGGGTGTGTTTGCCGGTAAATTCGATTTACAGGACACCCTCGATAAGCTCGACGACCAAGGCCTGTCGGTGGGCGCCGAGTTGCAACGCATCGGCTATGCCGGTTCGCGCGCGGTGGTCGGCCACCCGGTGGGTGCGTATTTCGAAGCCCATATCGAACAAGGCCCGGTGCTGGAAGACCAGGCCACGACGATTGGCGTGGTCATGGGCTGCCTGGGCCAGAAGTGGTTCGACCTCACCCTCACCGGCGTCGAAGCCCACGCCGGCCCGACGCCGATGCACCTGCGCAAGGATGCCCTGGTGGGCGCCGCAGAGGTAGTCAGCGCGGTCAACCGTATCGCCCATCAACAACAACCCCACGCCTGTGGCACGGTCGGTTGCCTGAGCCTGCACCCGGGATCGCGCAATGTGATTCCTGGCCAAGTGCACATGACCATCGACCTGCGCCATCTGCATGCGGACACGCTGCAAGCGATGGTCGATGAAGTGCGCGGCGTGATCGAAGCCACCGCCAAAACGCACGGCCTCACCTTTGAGCTGACGCCGACAGCCGACTTCCCACCGCTGGACTTCAACCCGGCTTGCGTCAACGCGGTGCGCGACGCGGCGAGTGTCTTGGGCTTGAGCCATATGGATATCGTCAGCGGCGCCGGGCACGACGCGATTTTCGTCGCCGAACTGGGCCCCGCCGGGATGATCTTTGTGCCGTGCGAAGGCGGCATCAGCCATAACGAAATCGAAAACGCCGCGCCGGATGACTTGGCGGCGGGCTGCGCGGTATTGCTGCGCGCCATGGTCAAGGCGGCTCAGGGGGATGTGGCATGAGTGAAATCGGCGAATTGACGGCAGTGCAACTGCTGCAGCATTTTCGCGACAAGCGCCTGTCGCCGGTGGAAGTCACCAGAGACGCTTTGCGGCGTATCGAACGTTTTAATCCGGTAGTGAATGCCTACTGCCATGTGGACCCGGAAGGCGCGCTGAACGCGGCGCGCGCTTCGGAACAACGTTGGCTCAACGGCCAACCCTGCGGCGCGTTGGACGGTGTGCCGGCGTCGATCAAAGACCTCACGCTGACGATTGGCATGCCCACTCGAAAGGGCTCGCGCACCTCATCCGCCGACGGGCCGTGGGAGGTCGACGCGCCCTTCCCGGCCTTTATGCGCAAGGCCGGCGCGGTGCTACTGGGCAAAACCACCACCCCGGAATTCGGCTGGAAAGGCGTCACCGATAACCCGCTCTACGGCATCACCCGCAACCCCTGGGACACACGCACCACGGCGGGCGGCTCGTCCGGTGGCGCTGGGGCCGCGGCGGCGTTGAACCTGGGCGTGCTGCACCAAGGCAGCGATGCCGGCGGTTCGATTCGGATTCCCTGTGCGTTTACCGGCACCTTTGGTATCAAGCCGACCTTTGGCTATGTGCCGCAGTGGCCGGCCAGTTCCATGACCCTCCTTTCACACCTGGGGCCGATGACCCGTACCGTGGAGGACAGCGTGTTGATGCTGCAGACCATCGCCCAGCCGGATGCACGGGATGGCTTGATCGGCGCGCCACGCACCACACCATGGCTGACGCCGGGTACGGATCTGAAGGGTTTGCGCGTCGCCTATAGCCCGAACTTCGGTTACGTGGACGTCGACCCGCACGTGGCCAAGGTCGTCGCTCAAGCGATGGCAGGGCTGGTGCAACTGGGCGCCCATGTCGAGCAAATCGACCCCGGCTTCAGCGACCCGCTGGAAGTCTTCAGCACCCTGTGGGCAGCCGGCGCCGCACGCCTGACCGGCGCCATGAGCGAGGCGCAAAAACAGTTGCTCGACCCTGGTTTGCTGCGCATCGCACGACGCGGTGAGCGGTTGAGCCTGGATGACTTCAGCGCCGCCCTCGAAGCACGCGCAGCACTGGTAGCGCGCATGGCGGCCTTTCATGAACATTACGACGTGCTGGTATCGCCGATGATGCCGATCACCGCGTTCGACGCCGGGCACGACGTGCCACCGGGCTCGGATTTTCAGGAGTGGACAGAGTGGACGCCGTTCACCTACCCCTTCAACCTCACCCAACAACCGGCAGCCTCAGTGCCGTGTGGGCTAGCAGCGAATGGGCTGCCGGTGGGCTTGCATGTGGTAGGCGCACGGTTTGCGGATGAAACGGTTTTAAGGGTGTGCCAGGTGTATGCCAAAGCATTCCCTACCCCGCACTTGCAGACACCCAAAACCCCAGCCTGAAATGCAATAACCTGTGCGGGCTTGCTCGCGCCGTTTTGACCGCATTCCATTACAATGCCCCCATTCATCACCGGGGGCTTCATGGACATCGAACTGGCACGCACTTTCCTCGAAATCACCCGCTGCGGCAGCCTGGCTGCAGCGGCCGAGAAACTGCACGTCACCCAGACCGCCATCACCGCACGGGTCAAGAGCCTAGAAAGCCAGTTGGGCAGCACGCTGTTCGTGCGCAACCGTGCTGGCGCGCGGCTGACCGCCGATGGCGAAGCCTTCGTGGTGTACGCCAACCAATTGCTGCAAACCTGGGAAGCCGCCAAGCGTGACCTGCCCTTGCCGGATGGCTATCGCAACGTGCTGCACATCGGTGGTGAGGTCAGCCTGTGCAACCCGCTGATGCTCGGCTGGGCCCAGGCGCTGCGCCAACATATCCCCGGCCATGCGCTGCGTACCGAAATCCGTGAAGGCGAGTACCTGTTGCGCCAGTTGGAACTGGGCGTGCTCGACGCCGCGCTGGTGTTCCAACCGCAGTACTGGCCGGGGTTGCAGGTGGAGCAGGTGCTGGAAGAAAAACTGATCCTGGTGCAACTGGTGAGCAATCCAGCCCCCTATGTGTATATCGACTGGGGCCCAGGCTTTCGCCAGCAGCATGACGCAGCTCTGCCCGACAAGGCCCGCGCCGCGCTGAGTTTCAACCTCGGGCCACTGGCGTTGCAGTACATCCTGGAGAACGGTGGCGCCGGCTATTTCCGTACCCGCGTGGTGCAAAGCTACCTCGACAGCGGCGTGATGCAGCGCGTGCCGAAGGCGCCGGAGTTCAGCTTTCCCACTTACCTGGTGTATGCAAGGGCGCGAGATTCGGCGGTGTTGCAACAGGCGCTGGGGTTGCTTCGCGAAGTGGTCAAGGCCGAAAGTGACTGGTCGCAGCGCTGGGACCCCTTGATTTGAATCACCCTGACTCCGCGCGCATGCTAGCCTGCGGGGGTTTCCTTTTGCAGCCTTGCCGATGAACAAGAAAAAGTCCGTCACCATCAGCGACATCGCCAAACGCGTGGGCATGACCACCATCACGGTGTCCCGCGCGCTGAGCAAACCTGACCTGGTCAAGCCGGCCACCCTGGCGCGCATCCTCGAAGTAGCGCGGGAGCTGGACTATGTGCCCAACGCCTTCGCGCGCGGGCTCAAGCGCAGTGAAAGCCTGATCATCGGCGTGATCACCGCCTCAGTGGACAACCCGTTCTACAGCGAAATGATCAAGGCGATTTCCCGCGAGGCCAAGCAGCACGGCTACACCATCATGCTGGTGGACACCGACGAGCTGGAAGAACTGGAAAGCAAAGCCGTGGACACCCTGTTGGGCTACCGCGTGGCGGGGATCATCCTGTCGCCGGTCTCGGACGAGCCGAGCTACCAACCCGACTACCTTGAACGCCTGGGCAACGGCAAGACCCCGCTGGTGCTGCTCGATCGCACGATCCACGACAGCCCGTTCAGCCGCGTGGTGCTGGACAACTACCACAGCGGCATCCAGGCCGCGCACTACCTGCTGCGCCAGACACCCAAGCTCAAGCGCCTGCTGGTGCTGACGGGGCCCGAACACTCACGCATCACCGTCGAACGCCTCAAGGGCCTGCACGAAGTGCTGGCCGAACATCCCCAGGTGCAGGTCGAAGTGCAGGCCGGCGACTACACGCTGATGCCGTCGTACCTGCACACCCTCGACTACCTGGCCGAACACTCGGCGCCGGATGCGATCATGGGCTTCAACCAGTTGATCACCCTCGGTGCCCTGCGCGCGTTGCGCATGCACAACATCCCCCACGACAGCCTGACCATTTGCGGCATCGACCGCCTGCCCTTCGCCGATATCTTCGGCGTGCCCATCGCCTGCGTGGCCCACGACGCGTCCTTGGCCGGCAGCAGCGCGGTACGCCTGTTGCTTGACCACCTCGAAGACCCGTTCAAACCACGGGACAAGGTGGTGATAGCCGGCCAGTTGGAAAACGGCTAGCGGCTGGTATAGCCGCCGTCGATGGGCAGGCTGACACCGCTGATCATGCTGGCGGCGCGGCTCAGCAGGAACAGCACCGGCAGCGCAACTTCCACGGTTTCAGCGAAGCGTCCCAAGGGAATAGCCGCCAGCGCAGGATCACGCTTGGCCGGCTCGGACCAGGCCATGGTCGCCATCGGTGTGAGCGTGACCGTAGGATTGACGCTGTTGACGCGAATCCCAAAACGGCCCCACTCGGCGCATTGCACGCGGGTGATCGCGTCCAGCGCGGCCTTGGACGCGCAGTAGCCGAGGTGATCGTCCAGGGCCACCAGCGAGGCCTGGCTGGAGACGTTGACGATGCTACCGGCGATGTGTGCCTTGATCATTTTGGCGGCCACGCGGCTGGCGACTTGCGCGGCGGCGCGGGCGTTGACGTTCATCACTTGGTCGAACGCGTCGGCGCTGATCATGGCAGCGGGTTCCAGGCGCGAGATGCCGGCACAGTTGACCAGGCCGTGCAGCGGCGGCAGGTCTTGCAGGGCTTTGTCGAGGGCGGTGCTGTCGGCGATGTCCAGGCAGAGGGTGTGGCAGCCGAGTTGGGCCAGGGCTTGGGCGTCGCGGCCGAGGGCAAAGACGTCGGCGCCGCTGGCGATCAACTGCAGGGCGATCTCGCGGCCGATGCCACTGCTGGCGCCGGTGACGAGGATACGGTGGTGGGTGAAGTCGAAGGCTGCGTTCATAGATCACAATCTCAAGAACAATGGAGATCCCCTGTGGGTGCGACGGTTCGACTTGCTCGCTCCCACATTTTTGGGCTGTGTTGAATCAGTTGGTTTGCAGGGTGTGCATGATCGGTTTCAGGGCGGGATACAGCTTCAAATACTCGGCAAACGCTTGGTCGTAGGTTGCGATATTTTCCCGCTGTGGCTCCGCCCGCAGCGCCAACTGCACCCACCCTTTATCCATCTCCCCGTCACTCACCAACCCCACCGTATGCGCCGCCAACAACGCCGCACCCAGCGCCGCTTCGACCTCCTGAACGATGGTGTACACCGGGTACTGCGTAATATCCGCGATGATCTGCATCCACAAATCCGAATGGCTCGCGCCACCCACCACGATCAAACGCGGGTCCAGGGAATGCGCCCCGCGAGTGCCCGCTTCGATGTTATGCCGCAGGGCAAAACTCACCCCCTCCAGCACCGCGCGGTACAGGTGAATGCGGCTGTGATACAGGTTCAAGCCGACAAAACTGCCACTTGCGCGGTCATCCCACACCGGGCTGCGCTCGCCCATCAGGTAAGGCAGGAACAGCAGGCCCTCACTGCCCGCCGGAATGCTCATCGCGCTCTGTTCCAGCAGCGCCAGACTGTCCTGGCCGGTGGCCTTGGCCTGTTGCTCTTCAGCCTGGCAGAACTGCTCGCGAAACCAACTGACCGAGGCACCGGCGGTGATCGCACCGCCGAATATGTACAGGTCCCGGTGGCCGTTGTAGACGTGGGGCATGCTCACCAAGCCGTGGTGTGCATCCACCTGCTGGTTCAGGTAACCCCAGCACATGCTGGTGCCGATCATCGCCACGTGATTGCCCGGCTGAGTCACGCCCGCTGCCAAGGTGGCCATGGCCGCATCGACGCCACCGGCCAGGATCGGTGTACCGGCCTGCAGGCCCAGGCGCAATGCCCAGTCTTGCAACAAGCCACCGACCACTTCACCGGAATACACCAAGCGTTCAGGCATCATCGCCTGCGGTATGCCCAGTGCATCGAGCATCTCGCCGGACCAGCCGCGCGCGGCCACATCGTAGACACCACCGATATTGCCGGCGCTGCTATGGTCCACCGCCAACTCACCCGTGAGGCACAAGTTGATATAGCTGTTGGGCGGCAGCAAGTAGCGGGTGTTCGCCCACACCTCAGGCTGGTGCTGCTTGAGCCAGAGCATCTTGGTGAAACCGTAGTAGCTGTCCACCGAGTTGCCGGTGACCTCGAACAAGCGTTCCAGGTCCACCTGCTCGCGCACCCAGGCCACCTGCTCGCCGGCGCGGCGGTCCATCCAGATCAGGCACGGGTGCAGCGGTGTGATCTGTGCATCCACCGCAATTCCCGAACCGCCATACAGGCTGCTGATGCACAGCGCCTTGACCTGCTGCGCCGCCACGCCGGCCTTGCCCATGCACTGCGCGACACAGGCTTCGACGGCGTCCAGCCAGACCTGCGGCCATTGTTCGGCCCAGCGCACTTTCGGGGTATCCACGCGATACCCCTGGCTGTGCTGGGCGATGATCGTGCCTTGACCATCCACCAGCAGCGCCTTGGTGCTCTGGGTTCCTATGTCGACACCCATCACGTAGTTCATGCTCAGGCCACCGGCTTCAAGAGCACCTTGATTGACTTGGTCGAGTTGGCCAGCTCAAACGCTTCGGCGTAGTCATCCAAGGGGAAATCGTGGGTGACGATGCCCTTGGAGGTGACCAGGCCACGTTCGAACAGGTCGATGGCAATCGGGTAGCAGTAAGGCCCGAGGTGGGCACCGCGCACGTCCAGCTCCTTGCGGTCGCCGATGATCGACCAGTCGACCGTAGTCTCGGCGCCAAACACGCTGAACTCGACAAAGCGCCCGAGCTTGCGGATCAAGTCCAGGCCCTGGGTGACGCCGGCCGGTACGCCAGTGGTTTCGATGTACACGTCGCAACCATAGTTGTCGGTGAGGCCGTTGATGATCTCGCGAGCGTTGTCGCGGGACGGGTTGATCACCACATCAGCGCCGAATTTTTTTGCCAGTTCCAGACGCTCGTCGACCATGTCGATCACCACCAGTTTTTTCGGGGTTTTCAACGCGGCGACCTGGACCATGCACAAGCCGAGGGTGCCGGCACCGGCGATGACCACCACGTCGTCAAGCTGGACATCGCCACGGTTGACGGTGTGGATCGAGCAGGCCATCGGCTCCACCAGCGCCGAGTCTTCCAGCGACACCGATTCAGGGATCTTGTGCACGATGGCGGTCTTGGGAATGCGCATGTACTGGGCCATGCCGCCTTCGGCCACTTCACGCTGGAAGCCGAAGATGTTGTGCACTTCGCACATCCAATACTTGCCCGATTTGCAGAAGCGGCACTTGCCGCAGGGCACGATCTGCTCGGCAATCACTTTGTCGCCTACCGCGACGTCGAAGTGCTCTTCGCCGCCCTCGCCGACTTCCACCACATAGCCAAAAAACTCGTGCCCCGGCACGACCGGCGCCTTGACCCACGGGTTGTCACCCCCCCAGAACATTGCCGCGCCCGAGTGGCACTTGCAGTCACTGGCGCAGATGCCACAGGCGGCGATGCGGATCACCAGTTCATTGGCACGTGCCTGAGGTTTGCCGATGCGTTCCAGGCGGTAGTCTTTGGGGCCGTGGCAGACGACGGCTTGCATTTCGGTGTGCTTATCCATGGTGTCTGATCCCGTTCTTGTTAGGAGTTTATTTATGGCGCTGACGGCTGATAAAAATCGCCAGCAGAATGATCCCGCCCTTGATCACGCTTTGGACGTAGGGCGAAACGCCAAGCATGTTCATACCGTTGTTCAATACGCCGAGCAGCAGGGCGCCGAGCAACGTGCCGACGATGACCCCACGCCCACCGGCAATCGACGCGCCGCCAAGGACCACGGCAGCGATCGCATCGAGCTCGAACGACACGCCGGCGTTCGGCTGGCCGCTCATCAAGCGTGAGGTCAGCACCAGCCCGGCAATCGCCGCCGTGAGGCCGCTGATGCCGTACACCAGCAACTTGAAGCGCGCGGCGCGCACGCCGGACAAACGCACCGCTTCTTCATTGCCGCCGATGGCGTAGATGTAGCGGCCGATGCGCGTGTGTTGCAGCAGCACATAGGCGGCGGCGTAGGTGATCAGCATGATCAGGATCGGCACTTCAATGCCGAACAGCCTCTGGCGGCCGAAGAAGCCGAACCACTCCGGCAACCCGGAAATCGGGTAACCGTCGGTGTACATCAGGCCCAGGCCACGGGCGATGCCCATGGTCGCCAGGGTGACGATGATCGGCGGCATGTGCAGGTAGGCCACGAACAGACCGTTGCCGATGCCGAAGGCCACACCGATCAACATGCCCGCGCCAATCGCCAACCCTGGCGGCAGCCCCGCGACCATCAACCCGGCGGTAAGCGTGCCGGACAAGGCCATCACCGGCCCCACCGACAAATCGATGCCGCCAGTGAGAATCACGCAGGTCATGCCCACCGCGATAATCGCGTTGATCGACACCTGGCGGGCGATGTTCGACAGGTTGCTGGCGGTGAGGAACGTGTCGCTGGCGAGGATCATCACCAGGGTCACCACCACCAGCCCCACAAACGGATAAAACGCCGGCGAACGCACTAGCCTCGCCAGGTTCAGGCGCAGCCGGCTGCTGTCGCCGCTGCTAATGGACGTATTCACTTGAGCCCCCTGTTGCATGGCGCATGACCTCTTGAGGATTGACGGCAGACGCTTCGAGTACCTTGACGATGGCGCCCTTGTGGAACACCGCGACGCGGTCGCACATGCCAATGACTTCCGGTAATTCGGAGGAAATCATGATGATTGCGTAGCCCTGCTCGGTGAGGCTGCGCATCAGCGCGTAGATCTGCGCCTTGGCCCCCACGTCGATGCCACGGGTGGGTTCGTCGAACACCAGCACGTTGCAGTGGTGATTGATCCAGCGGGCGATCACGACTTTCTGCTGGTTGCCGCCACTGAGGTTGAACACCCGGCTTTCGCTGCTCGGGGCTTTGATCGACAGCTGTTTCATCAGGCCTTCGACGCTCGCACATTCGCGGCTTTTGTCGATCAGGCCGGAGGCGTTCTGGTATTTGGGCAGGTTGTTCAGCGAGATGTTTTCGCGAATGCTGAAATCAGTGATCAGCCCTTCGCTCTTGCGGCTTTCCGGGAGCAGGCCGATGCCGTGGGCCAGCGCCTGGGCCGGGTCATCGAGGGTGATTTTTTCACCGCGCAGCCACACCTCTTTGCTCACTGCCGGCAGCGCGCCCATCATGCCCAGCGCCAGTTCGGTACGGCCGGAGCCGACCAAGCCGGCAAAGCCGAGAATTTCGCCCTTGTGCAATTGGAAGCTGTTGTGGGGGCCATTGCGCACCAATTGGATGTCCTTGACCTCCAGCAACAGCGAGCCGCGTGCGCTGGTCGGTTTGGGCGGAAAACTGCATTCCAGGCGACGACCTACCATCATTTCGACCAAACGGTCGATGTCACTGTCGGCCACATCGGTGACGCCGACATTGCCGCCGTCACGCAGCACGCTGATGCGGTCGCACACCTGGAAAATCTCTTCCAAGTGATGCGAGATAAAAATCACCGCCACGCCCTGGCGCTTGAGTTCGCGCATGATCTCGAACAGCAGCTCCGCTTCGCTGGGCGTAAGCGTGGCCGTGGGTTCGTCGAGCACCAGCAGGCGCGCATCCAGGGCCAGGGCCTTGGCGATTTCGACAAACTGCTGCTCGGCCACGCTCAGGTGCTTAACCGCGCATTGCAGGTCGATCCTCACGCCCAGGCGCTTGAACAAGGCCTCGCTGGCCTCGACCATCTGGCGCTTGCGCAACAGGCCGAAGCGGTTGCTCAGCTCATGGCCGAGGAAGATGTTTTCCACCGCCGTGAGGTAAGGAATCAGGCTGAATTCCTGGAACACGATGCCGATACCCGCAGCAATGGCATCGCGATAGGTCGCGAATTGCTGCGCCTGGCCGTCGATCAGGATCTGGCCTTCGTCTTGATGCTCGACGCCGCCGAGAATCTTCATCAGCGTCGATTTGCCCGCGCCATTTTCGCCGAGCAAGGCATGAATCTCACCGCGCTCGACTTGCAGGTTGATGGACTTGAGGGCCTGTACGCCCGGGTACCGCTTACAGATGTTTTCCAGCTTCAGAAGACTGCTCATACCGCCGACCTCGTATTCAGAAGGAAACCTTAAGCCCCACGGATGACGTGGGGCATGGACGATTTACCAGCTGAAATCCTTGGCTTTGGCCTGGTCGATCAAGGTGATGTCCACTGGAATGGAGGCCGGCACTTGCGAGCCCCACTTCTTCGCCAGGGCAATGCCCAGGGCGAGGCGGATCTGGTCGCGGGGGTATTGGGCCGAGGTGGCGATGAATTTGCTGCCGGGTTTCTGGATCGCCTTGATCGCTTCCGGCGCGCCGTCGACGCTGACCAGCTTCACGTCCAGGCCACTGGCTTCGATGGCCGACAGAGCGCCGAGGGAGCCGTTGTCATTCACGCTGAAAATGCCCTTGAGGGTGGGCTGGGCCTGCAGCATATTCTCGGTGACGGTCAGCGCCTGGTCACGCTCCTGCTTGCCGTTCTGGATGCTGACAATCTTGATGTCCGGGTGCTTCGCAACGGCCTCTTTGCAACCGCGCACACGCTCCAGGATCGGCACCACGGCGATGCCATCGAGGATGGCGATATTGCCTTTGTTGCCGATGTTCTTGGCCAGGTATTCACAGGCCTGGAAGCCGGCGTCGAAGTTTTTCGAACCGACGAAGGAATCGAGCGGGCCATCCGCCTGGGCGTCTACCGCGACCACCACCACACCAGCGGCGTGGGCGGATTTGACGGCCGACTGCACGCCCACCGAATCGGTGGGGTTGATCAGCAGGATATCGATGCCTTTTTGCAGCATGTCTTCGACGTCACTGACCTGCTTGGACACGTCATGGCGGGCGTCGGTGATGATCAACTTCGCGCCGATGGTCGCCCCGGCTTCTTCCAGGGCGTTTTTCATGGTGACGAAATAGGGGTTGTTGATTTCCTGGAAGGACGCGCCAATGCGGATCGGATTGCCAGTGTCGGCAAACGCCGGGGAAGCGGTGCCGAGGGTGATGCTTACAGCCAATAAACACAGGGTTTTCGGAAGCATTTTCATGGCATGGTTCTCTGTTTTGTTTTTATTTTTAGAGCAAATGTTATCGTTAACATTTTGCGAGAAACTAGCAAGGAAATTAGGCAGGCGCAAGGGGCCGCTGGTCGGTCGCCCCCACATTAGAGTTATGTGCTACGCAAAAACTCGCACAAATTCGAGTAGCAACTAAGCTCATCCACCAACAATAAAAATACCGAGCTGCCCGCCATGCGCCACCCCACCGAGACCTTTCGCGTCCGCTACCGCGCTAACGTCGCGCCCCACTACAACCCCTGGCTTCACGCCAGTTTCGTGTTCGGCTACGGCGTTGCCTGCATCGCCCTTGCGTGGTCATCCACCGCCCACATATCCACATTGCAATGGCTGACAGTGCCTTTGACGCTGGTGTTCTTCAACCTCTGCATCTACCTGGTGCACCGCCACCTCGGCCACCATAAACATGCCTTGACTCGTTTGTTCTACGCGCGCCACACCGGCGATCACCACAGCTTCTTCACCCCCGGCCACATGACTTTCGACAGCCCGAGGGACTGGCGCGTTATCCTGTTCCCGGCCTGGCTGATCGTGTTGCACAGCCTGGCAATCACCTTGCCCGCCTGGTGGCTGCTTCAGCAACTGAGCCCCAACGTCGCCGGGCTGTTCGCCGGGTGCATGATCCTTGGGTATTTACTTTACGAAGTGTTTCACGCCTGCGAGCACTTGCCCGCCAATCACCCGCTGGCGCGCCTGCCGTGGATCCGCCAGATGCACCGGCTGCACGCCCTGCATCACCGCCGTGAGCTGATGCAGGGGCGTAATTTCAATATCGTGCTTCCCCTGATGGACTACCTGTTCGGCACCCTGCACTGGGAACCGCCTCCCCACAACAACCAGGAATTCACATGAGTACCCGCCCAACAAAACTGCGCCATCTGCTGTTTGTGCTGTTTCTGGCAGTGATCGCCTTTCTGCTATTAATGCCAACCAAGGTGCAACCGGTGAATTGGACGCCGCCCAAGGCGCCCTCGATGAAAGACGGCCCCTACGCCGAAAACCAGCGTCTCAAAGGTGTGCAGAAAATCGGCGCCCAGGACATCGCCGGGCCCGAGGCCTTGCTGCTGGATGCCCAGGGATTTCTGATCAGTGGCCTGCATGACGGACGCATCATCCGCACCTCGCCCGACAGCCGCAGCCTGGAAGTGCTGGCCAATACCGGCGGTCGCCCCCTGGGCATGGCGCTACACCCGGATGGCCGCTTGATCATTGCCGATGGGATCAAGGGGCTGCTTGCACTGGATGCCCAGCGCCAACTCACCATCCTCAGCACTGGCGCCAATGACCTGCCGTTTGGCTTCACCGATGACGTCATCGTGGACGCCAGCGGACGTTATGCGTACTTCAGCGATGCATCCAGTCGCTGGGGTTATGGGCAGGACGGTGAAGCGGTGATCGAGCATGGCGGCGATGGTCGGCTGCTGCGCTATGACTTCAGCAACGGCAACACCGATGTGTTGCTGGACCAGCTGCAATTCGCCAACGGCGTGGCGTTGGGTCCGAATGAAAACTATGTGCTGGTGAATGAGACCGGCGCCTATCGCATCAGCCGTTATTGGCTCAAAGGCGAACGAGCCGGCACCCATGATCTGTTCATCGACAACCTGCCCGGCCTGCCGGACAACCTCAGCTTCAACGGCAGGGACCGTTTCTGGGTGGCGCTGTACTCGCCGCGCAATCCACTGCTGGACAGCTTTGCCGGCTACCCGCTGCTGCGCAAGGTGATGGTGCGCGCGCTGATGGTGGTGCCCAAGCCGATCGAGCGCAAAGCCTTTGTGCTCGGGCTGGATACCGAGGGCAAGGTCATCGCCAATTTGCAGGACGGCAGCGCAGGGAATTACTCGCCCATCACTACCGCTCGGGAGTATGGCAACTGGTTGTACCTGGGTTCGTTGAAAAGCACGAGCATGGCGCGCGTGCCGTTGGCGCTGGCGTTGGCGCCCTGACGCAAAAAGGGCACACAGGCGCTCGGCCTGTATGCCCTCATTGCTTGCGGCTACACGCGTTTAGCTCTTGGTGCTGCTGAGCAAGGTTTGCTTGCACAGGTGACCAAAGCTGACGAACTCGGTGTTTTCACCGCCGACGCCAATGCCTGGGTATTCCAGCACCTCCATGCGCCACACGCCGTAGTTGAAGTCGGTACGCCAGGTGTTGTTGTAGCCCTGGGAGTAATCGACAAAGGTGGTCTGGAAGTCACCGGCGCACGTGCCCACGTTGATCGTGCCACCGGCTTGGCCGGAGCTGTCGGTCGCCGCCGAATACGCCTTGTAGACGATATTGCCGGTGTCCGGGTTGATGTGCTGGTCGAGATAAACAATCGGGTGCAGCCCCACCAGTGGCGCGCCGGTGCTGTCGGACAGGTTCATTTTCCAGGTCAGGTTTCGATAAGCCTGGGTGGTCATGTAGCCGTAGCCCACATCAGACGCGGAATACGGGATGCGCAACACGTTGGCCTCACCTTTCATATCCGGGTTGTCGACACGTGGGTTGGAACCAAAGGACAGGGTGTATTTACCCGTCGCGCTCCACGGCTCGTTCGGGTGCGGGTTCGGGCGCACCCGCACCTTGACCACACCGCCCACACCCGGACTCGGGATCGACGTCGAGACGATATTGGCACCTACGGTGACCCACTGGCTGCCATCGAAGCGCTCAAGGATCCATTTGCCACGGGTGCTGCCGCTGGCGGCATCGGCCGACAGGGCAATGCCCACGCTCTGGCCACGCACGGCGGTGAAGTCGAAGTAATCGACATCATCGAGGCTGTCGGCGTTGCCGCTGATGTAGTTCAGGGTGTCCGGCAGTTGAAAGGCAGTGTCCGGCGTGTCATTCGGTTCGAAGGCATCGATATTGGCATTGACAGCCACACCGAACTGGAAGCTCGAACCCGAGACAGCCGCATTGGCTTCCATGAACCAGTAGTAGTCACCCGCCGGCAATACGCCGCTGAGGCTTTCGTCACCGGTACCGGGGTTATTGGAAGTGCCCAGCGGGATCGGATTGCCTTGGCCATCGTCCTGGAACAGGGTCAAGGACATGTCGGTACCGGCCGTCTGGCCGACCAGCAGCGCATTGATCCGGGCCGTCTGCGGCAGGTTGAAGTGGTAGCACAGCAGGTCACCGGTTTGCACACCATTGACCGCGTACAACTCATTCACGTCCAGCGTGGTTTCACAGCCTTGGACCAGCGCCGCTTGCACGGCGGTGGCTGGCTGAGCGCCGGCTTTCTTGACCTGGGTTACCGGGGCAGGTGCGCTGTGGTCTTCCACCACCGAGTCGGCCTTGGCCTTCGCGGCGAACATCGGCTTTTTCAGTTGGGCGCCTGCGTTCAGTTGCTTTTTCAGCGCCGCCGAAGCCTTGGTGGCCGGGACTTTGCCAGCGGCTTTCAGGCTTTGCTTGATGTCAGGTTTAACGGCTTGCGCAGCCAGGTGAGGGTATTGCTCGGCCTGGGCAAAGGCCGAAACGAAGCAGGAGGCCGCCATGGCCGCGCCCAGCATAAAGGCTTTTTTCGATTTCATTTTTTATCCATCCATAGTTAAAAAGTGAAGCTCAGGTGACATCCGGTCACCTGGGATGGAATCTATGATATTACTGGATGTATGTACAGTATATTTTTCAGGGAAATGTGTAAAAAAGGACACGCTCTTAGAGCCAAGTACTCCAAAGACCCCAGTAGGCGGCCAAAAATATCGCGAGACGATACAGCCATACAGCCCAGCGCTTGAGTGCTAAAGGTATAGCGGCCAACTCTGCCTCAGTCACAAAACCGTCTTTCACGTGGCGTTTTGGCATTGTCAGGATACTGATCATGACGCACATACGATTAAATCTAGCGAGCCGCCGGTTTCTCCAGCGTTGCTGAAGTTTGAGCACCTCTACATTTTCACTGAAGTAACTTTCCAGCTCGTCGAGTTTTGCACGCGTGGCATAACACATCAGTCCCACAACAACGAACGTCCCAATCACCATCACGATGGTGTAGATGAAAAACCAAGACATCGTTAAGCTCCCTCTGGTTGAAAGATCAAATCGCCATCTATCTCTATGACCTTGCCGCCCAAGAACGCACCACCTGCTCCCCCTAGATTGCCTCCTGCATACCCTCCAGCAGCGCCCCCAACAATTGCACAGTTCAGAGCACCGCTTCCTCTAGTCGCGACACCTAAAAAAATGTTGCATGCACGACGAGTTAGATCAGCACCCAACGCCCCAACCCCCGCTGCCCCCAAAACCCCACCCGTAAACTTACCCGTCTCCACATACTTCGCCCTCCGACACTGCGCCTCCCTCCCCGTCACACACGCCTCCTTGATCTCCAACCCCGCCGCCCCCGTATCCAACACCAACCCCACATAAGTCCCTTTACCCAACCACTTCGACATCTGCGTCATCTCCCGGATCCGCTGCGCATACCCCGCGATCTCACCCTTGTGCAGATAACTCTTGGTCGAAATCCCCAATACCTTTTTCAACGACTCATTGCCCCGCAATCCCGTACCAAACCGCGCCGCACCCTGCAGCTGTACATCCAAGCGTCGAAACAACGCCTGGCGCTGCTGGATAAACATCGCCGTGTCCAAACCACCGTCTTTCAACCGCTGATGCAGCCGCTCGATTTCTTCCAGCGTTTGCGCCACTTCATTCAAGTGCCGCGCCCACGCCGATGTCGCGCTGCCGATACCCATCGAGCCATTCGCCAGGAAGCTCTGCAGCAAGTCATAGTTGTCGAGCATCGCCGTGCCGGCCGCGGCATTCAGCTCCAGATTTCGGCGGACTTCTTCGGCATGGCGCATCAGCCAGGCTTCCTCGACCGAACAACTCACGCTGTGGCTGTCGGGAATAATCACCAGTTGGCCCTGAGCCACAAAGCCAGTGCGCAGATGCCGGTTCAACACATCAAAATGGTCAGAACGCTGGCGGCTCAGGGCGCCGCCCATCAAGCGGATTTTCAAGCTCTGGTAGTCCGTCGCGCGGTCGTTGATATAGCTCTGCGCCATGCCCTACATCCAGAATGCAATAGAGATGGCGTCGAAATATAAGCAAGTGCCCACGCCCCGAACACAAGTCCAGGGGGGCCGATTCACATTTGGGAAGTTACCTACACAGCGAAGAAATAGAGTCTACAAAAACCACGCTAATATCCGGTCATCTCCAGATAACCTACCCCACCGTCAAACTGCACCGGCCCTTCCCAGTAAGGAATACTCAGGTTCATCCAGGCTTTGGGGTTGACGGCCTGGGGGGTGATATCCAGCTGTTTGCCAGGAATTTTCAGCGACCAGCGTGTAGGAATGTTGCGGCCGTCAATGTGGGTGGTTTCCAGCGGTGTCAGCTGGATATCCGCGTTGTGCAGGGTTTGCGTACGCCCTTCGTGATCAATCCAAGTGCCGGTCATATACGACGCGCCGTCGGTTTGTCGCACACGAAACAGCATCAACTGCTCGCCACGGTCCAGGTGCAGCGAGAACCAGTCCCAGCCGGTCTGGCTGGCGGTCAGCGGTTGGCTGCTCCACTCGCGGTCGAGCCAAGCGGGGCCGGTGACTTGATAGGTCTTGCCGTCGATGCTGACGCTGCCCTTGGCGTTGAAAAACGGCTGACTATAGTAGTACGACGCTTGGCCCTGGTCGGATTTGCGGCTGTAGCCGCCGTCGCCCTGCAGCACCAATGGGCGACTGGAAGTGAGGTGCACGTCATAGGCGAATTGCGCGCCGTTGGCCTTGAGCTGCATGTCCGCCAACGCGCTCGCGGCACCGGGGCGGGTGGCGAAACTCCAATCGTCAATCCAGGCGTTGAACGGCACCGCCTGGACGCCGGCCTGGCCGACGCCACCTCGGGCGTAGCGCTCGGCGGCGTAGTGGTGGGTGGCGGAAGTGACAGCGGCGTGCCCAAGCCAAATGGTCGAGTCGTGCCAGCCCGCTTGCGTCGGCCCGGCCTTGAGGGCGTTGCGAAACAACGTCCATTGCACGCCGAACACATTGCCTTGTTCATCCTTGAGGTTCGCGGTGACGTACCACCATTCAATGCGAAAGCCGGCGTGGGAACCATGGTCTTCGGGGAAGCTGAAGACTTTGCCGGGCACCACTTGGGCGAAATCTGCCGCGTCACTGCCCAGCCCGGCAAAGCTTTCCTGCGGCTCTGGGACTTTGTCGCAAGCGCCCAATAACACTAAAAACGCCCACAACAGGCACTTAATCTTCATTGGCAAACGTCCTCAACAAATCCGCCGGGCGGCTGCGGTTCAACTGCCACAACGGCCAGGCCGAGGCCAGCAAGGTCGCAAGCATCGCCAACCCGAGCAATTGAGCCAGCTGCCACGGGAACACCTGCAACGGCAAGCGCCAACCAAAGGCCTGCACATTGATCACAGCGTCCAGGCACCACGCCAACAGCAGGCCGAGCGGCACAGCCAGCACCAGCGTGAGCACCGCCAACAGCCAGGTCTGGCCGAGGTTGAGCAGCATCAATTGCCGACGGGTGACACCCAATGCCCACAGCGGTGCAAGTTGGCCAAGGCGGCTCTGGCTCTGGGTCAACAGGCTGATAAACAGCGCGACACCGGCCACGCCCAACGTCAGGCTGTTCAGCGCGGCCGTGGCGGCGAAGGTGCGTTCGAACACTTGGCTCGACCAACCCTTGAGTTGCTGTTGATCGATGATGCGACTGTCTTCCAGGGCAAAGGCGCGTTGCACCTCACGCACCAGCGGCGCCACGTCCGACGGTGAAACCCGCAGGTTGAAACGCGCCGGTGACAGCGTCGGCCAGTGGGCCAACAGGTGCTGGGCATTGACCAACACGTGGCCCTTGGGGTTGCCGTAATCGGCGTAGATCCCCACCAGTTTGGGCGCCCATACGCCGTGTGGCGTGGGGATGCTCACGCTATCACCGAGCTGCACACCGAGCCTGCGCGCCAATTGCTCGCTGAGCATCAAGGTATCGCCTCGCTGCAACTGGTCCCACGGAGCATCCGTCGCCTCAAGCAACGGCCAGTGCTGGCGATAGGTCGGGTCGTCGACCACGCCAAACAAGTCCGCCGGCCAGCCCTGCAATTGCACCGCGACCTGCCAGGTGGGCAACACCGTTTGTACCAACGGGTGTTGCGCCAGCCAGTGACTGAGCTGCTGCGCCTGCGTCGGGTTTTGCGGGTTGAGGTACAGCTCGGCGGTGAGACGCTGCTCCAGCCAGTTATTGAATGTGTGACGAAACCCCGAGGTCATGGAACCCGCGCCAATATTCGCGGCCAGGGCCAATAGCAATGCCATCAGCGCAAGACTCAAAGCCGGCAACTGTTGGCGGCAGTCCGCCAAAAACCATTGGCCGAGCACCGAACGGCTGCGCCCCAACACGGCCTTGAGCAGGCCATTGAGCACCACCGGCAAACCGAGGGCAGCGCCAAGCAACAAGGTGGCCATCAGCACAAAGCCGGCGGCCAGGCTATTGCCCACCCACAGCGCCAGCACCGCGATCAGCAGCGCAGCACTGGCCACCCAACCTTGACGGCGCAACCAGCGTCCGTGCGCCTCATGCCAGGCCTGGGCGTTGGCCAGCGCCAGCAATGGCAGGCGCGCCGCCCGCCATAAGCTGCTGGCGCCAGCGAGCAAAGCGCCGAACAAACTCAAGCCCAACCCCGCGCCCCACCACCACGGGCTCAGGTTTAACTGCCCCGCCACCTCGGCGCCATACAAGCCGCGCAGGCTGGCCGCCACATCCGGCAGCAGCAGACTGGCCAGCAGGTAGCCGCTCGTCACACCAAGCACGCCACCCAACAATGACAACACGCCGAGTTCGACGCTCAGGCTGACGATCAACATCCGCACGCTGACCCCGCAGGCACGCAAGGTACGCAACAGCCCGCGCCGCTGCTCCAGGGCCAGGCCGATGGCGGCGTGCACAATAAACAGCCCCACCACAAACGACAGGAAGCCCAGCGCATCGAGGTTCAGGTGAAAGCTTTCGGTGAGGCGCGCGAGGTTGTTGTCCTCGCCCTGCTTGAGTTGCAATCCGGCGGGCGGCGTGGGGTGGCCGGCGGCAAAAGCCTTGTCCACCAGCAGGCGCGACAGGCGCTCGGGCATCTCCAGCACAGGTTGGGCAAAACCAATATCGGTGAGCAGCAAGCCGGGTGCCATATCCGGTTGGGCTTGCAGCGGCGGCAGTGTATGACCGCTCAAGGTAGTCGGCTGCTGACCTTCGTACAGCCCTAGGCTCTGCAAGGTCTGCGGCGCGATCCAAGTGCGCCCCGGCGGCTCGAAAAACGCCAGCATCTGCGCCTGGCTCAAGCGCTGACCCGCCACCGCACCACTGCCGGGCAACGACACCGGGTCGATGCCCATCAACTGCAAGCGAACATCTTCCAGCCCCTTGAGCTGCAAGCGCCCCTGCACCACCGGCGACACCGGCCACCCGGCACGACGCAGCTGGGCAAACACCGCCTGCGGGAAAGCGGCCTCGTCAGGTGCACTGAGGCTGGCCTGCGGTTCACCCCCGATCAATTGGCTGGCGCGGGCATAGCTGTCGCGCGCCTGGCTGTTGAGCGCTTGCACGCCAATCAACAGCGCGGTGGCCAGCCACAGGCCGGTGAGCACGCTGAAGAACTGCACGGGATGCCGCCGCCAGTGGCTGAGCAGCGCGCGTAATGTCCAATAAAAAACCGCCATCTCAAGCGGCGCCTGCCGGTACGACACGGCCGCGGTGCAGCACCACCTGCCGGTCCAGCCGTGCGGCAATGCGCGGGCTGTGGGTGACCATCAACAGGCTGGTGGGGCTGTCGCGCAGCAAGTCGAGCAGCAGTTGCAGGACTTCATCGCTGGTGGCTTCGTCAAGGTTGCCGGTGGGTTCATCGGCCAACAACAGGCCCGGCCTTGACGCCAATGCCCGCCCCACCGCGACCCGTTGCTGCTGACCACCGGAGAGTTGTTCCGGGTAGCGCTTGAGCAGATCACCCAGGCCCAGGCGTCCCACCAGTTGCGCCTGCCACTGGGGGTCAAACCGCCCCGCCAGCCGCGCCTGGAACGCCAGGTTGTCCTCGACCCGCAAGCTGCCGATCAGGTTGAACTGCTGGAATACCAATCCGATTTGCGTACGCCGCCAATGGGCCAGTTGCGCCTCGCTGAGCTGATCGAGGCGCTGCTCACCCACCTGGATACTGCCGCCATCCACCCGATCCAGGCCGGCTACCAGGTGTAACAGGGTGCTCTTGCCGCTGCCCGATTCGCCCATCAACGCCAAGCTGCTGCGCTCGGCCAGGAGCAAATCGACACCGGCCAACACCGCTAACGAACCCTGGGGGGTGGCGTAGCTTTTAGACACTCCTTGCACCTGCAACATGGCAACACTCGTTTGATGGGCGGCAATCGAGAATAACGGTTGCGGCTCCCAGCCACGCAAATTTTTCACATTGATTTCACCGGCTGCCCACTCACTGCACTTTAAATTGCCGGCCATGGGTCATTCGTCGGCAACTTGTTAGTTGCCACGCCTGACAACTTTTAACCACAACATGTTCAGCGAAAAGACAGCCCACCTGTGACAGCCTCCGGCACCACTACGGGCATTCGCCAACACGTTGCGACCAACTAACACGACACTGCCAACAATGCCCATGGTGAATGAAGTGGTTGACCTTACCCTGACCAAACCGCGCTCACGCCGGGCCTTTATCAAGCGCCTGCGACCGCTATGGCTGGGGCTATTCGTGGTCGGCCTGCTGGTCGCCGGCAACCTGCTCTGGCACGCCTCGCCACGCGACCTGGGCGTCAGTGATCGCCTGCTGACGTCCCACGTGCTGCCCCTCTGGCGCGACGGTGACCTGATCGTGCTGGTGCGTCACGAAGAGCGCTGCGACCGCTCGACCAACCCTTGCCTGGGCCCCGTGGAAGGCCTGACGATCAACGGTAGCCAACAGGCGGAAACCCTGGGCAACGCCTTTAAAACACTGGGCATGGAGGGCAGCGACGCACTGGCCAGCCCAGCGATCCGCACGGCTCAGACGCTGCGCTTCATGTTTGGCAAAAACGAAGTGACCTCCGGCCAGCAAGCCGTCTGCGGCGCGGCGATGGGTGAAGAACTGCTCAGCCACAAAACCCCAGGACGCAACCTGGTTTTCGTCACCCATAGCGGTTGCATTGCCGACTTCGAAGCCACCCTGGGCTTTCCCCACGCCACGTTCCCCCAGTACGGCAGTGCACTGTTCGTACAGGTATTGCCCCACGGTAAATTCAAGACCTTGGGCATCGTCAACAATCCCGACTGGCCCGCCGCGCTGAAACAACTCTATTAACTTACCCTTCGGCCTGTTCAGCAAAAAGACAGCCCTGCCCTGGCATGTTTAGTTGCGCCTTTTCATTAAGGACGACATGACTATTTCCCGTAACTCAGTGAAGGCTGTGGCTATTTCCGTTATTACTTCATTACTTCAAACATCCGCCACTAAGCGTCAGGGAGCGACGTGCTCATGAATCGATTAAAGCCCCTGCCGGTAGTGTTGCTGGCCTTTATCGCGTTTTACCTGTTGCCTCTGGGCCTGCACGGCTTGTGGACCCCGGACGAAACCCGCTACGCACAGATCAGCCAGGAGATGCTGCAAAGCGGCAACTGGGTGGCGCCGCACTTCATGGGTATCCGCTACTTCGAAAAACCCGCCGGCGGCTACTGGTTGATCGCCCTGGGCCAGGCAGTGTTTGGCCAAAACCTGTTCGGTGTGCGCATCGCCTCAGCCGTGGCCAGCGGCCTGAGCGTGCTGCTTGCCTACCTGGTTGCCCGCCGCCTGTGGAATGATCCGCGCAAAAGCTTCGCCTGCGCCTTGCTCTACCTGAGTTTCGGCCTGGTGGCCGGGCAAGCGGGCTACTCCAACCTTGATCCGCAATTCACCTTGTGGGTCAACCTGAGCCTGGTCGCCCTGTGGTTTGCACTTGAAAGCGCCACGACGCGTGCTCGCCTATTCGCCTGGGCCGTGCTGGGCCTGGCCTGCGGCCTGGGTTTCCTGACCAAAGGCTTCCTGGCCTGGGCGCTGCCAGTGCTGATTGCAGTGCCCTACATGCTCTGGCAACGCCGCCTGGGCGAGTTGCTGCGCTATGGCCCGCTGGCGATGGCGGTTGCGGTGTTGGTGTGCCTGCCGTGGGCACTGGCGATCCACCTTCAGGAACCCGACTTCTGGCGCTTCTTTTTCTGGAATGAACACATCCGCCGCTTCAGCGCCGACAACGCGCAACACGTGCGTCCGTGGTGGTTCTTTCTGCCGATCATCGCGGTGTCTTGCCTGCCGTGGGCAGGTCTGCTGCCCGCCACCCTGTGCAAGACCTGGCAGGAAAAGCGCCAGCCGGCGATCACCTTCCTGGCCCTGTGGTTGCTGCTACCGCTGGTCTTTTTCAGCCTGAGCAACGGCAAGCTGCCGACCTACATCATGCCGTGCCTGCTGCCCCTGGCATTGCTGATGGGGCATACCCTGGTCGACCTGATCAGCACCGGCCGCGCCCGCACAATCTGCCTCAATGGCCTGCTCAACTTCGTGATCGGCATGGTCGCCATGATCGGCTTGATCTACCTGCAAATCGCTCGGCCGATTTACAGCAACAGCCATGCAGAGATGTTCAGCCTGTCCCTGGCTTTTATCGTGTTACTGGTTTGGATCCTCGCCAACTTGTTGCAAGCGTTTCGCCCGCTGACGTTGTGGGCAATGCCGGTGCTGGGCATCGGCCTGCTGGTGACCCTGCTGCCAGCGAGCATGCCGGCGTGGATCGCAGATAACGAAATGCCCGACCCGTTCGTGCTCGAACACCTTGAAGAATTGCAGCAGACCAACGCACTGTTGAGCAATGAACTGAGCAGTGCCAGCGCCCTGGCCTGGCGCCTGAAACGCCCGGAAGTGGCGCTGTATGACACCGAGGGCGAGCTGCGCTACGGTTTGCAATACGCGGGGGCGGTACGTCGCAAAGTCGAATTGGAGGACGTACAAACCTGGCTCAAGGACGCGCGCCAGCGCGGCTCGGTAGGCGTGCTGATGCGAGTCAACAGCACCAGTGAAATGCGTGAGGCAGGGCAACTGCCGCCTGGGGGCAAACGCTACCACAAGGGTTGCCTGGAACTGATCATCTACCCGAAATCGGCCTGAGGGCGGCATTGTGGATAACTGAACGCGGTGATCCTGCTGCCGTTATTCGGCGTGGTCTATCCATTTGGCAGGCTGGCGGCATGGATAAATGCCTCATCCAGACTGTCACCACCGTATGTGCTCATGAAGCTTTGCGCGTCTGTGAAACGGTTGAATCGCCGCTGACTAAGCATGTAAAAGTCATCGCAATGCATGACGATTTCATCAACGTTGTGCGACGAAACCAGCACCGCGACACCTTCCGCCGCCGCCCCCTTCAGGCATCGCCAAATGTGATAACGAAACTCAGGGTCTACACCCGCCGTGGGTTCGTCCAGTATCACCAGGTCCGCGTTGGCGCAGAGCAATGACAAAGTAAAAAACCAACGCTTTTCTCCGTAGCTACAGAGGGAGGATTTTTTGTTCCAAATGTCGCAATACCTTTCTGCAATGCCGGGGCTCCATTTTCCGATCCTCTCCAGAGCGTGCTGTTGAGTGACCTTTGTTTCGGAGCAAAAGAGCATGGTCATTTTGAAGATGTCGAACATGCGGAACACGGGGGGCGTGTTGATGATTTGCGACAGGTAAAGCAGTTTGGAAAAAGAGTTGTTTATCTCACCGCCAGCAATCTTCTTCAGGCCACAAATCACATCGAAAAAGGTAGTTTTTCCGGAGCCATTAGGGCCCAGCAACCCTGAAATGGAGCCCGCCTCAATTGTCAGAGTCGCATGATGCAACAAAATATGAGAGGCATACCTGACGTCAAGTGAGTTTACGATAAGCCGCTTCATCAATAACGACTCCATGCGGGATTGATAAGTAAAAAGCGAAACATCAAAAAGAAAGAAACCACCAACAAAACGACAACCATCAAAACAACCAACCAGCACTCCGCCAACCCGACTAACATAACCTTGTTTGCCCACCACATTGGATTAAAAAAACTAACGATGACAAAGGCTGGGCGGGAGGAACCCGTACCTACAATCCCGAGCGCCAACATCGCCAGTGACAACATGGAAAAGACAGTACTCGCATTCTGAAAACCCAGCGGCACCAGCGTCAGCAATAGCGAAGGTATGGCAAAAATAAGAAAACAAACATAAAACCGCACAACCACAACCAAGTATTCAGCGCCATTAAAAACGCCAAAAGAATAGCGTGTGAGCACATAGAAAACAGTGCAATACAGTACGGCGACAACCGAATACGCGAGAAACTGCCCAATAAGAAAGACAACCCTTGTTCGGCCCGTATAAACGAATGACCGCAGAAAGCCACTTTCCCTCCGGCCCACTATGTAGAACGCCAGACCAAATAGCGCCACACTTGACGCTACAAAAGCGTAAAACCAGGAAGTGCTGGACAAATAATCGACAGCGGTATCACTCACTGGAGCCTTGGCGTAGGTGATCAAATAGTAGGTCACCACAGGAGATACCACTGTCCAAAATAATGCAACAGGCTCTTTCAATTGTTCCTTTATAAAGAGCGCCGCGAGTGAACATGGCGCGAACAACAAATACTGATTCATTATTCACCTCACGGAACGGGACCTTTCTTTCTAATACTCAACCGCTTACCAACCCGCAAAAAAAAAACACTCTAGCCCTCCCGGAGAAAACCGCAACAGTTATAAATATTTAGCGCAGGACAGTTGACGATTTTAATAGGAAGTTTCACTCACCACTTTCGGAATACTAACAATTTCACAAAGTACCAAAGTTTCTTCCAGCCTTCCTCATCAAATACGACCTTTTATAAAATCAATACGATACGACTCACCAAATCATAAGAAACAGAAAGCTCCAACTCAGGTGTTTTTTGTAAGATGAGGACTATTCCTACAAGCACGCATAAAACAATCCGACAAATGGCACCATTCATATCGCGCCTGAATAGATAGGTAACCCTAACTTGACTCCGCTTCGTCGTTCAGCAGCGAGCTAGTCTTATGGACTGGCAACCCCCTCACCTGCTCCTGCACCGCCCGCCCCTCGGCCCGATTGCGAATGAACCCAGCCCGGGTGAACCGTTCCAGAAACGGCACCGGTAACGACGTGCCCGGTGTCACCGCAGGATGCTCGGCCACATCCCCAAACAAGGTGTAAGCCGCACTCGGCAAGTGCCGGGTGTTGAGGTCGCTGGTCAGCCGTCCTTGCTGCAATACGATCGCGCGGTTGGTGACCCTTTGCAGGTCGGACAGGCGCTGGGATATGTAGAGGATGGCCACGCCTTGTGTGCGCTGACTGTCGACCAGGCCAAGCAGGCGTTCGGTGTCGGGTTCCGGCAAGGCCGCGGTGTGTTCGTCGGGCTGTTGGTGCACGGCCACAATGCCGACTCGGCGTGCCGACAAGGGCGAGCTAAAGCGTTGGCGCTGCCCATCGACCCACGGTTCACCGGCATCCGGTGCCAGGGTGCTGCAGAGGATTGTTACGCCCGAATTAAATGCGTTGCCTCATCAACAACTCAATAGCTGAATCGCATAGCAAAAAGACTTTGAGTTATAGGTTCCTTATCAGCAGTTGGTTGATTGCTAGGCTGACGGTGAGCAGCTGAAACGATTAAAAAGCTGTAGGACATTGGCTATGTTTAGCCGCTGCCGGATTTCACGATCACCTCAAAAAAGTAATTATTACTTAATTATCAATACGTTAAATAACCTCAGAAACATCTCTAGGTTTTTCGCGTCCGGAATTGCCCCTCAGAAACGTCGAATTAATGACGTGGTTTTTATGGCACTTTGTATCGATCGTTTCCGCCACATGCGTAGGACGAATCCCCTAGCCAACTACAATTTCGAGTACCCACTCTGGTGTGTGAGCCAAGGATCGCCCCGCAAAGGCCAGAGAATTTGTAGACGGTTTTCGACATCAAGGATGAGATGGCAATGAGTTTGACCCGCAGTATTGCAAACACCCAAAGCCCGAATTTCTATGCCGAAATGGGCGAGTTGATTGCCAACAGTGGCCACGCGGACTTCGCCGCGCACATGCTGCACCTGGTGGACAAGTGGGTACCGATCCACCTGGTGGACCTCAGCGAATGGACCCTCGACGAGCTACGCAACCGCGTGCTCGATATCACGTTGCTCGGCAGCGCTGGCCAGACGCAGGATCTGCCGCCGCCCCTGCCCCTGAACTCCATGGACGACCACCCGTTGCTGCGGGAAATGCTCGGCATGCAGGACCCGCTGCTGATCCAGCTAAAGGCCAAGGCTAAAAGCGCGTACCCACGCGGCAACTCGCACCAGTGCAACCTGGTGTCGCGCCAGGGCAACCGGCGCTGTGTGATTTCGTTTTATCGTCCGCCCAACCATCGCGGATTTTCCCTGGCCGAGTTGTCGTTTCTCAAGTGCCTGTCGGACACCCTGCTGCCACTGATCGAGTGCCATGCGCAGAGCCTGCGCCAGGCGCCGCACGCCGAAGTCGAACCGGCCCACACGTTGCTGGAACAATCGCAATTGCAGCGTGAGTTCTACCAGCGCCTGTCCCTCGGCGACATCACCCTCTCGGCACGCGAGCAGGAGGTGTGCCTCGGCCTACTGACGGGCGGCACCGTGCCGCAGATGGCGGAAAAACTCAGCGTGAAGAACAGCTCCATCGAAACCTACCTCAAGCGCGCCGCTGCCAAGCTGGGCGTCAGTGGCCGGCATGGTTTGGCCAAATGGATGATCGGTGCTTGATGAGTAAATTGAGCGCATTCGCGATGGTAGGGATGCTCAGCGGTTGATCGCAGACTATCAAAGGCCCGAGGTATTTCAGGCACAGTAGCGTATCCAGCGCGCCCACCCGTTCCCGGGGTCCTGCTGCAATGCCGCCCGGATATCCTCCCGACCAAACACCGCTACCGCGGCGACATCGACAGCAATCCTACGTCCCTTGATGTAAAGCGTTGGAGGCCCCGTGGGATGAGGCACTTCCTGTGGTGAGGGGATTTGTTGCGCTCACTGTCGTGAAATCACAGCCTCAGCCTCAATCTCGATCAACCACTGCGGCAACGACAACCCGCGGACAATGATCCACGAAGACGGCGGAGGGTTGTGCGCGAAGCGCTCACGCAGCGCTTGGGCAATCGGCTCCTGCTGGTCACGCGCTGACTCGACGATATACAGCCGCAGTATCACCACATGGGACAGATCGCCGCCGACCTCGGCCAGAACCTTTTCGATATTGTCCAGGGCGGTCGCGGTCTGCTCAGCGATGCCAGGGCCGACAGTACGCTCCTGGGCATCCACGCCCACCTGGCCGGAAAGCAGGATGCGCCGGCCTTCCGGTACTTCCAGGGCCTGGCTGAAGCCATATTGCAGGGAGTTGAACACGGTTGTGGGATTGATGACTTTTCGCTGCATGACGAGTCCTTGTTGTCGGTGGGAAAACAAGGCTAACGCACTGGGTTGGGGCAATCTGGTGATTCAATATCTGGCAACATTTCAACCATCATGCCCGGGACCCTTGTAGTGAGCGGGCTCGCCCCGCGCTGGGGGGCGAAGCCGCCCCAAACAAGGCAACGCAAAACTCACCTGACACAGCGCGGGGATCCGTTTTGGGGCGGCTTCGCCACCCAACGCGGGGCAAGCCCGCTCACTACAAATATTCAGTGACCAAATCGCGGAGGTTCACTGTAAATCGCGAGCTAGCGTTAATGTTCCTAAGCACTATTTCTGGAGCAACGGATTGCGCCCAAAACCTCAAACACATCGCCTGCGTCACGGTCGCTACTCAGAACACGGACGTAGCTATCTCATTACCATCGTCGTTCACCACCGCCAGCGTTTGTTCGCCGACCTGTTCCTGGGTCGCCTGATGGTTGCCGAGTTCCGACAAGTTCATGAACTTGGGTTGATCGATTCCACGGCATGGGTAATTATGCCTGACCATATTCATTGGCTGTTTGAGTTGAAACAGCAGACGTTGGCCGACGTTGTCCGGCGCATCAAGTCACGCAGTACGCTGACGATTAACAGGCGTCGCAGAAGCAAGGAACGCGTCTGGCAACCTGGTTATTACGATAGGGCTGTGCATGTAGAGGATGATATTCGTACGATGGCGCGCTACATCGTGGCTAACCCGTTGCGAGCAGGCCTGGTTGAGCGGGTAGGCGATTACTCACTGTGGGATGCTGCCTGGCTCTGACAGCGCGCCGATGGGCAATCATCGAGATGACCAACCCGTTGCTTCCCAATGCGTCCTACGGCACGAAACAGCCTACCAATGCCCCACCTCAGCGCCAACGCCGCCGGGCGGCGGATCACGTGCTCCACGGTCACCGTCCACAAGCGCTGGGCGCCTTCAAACAAGGCCACGTGCGGGCCGTCGAGGATCAGCGAGGTCCGCCCGGCAACCTGCAACACATCCCCCGAGGCAAAATCGACAAACAGCAACCCCGCCAGCGGGTTCACCTGCAAGTTGCCCAGGGTGTTGAAGAACAGGTTGCCGGCGAAGTCGGGGATGGTCAGCACGTTGCCTTCAACCCGCACAAAGCCGGTGTTACCACCGCGATGGGAGACGTCCACCGAGCGTTGGCCGTCCACGTCCACGTAGCTGGCGACAAAAAACGTGTCGGCGTCGCGGATCATCGCTTGTGCCGCGTCGTCCAGGCCATTGAAGCGTTCCACCTGCGTGCCGGGCTTGCGCGCGATGGAATCGATCGGCCGCAGTTGGATGTACTTAGGGCAATTGCCGAAGGTGTGCACCACGTCGACCGAAAAACCATCGTGATCGCGCCCGCTGATTCGCCCATTCATGCGGTTGCGACGGCGGGTGTTGAGGTCGATGCCCAGCACGCCCACCGACGCGCCGTTGAGCAAAGCGTTGCGGGCAGGATCGCCCGCAGACGGCAGGCTATCGATCTGCAAGGTCTGTGGGCGTGGCGAGTGGACAAAGCCCGGCGCCCCTTCCACCATCGTCGCCCAGGGAATGCCCTGCTCGTCCACCGCGCCCAACATCAGGTAAGGCAACAAGGGATAGAAATCCCGATGCTGCTCCGGCAGATGATCACGAATCACCTTGGGCCCGACCACGGCCATGCGTTCGGCCACGCCAACCGCTGCTTGCATCTGCCGTTCGCCGGCATGCCAGGGAGTTTGTTCGATCAGGTTCATGGCGAGCACCTCATGTTGGATACGTCGATGCTGCGCCTTGCCAACCACCGAGGGAATAACCACTCCGGGCAATCCACTATTACGCCAGTTGAAAGGCTGGATGCTCGCGCAGCGCAGCCACGCAGTGGTCGACAAAACTGCGCACACGCATCGGCGCATTGCGACCTTCGCGATACACCACGTGCACCGGCAGCGACGGCGGTTCGTAGTCCGGCAACACCTGCCGCAGTTGGCCCTTGAGCAGATGCTCGTGAACCGGATAGCTCAGGCAGCGAATCAGCCCCGCCCCGTGCACGGTCGCATTGATCGCGCCCTGCACCGTGGCGCAGTTCAGGCGCGCGTGGGTCTTGAGCTGATAGCCATGGAAATCCCAATACACCTGATCGGCACTGGCAATCAGCCGATGTAGCATGAGGTCATCCGGGTGCAGGGGTTCGCCGTTGGCCGCAAGGTAATCGGGACTGGCGCAAAGGATAGGCCGCACCCGGCCCACCGGCCGTGCAATCAACGATGAGCTGGGCAGTTCGCCGACGAGGATCGCCACATCCAGTCCCTCTTCATGCAGGTTCGGGTAATAGTCATGGTAGTGAGCAACGAGGCGCACCTCGGGGTAGCGGTCCATGTAGTCGGCCAACACTGGCGCCATCACATAGCGGCTGAACAGGAATGGCAAAAACACCCGCAGATTGCCCTCGGCCTGCACATGCAACCCTTTGGCCGAGGCTTCGGCGGCGTCCACGGCGGTGAGCAGGCCCACGCAGTCGACCAGGTAGGCGCTGCCAGCGTCGGTCAGGCTAACGCCGCGCGTACTGCGCTCAAGCAACGGCACGCGCAAACGCGCTTCCAGGCGTGCAATCGCCCGCACCAGGGTGGGCCCCAACACCCGCGCATCCCGCGCCGCCGAGGCCAGGCTAGGTTGTCCGGCCAGCGCGGCGAACAGTTGCATATCGCGATAACGCGCCATCAGCTGCGCCGTTTCATCGCCGGGTTAAGGGCGGCGTCCTGGCTCAGGCGATGGCTGAGAAAGTCGACAAAGGTGTTGATCTTGGCAGGCACGCGGCCGCTTCTCTGGAACACCACCTGAATGGGCAAGGGTGCCGGCTCGAAGGCTTCCAGGACAATTTCCAGCTCCCCGGCGGCCACCGAGGCTGCGACTTGATAGGACAGTACCCGCGTCATGCCCCAGCCCAGCCTCGCCAGGTTGATCGCGGCATTGTTCGCCGAGACGACCAGGCGCGGCTCAATAGGCACCGTCAGCGGCTGATCCGCGTCGACAAAATTCCACTCACTCACCAATTGGCTGGACGACGTGGCAATCTTGGCCTCACGCACGTGCGACGGATGCCGGGGCCGCCCGTGCCGGTCGAGATAGGCCGGCGATGCACACACCACCCGACGAACTTCGCCGACCTTGATCGCCTGTTGCCCCGGCTCGTGCAGATGGCCAATACGCACCGCCACATCGACGCCTTCGTCGCTCATGTTGACCACGCGGTCGACCAGCAAGGCGTTGATGTTGACCAAGGGAAACCGGTCGAGGTACTCCCCCAGCACCGGCGCCACATACAGCTCGCCAAATAGCACCGGCGCGGTCACCGTCAGGTGGCCACAGGGGATGGAATAACTGCCCGCCGCCGCGTCCTCGGCTTCATTGAGTTCCGCCAGGATGCGCCGACAATCTTCCAGGTAACGCTGGCCGGCTTCGGTCAGGTGCAGGCTGCGGGTGGTGCGTGCCAGCAGTTGAGTGCCGATGCGCGCCTCCATCGCGGCGATGGCCCGTGTCACGCTCGGGGGTGAGGTTTTCAGGCGGCGCGCGGCGGCGGCAAAGCCCTCCTCCTCGGCCACCGCCAGGAACACCTGCATTTCATGAAATCGATCCATCGGTGGCCCTCTTGAACGTTACTGTGACTGCCTACCGCCGTGCGCGGCATGCCGACAAAGCCCGGCAACGCCTCGATGCTGGCGAGCCAGGCACGCAGATGAGGGTAGTCGGCCAGCGATACATTGCCTTCCGGCGCATGGGACACGTAGGTGTAGAAAGCGATATCGGCAATGGTCGGTTGCTCGCTGGCCAGGAAGCGGCTTTGGCTCAGTTGTGCTTCGATCAACTTCAGCAAAGCGTGGGATTTGGTAATGGCAGTGACAGTGTCGACCTCGGCACCAAACACCAGGGCCAACCGTGCTGTGGCGGGCCCGGCGTGAAGTTGACCGGCGGCAACCGAGAGCCAGCGCTGCACGCGGGCCTGCCCCAAAGGGTCGCTCGGCAGCCATTTTCCTTTGCCGTATTGGGTCGCCAGGTAGAACAGGATTGCATTGGAATCGGCCAACACAGTGCCGCTGTCGTCAATCGCTGGCACCTGGCCGAAGCTGTTGACCGTGGCAATAAAGTCGGGGGCTTTGTGGGCGCCTTGCTTGAGGTCCACGAGGATATAGTCGGTGGGCAGCCCCAGCAGGGACAGCATCAGCTCGACCCGGTGGGAGTGGCCGGACAACGGGAAACCATAGAGTTTGATCATGAGAAGCTCCAACAGCGTGGGGTATCGACGCCCCGCATGTTCCACCGCTGCCCCGACCGCAGGAATCACCAGGATTTACAATCCAGTATTTCATCCGGCGAAACAATCACGCGCCGGATAATGCCACGATCAGGTTGAACAAGGTGGTCTTCACCGCACTGTCCAGCTCGGTCCAAGCCAAACCAGTAGTGGCCTGAAAGGCGCCCAGCTCCATAGGCCGCGACACGCAATTGGACGGCAGCGCCCGTGCCGCCTGCTGCGGCAGCACCCCAACACCCAGCCCTGCGGAGACCAGCGCGAGCATGGTGGTAAATTCGCCCAGCTCAGAAGCGATCTCCAGGGGCATGCCCACGGCCTGGATAAATTCGTCGTAGAAACCCGGCGCATAGCGTCGCGCGAGAATGTACACCGGCACCCGAAGCAGATCGGTGGGGTGGATCGACGGCTTCAACGCCAAGGGATGATCCATCGGCAACGCCACACAAAAATGCTCGTGCAACACCGCACGGGTCTGTACGCCGGGGTGACTGGCGGGCAGGCGCATCAGGCCGAAGTCCAGCAGGCCGCGCTTCAGCGCGGCAGCCTGGTCGGGGCCGGCCATGTCCTTGAGCTCCAGCTCGATACGCGGGTATCGCCGGTGCACCGTGCGAATCAATTCCGGCAACAACTGCGGCAGCACCGACGACACAAACCCCAGGCGCACCCGGCCGATTTCGCCGCGATTGGACGCCCGCGCCGCGTCCGCCGCACGCGCCGCCTGATGCAAAGTGGCCTGGGCCTCAGGCAGAAACACGCGGCCCGCATCGGTCAGGGTCACCGAATGGCGATTGCGATCCAGCAGGCGTACGCCCAGGCCACTTTCCAGCAATTTGATCTGCATGCTCAACGCCGGTTGCACAATCGACAGCTGCGCCGCCGCCCTGCCGAAATGCAGCTCTTGGGCGAGCACCACAAAGGCGCGCAAGTGCTTTAGCTCCATCAAGCTTCCCCGGTTATCACAGATGTTGATCACCCGATCATAAATGAACATTGGACCCACTGCCTGTACTGGAGTGAACTGAGGCCAACCAAGCAGGACATCATCGGGTTTTGCTGATAACAATAAGCGCGTCAGGAGCAACCGCCCCATGCACAACGTTTTAGACCACTTTCGCCTCGATGGCCGGCTTGCGCTGGTCACTGGTTCCAGCGCCGGTATCGGCCTGGCGATCGCCCGCGGCCTGGCCCAGGCCGGTGCGCGGGTGGTGCTCAACGGGCGCAACCGCAGTACCTTGCGCGACGCCGCCGCACTGTTGACGCTGGAAGGCCTCGAGGTGCACACACAGGCCTTTGATGTGACCGACAGCGCGGCCATCCAGGCCGCCGTAGCGAACATCGAAGAACGCCTCGGCCCGCTGGATATCCTGGTGAACAACGCCGGCATGCAACGCCGTGGCCCGCTGGAAGACTACAGCGAGCAGCACTGGCGCGAACTGATCAGCACCAACCTCGACAGCGCCTTTTTGGTCGGCCAGGCCGTGGCGCGGGCAATGATTCCGCGCAAGCGTGGGCGCATCATTAATATCTGCTCGGTGCAAAGTGAGTTGGGCCGCCCGGGTATTGCGCCGTACGCGGCGAGCAAGGGCGCGCTGAAAATGCTCACCAAGGGCATGGCCATCGATTGGGGCCCCCATGGGCTGACGGTCAACGGGATCGGGCCTGGGTATTTCAAGACCGAGCTGAACGCCAATCTGGTCGCCAATCCGCAATTCAGCGACTGGCTGGTGCAACGCACACCGAGCCGCCGCTGGGGTGAGGTGGACGAGCTGGCCGGCGCCGCCGTATTCCTCGCCAGTGACGCCGCCAGCTTCGTCAACGGTCATATTCTTTACGTCGACGGTGGCATCACCGCGTCGCTGTAACCCTGGAGAATTGTATGCACGCCATTGTCTGCCATGCCTCGAAAGACTTGCGAGTCGACCGCCTGGACGAACCACAGCCCCTCGCCCCCGCCCAACTGCGGGTACGCATCGCCCGGGGCGGTATCTGCGGCTCCGATTTGCACTACTACCAGCACGGCGGCTTCGGCACCGTGCGTCTGCGCGAGCCGATGGTGCTCGGCCATGAAGTGTCGGCGGTGATCGACGCGGTGGGCAGCGATGCCGGGTCGTTCAAGGTCGGGCAACGCGTTGCGGTATCCCCGTCGCGCCCCTGCGGTGGTTGCCGTTACTGTCATCAAGGTTTGCCCAACCATTGCCTGAACATGCGCTTCTACGGCAGCGCCATGCCTTTCCCGCATATCCAGGGCGCGTTTCGCCAAAGCCTGGTGATCGAGACCCATCAGGCCCATCTGCTGGCCGATGAAGTCAGCCTGGCCGAAGGGGCGTTGGCCGAACCCTTGTCTGTGGGTTTGCACGCGATCCAACGGGCCGGCGCAGTGTTCGGCAAGCGCGTGCTGGTGACCGGCTGCGGTCCGATCGGCAACCTGTTGATCGGTAGCCTGCTCGCTGCTGGCGCCGCTGAAATTGTCGCTGTGGACCTGTCTACCAGCGCCCTCGCCTGCGCTGAAAAAATGGGGGCCACGCGCACCCACAACCTCGCTGGCGGTGCCGATGCGCTGAAACGCTACACCACTGAAAAAGGCTATTTCGACGTCATGTTCGAAGTCTCCGGCAGCGCCCAGGCCCTGCGCAACGGCCTGGAATGCATCGCGCCGCGAGGCGTGCTGGTCACCGTGGGCTTGGGCGGCGACGTGTCGCTGCCGCTCAATCTGCTGGTGAGCCGCGAGATCGACCTGCGAGGCACCTTCCGCTTCCACCCGGAGTTCGCCCAGGCGGTGGACTTGCTCAACCGCCGGATCATCGACGTGCGCCCGGTAATCTCCCATACGGTGCCATTTGAGCAGGCGCTGCAGGCGTTTGAACTGGCGGCGGACAAGACGCAGGCGATGAAGGTGGTGTTGGATTTCGGCGTGCCTGATCCGGGAGTGCAGCCCTCCCAACAACACTGAGCCCCTACTCCCACAGTGTTCAGTGGCGTTCCCGAGGCCATCAGCGCTCTTGCAAACGATCGCGCAAGAACCGATGGCTTGGGGAAAACAACCGCCGATACGTCAACAGCACCGCCCCCACCGTGCCCAACGCCGACGAGGCCGCAATCAAGAACATAATCACGATCTGATACCGCACCGCATCCACCGGGCTCTCTCCCGCCAGCACCTGCCCGGTCATCATGCCGGGCAGGCTGACGATGCCCACCACGGTCATCTGGTTCAGCGTCGGGATCATCCCCGCGCGCACCGCCTGACGGATGGCTTCCTGCGCCGCTTCCCAGCGTGAGCCGCCGAGGGCCAGGATCATTTCAATGGTGTTGCGCCCTGAGGTCAGCTCCTGGGTCATGCGTTCGATACCCAGCGATACGCCAGTCAGGGTGTTGCCGAGGATCATGCCGAGAATCGGGATCGCATACTGCGGCTCGTACCACGGATGGATACGGATCACCGCAAACAGGCCCACCGCCGTTACCAGCCACGAACTGCCCCACACCGACAGGATGCTGTCGACGCGCTGCCCCCGATAAGTCCGCTGCCCACGCCCCGCTGCCGAGAGACCGGCGATCAGTGTCATGGCGAACATCAACGGCAGCACCACGTACCAGTAGGCAAACTCGAACACCCAGCCCAGCAGGTAACCGATGGCCAGCAGTTGCACCACGGTCCGCGCCGCCGCCCATAGCAACTGGCGCTCCAGGCCCAGGCGCAACAGCAACGAGAGCGCACCGTTAATCAGGATCAGCGAGGCGGCGATGCCCATGTCCAGCGCGGTGAGGTTTTGATAGTTCATGCCGGTGTCACTGCGCTCAACACGCCAGCACTCATCTGCAAGTGGATGTCGCTCATGCGCCGGGCCTGGTCGAGGTCGTGGGACACCCAGATAAAGGCCCGTGTGAGATCGCCGGCAAACCACGCATCGATCAACGCTTCCACCTCGCGCGAGGAAGCTGGATCAAGGGCGGCGGTGGGTTCGTCGAGCAACAGCACTTCGGGGTTGAGTTGTAAGGTGCGGATCAGCGAAACCACCTGGGATTCACCACCCGACAGGTCGACGGCGCGCTTGGCCAGAAAATCCGGGGCCTTGCCGGCGTGCCCGAGCAGTGTGGTGACCGCCGCCAGATCGAAGCTACGCTTGCGCGAGGTCTTGAGGCTGAAGGGAAAGCGCAGGTTGTCTTCCACCGTGCCGTCGAGCAGCGCCGGGCGTTGGGACAGGTAGCTGATATGGCAGCGGTAATGGGGAATCTGCGCATTGCCGATTGGCTGGCCGTTCCACAGGATCTGCCCGGACGTGGGCGCATCCAGCAACGCCAGCGCGCGCAGGAACACACTTTTTCCGGAACCGGACGCGCCGGTGATCGACACGCGGTCGCTGGCGGTCAAGCTGAAATCGGTGGGCTGGAGCAAGGGCACTTGGCGGCGCTCGTCCATGCGTATGAGGGCGCGGGTTTCGATCAGTACGCTCATGGACGCGGGGCTCCTTGTAAATCCTGATAGACGCAATGGTGAGGCAGACGCACGAAGTTTTCATGAAAAAATTCAAACTATCGCCACCCACGTCGTTCACACCATCACGTGCAACGTTCAGTAGGAGGCAACATGCAATACCGACAACTGGGCCATTCCGGCTTGCTGGTGTCCGAAATCATCCTGGGCACCGTGCCTTTTGGCGGCCGCGCAGAGTTTGAAAAATGCGGATCGGTGGACGTGCCCCAGGCCAAGCGCATGTTCGATATCGCGTTCGACGCGGGTGTGAACATGGTCGACACCGCCGATCTCTACTCCCACGGGCTGGCCGAAGAAGTGGTCGGTAAAGCCCTGGGCGACAAGCGCCACGACATCCTCCTGGCCACCAAGGGCCGCAGCCCCGTTGACAAGAACCCGAACAACTCTGGTTCCTCGCGCTATCACTTGATCCGTGCGTGTGAGGCCAGTTTAAAACGTTTGGGTACCGACCATATCGACCTTTACCAATTGCACAATTGGGACGGTATGACGCCCATCGAGGAAACCCTCGAAGCGCTGCGGTTGCTGGTGGGCTCGGGCAAAATCCGCTACTTCGGCACCAGCAACTTCACCGCCTGGCAGATGATGAAAACCCTGGGCAAAGCCGAGCTGCATGGCATGCTCAAGCCCATCACCCAGCAGATCTACTACACCCCGGAATCCCGCGAAGCCGAGTATGAGCTGCTGCCACTGGCGCTGGATCAGTCAGTGGGCACCCTGGTATGGGGCCCGATGGGCGAGGGTTTGCTGACCGGTTCCACCCGTCGCGGGCAAAAACCGCCCGCTAACACCCGTCAGGGCAGCGATTGGCCGGAACCCTATGTGCACGACCAGGAGCGCGCCCTGGACATTATTGAAACCCTCGCTGCTGTCGGTGATGAACACGGTGTCTCAGTTGCCCGCACGTGCCTGGCATGGCTCAAGGATCGACCGGGGATCACCTCGCTGATTGTCGGCGCGCGCACCGAAGAGCACCTGCGTGACAACCTTGCGGCGACTGAACTGAAACTCACCGAAGAGCAGTCTTTGCGCATCGAGGCGGTGACACGTCGCCAGCCGCTGTACCCGTACTGGCATCGTTTCACCGCCGGTATCGACCGCTTTGATCCGGCGGAACAGCCGTTTCTGGCGGAGCATCAGAAGACCCTGGATGCGCGCACCGACAAGTAGCGCGGGCAGGTGACACACCGCAGAGCAAAAACTGTGGGAGGCCCCACTACATCTTCGACGTAGCGCTGTCGCGCATCAAACTGGTTCATCGTAAGGTTATAGAACGCGTGCGGGGCAAAGGCCGTAGCCAGCACTGGTGTGTCAGCACCCGAGTGGGAG